>NZ_JASHKU010000009.1:0-323981 GCF_030056875.1 Rhodococcus sp. IEGM 1351 | reverse complement strand
ACGTCGAACTCGGCAAGATGGACCACTGGGTCGACTTCTACAACCGGGTCATGGGCTTTACCAACATGGCCGAATTCGTCGGCGAGGACATCGCCACCGACTACTCCGCGCTGATGAGCAAGGTCGTCTCCAACGGCAACCACCGGGTCAAGTTCCCCCTCAACGAACCCGCCCTCGCCAAGAAGCGCTCGCAGATCGACGAATACCTCGACTTCTACCGCGGCCCCGGCGCTCAGCACCTGGCACTGGCCACCAATGACATCCTCACCGCCGTCGACCAGCTCACCGCCGAGGGCGTCGAATTCCTGGCCACCCCCGACTCCTACTACGAGGACCCCGAACTGCGGGCCCGGATCGGCAACGTCCGCGCCCCGATCGCCGAACTGCAGAAACGCGGCATCCTCGTCGACCGCGACGAAGACGGCTACCTGCTGCAGATCTTCACCAAACCCCTCGTCGACCGCCCCACCGTGTTCTTCGAACTCATCGAACGCCACGGCTCCCTCGGCTTCGGCATCGGCAACTTCAAAGCCCTCTTCGAAGCCATCGAACGCGAACAAGCCGCCCGCGGAAACTTCTGAGCGGGCGGCAGTGCAGCGGGCGCGAGGCGGCGGGTCCGTTACCCGGGATCAGCGCACCCGCGGGGTCTTCCGCGTGCTCACGGCGATGCGATTCCACGCGTTGATCGTGAGCACCAGCGAGATGAGCTGCGCCAGTTCCTTCTCCTCGAAGTGCTCCTCCGCCTCCTCGTACACCGAGTCGGGGACGAAGCCGTCGGTCAGCACGGTGATCGCCTCGGCGAGCGCGAGCGCGGCACGCTCCTTGCCGGTGTACAGCCCGTGCGCCTCCTCCCACGCGCCCAGCAGGTACAACCTCTGTTCGCTGATGCCGATCTTGCGGGCATCGGCGGTGTGCATGTCGATGCACCACGCACAGTGATTGATCTGGGAGCAACGGGTGAGCACCAGCTCGACCAGCTCCGGGTCGAGGCCTTGCCGTGCCGCGGCGTCGAGGGCGATCATCGCCTTGTAGACGGCGGGGGCCTTGCGGGCGAGGTCGACGCGGGTCTTGCGCTCTGTTGTGGTCATACGAGAACAGTAAGCGCGAAATAGCCCATCTCTATGGTTCAATTCGTGCATGGAAACTTGGGCCAATTCGGGTCTGGGCCGCGACCTCCATCTCGACCTCACCGCGTCCGGCGGCGGACGGGCGCCGGGGGTGCGCGCGAACCTGGTTTCCGCTCTGCGCGAGTCGATTCGATCGGGACGGCTCGTCGCAGGCACCACCCTCCCGCCGTCCCGCACCCTGGCCCTCGACCTCGGCATCGCCCGCAACACCGTCGCCGAGGCGTACGCCGAACTCGTGGCCGAGGGCTGGCTCACCGCCCGGCAGGGGTCGGGGACCCGGGTCGCCGATCGGGCAGGCGAGCCGGCCCGACGTCCGCACACCCGTTCCGCGGCGGCGCCCCGACCGGCGTTGAGCCTGATGCCCGGTTCTCCCGACGTCGGGGAGTTTCCGCGTGCCGCCTGGATGGCGTCGGCCCGCCGGGCGCTCACTGCGGCACCCAACGACGCGTTCGGACCGGGTGATCCGCGGGGACGTCCCGAGCTCCGTCACGCTCTCGCCGAATACCTTTCTCGCGCACGAGGAGTGCGCACCGATCCCGTCCACATCGTGGTCAGTGCGAGCTCGGGGCACGGACTGTGGTTGCTCGCCCGCGCCGCGAAGGGGCCGATCGCCGTCGAAGGGTATGGGTTGCACCTTCATCGCGAGCTGCTCGGCGATGCCGGCGTCTCCACCATCCCCCTGCAACTCGACGACCGCGGAGCGCAGCCCCCGGATACGACGGGCAGGCAACTGTCGGCGGCGTTGCTCACCCCGGCCCATCAATTCCCTACCGGCGGGCCGCTCCATCCCGGCAGGAGAACGGCTTTCGTGGAATGGGCACGTGCGACGGGCGCGATCGTGATCGAGGACGATTACGACGGGGAGTTCCGGTACGACCGCCAACCCGTCGGCGCCCTGCAGGGTCTGGCTCCGGACGAGGTGGCATACCTGGGCACCGTGAGCAAGACCCTCTCCCCCGCGATCCGCGTGGGCTGGATGGTGCTGCCGGAACGCCTGATCGACCGTGTTCTGGCAGTCAAGGGCGGATACGAGAGATGGGTCAGCGCGACGGACCAGCTGACCCTGGCCGACTTCATCGAGAGGGGCGCATTCGATCGGCACGTCCGCAGGATGCGCACCCTCTACCGTCGCCGGCGCGACACCCTCGTCGAAACCCTCGCCGCCCGTGCACCACACGTGCACGTCACCGGCATCGCGGCCGGTTTGCACGCCGTACTCGAACTTCCCGACGGGACCGAGGCGGCCACCGTCGACCGGGCCGCGTCCCTCGGTCTCGCGGTGGAGGGTCTACGCACGTTCCGTCATCCCGACGGTCCCGCGGACCGGTCCGACGGACTCGTCGTCGGCTACAGCACGCCGTCGTCCGCGCGTTTCTCGGCCACTCTCGACGCCCTGTGCCGCGCGCTGCCCACTCCGTGAGCAGAATTCCTATGGGACTGGTCGGAATGCGTGTCGTGCGGTTACAGTCTGATCCGTGACCGAATCCGGCGTGATCGACTCAGGTGAGCTGCTGACGCGGCGTCGCCATGTCGATTTCGCACTGGTGTGTACCTCGAGGTGTCCGATCTCCTGATCGGACCCGTCCCGGCGTGACGTTTCGCGCCGGGTTCTTCCTGCACACCCTCGTTTTCGAAGGATTCTTACTGTCATGACCACTGCATCCGTTTCGCATCTCGCGTCGGTCATCGGCGCCACCCGCGACGCCGTGTCCGAGGATTCCGCGAACGCTCACGTCGTCTTCCGCGCCTCCGCGCAGGCGCACGACGCCGTCGCGAGCACCGTCACGCTCGGCAAGTACAGCGTCGAGGTGGACGAGCCACCGGCGCTCGGCGGCGACAATTCGGCGGCCAATCCCGTGGAGTACTATCTCGCGTCGCTGCTCTCCTGCCAGGTGGTCACGTACCGCTTCTGGGCCGAGAAGCTCGGTGTCCGCGTCGACGACATCTCGGCGCGGGCGGAGGGCGACCTCGACGTACGCGGGTTCTTCGGCTTCGACGAGGCCGTACGTGCCGGGTTCGGCGAAGTGCGCGTCGTCGTGACGCTGACCGGCCCGGAATCGCGGGAGCGCTACCTCGAACTGCAGGAGGCGGTGGATGCGCACTGCCCCGTCCTCGACCTGACCCGCAATCAGACCCCGGTCCGCACCGTGGTCGAAACACTCACCGGCGACAACTGATTCACCACATCCACCTCACCGAATCTGGAGCACACCACTCGTGACCGAGAGCATCGATCCCACCGTCAACTGGTCGTTCGAGACCAAGCAGATCCACGCCGGGCAGACGTCCGACGCGACCACCAAGGCGCGGGCGCTGCCGATCTACCAGACCACCTCGTACACGTTCGACAGCACCGATCACGCTGCCGCGCTGTTCGGTCTGGCCGAGCCGGGCAACATCTACACCCGCATCATGAACCCCACGCAGGACGCGGTCGAGCAGCGCATCGCGGCCCTCGAGGGCGGCGTCGCCGCACTGCTGCTGTCCTCCGGGCAGGCGGCGGAAACCTTTGCGGTGCTGAACCTCGCGGAGGCAGGTGACCACATCGTCTCCAGCCCGTACCTGTACGGCGGCACCTACAACCTCTTCCACTACACGCTGCCCAAGCTCGGCATCGAGGTGTCGTTCGTCGAGGACCCGGACGACCTCGAGCAGTGGCGCGGCGCCGTCCGCCCGAACACCAAGGCGTTCTACGGTGAGACGATCGCCAACCCGAAGAACCACATCCTGGACATCCCGGGAATCTCGAAGGTCGGCCACGACAACGGGATCCCGCTGATCGTCGACAACACGGTAGCCACGCCGTACCTGCTGCAACCGTTGAAGCACGGCGCGGACATCGTGGTGCACTCGGCCACCAAGTACCTCGGCGGTCACGGCACGGCGATCGCCGGTGTCATCGTCGACGGCGGCACGTTCGACTGGACCCAGGGCCGCCACGTCAACTTCACCACCCCGGACCCGAGCTACCACGGTGTCGTCTTCGCGGACCTCGGCGCCCCGGCCTACGCGCTGAAGGCGCGCGTGCAGCTGCTCCGCGACCTCGGTTCGGCGGTCGCCCCGTTCAACGCGTTCCTCATCGCGCAGGGCATCGAGACCCTCAGCCTGCGCGTGGAGCGGCACGTCGCCAACGCCCAGAAGGTGGCGGAGTTCCTCGAGGCCCGCCCGGAGGTCACGTCCGTGGCGTACGCGGGTCTGCCGTCTTCGCAGTGGCACGAGCGCGCACGGCAGCTCACCCCGAAGGGTCCGGGCGCGATCGTGACGTTCGAACTGGCCGGCGGCATCGACGCGGGCAAGAAGTTCGTCAACGCGCTCACCCTGCACAGCCACGTCGCGAACATCGGAGACGTGCGCTCGCTGGTGATCCACCCGGCGTCCACCACGCACTCGCAGCTGACCCCGGAGGAGCAACTCGCCGCCGGTGTGACTCCCGGACTGGTCCGGCTCGCCGTCGGCATCGAGGGTATCGACGACATCCTCGCCGACCTCGAGACCGGATTCGCCGCAGCCACACTCTGATCCGATGCCGGGAGGCCGGGGCGCGCGCCTCGGCCTCCCGGCGCTTCAGATCATGGCCCGCATCATCCCCTGCGGTTCGCCGCCGAGCTGGGTGAGCGCGCTCGCGTGGTTGGTGGGTCCGGGCACGTGGACCGCGTGCGCCAGACCGGCGTGCGCGTCGCGCCAGAACCGTTGCATCGGAGTCTTGTAGTGCAACGCACCACCGCCGGCGCGCGCGAAGATCTCGTCCACGGCACGCACCGCACGCCAGGCCGCGGCGATCTGGGTGCGGCGTCCGATCGCACGCTCCTCGAATGTGATTTCCTTACCCGCGTCGACCTTGTCGTAGAACCGGTCGGCGGTCTCGATGAGGGAGACCCGCGACGCATTGATTTCGGCGGCGGACTCTCCTATCGCACTGAGCACGTAGGGATCCTCCTTGATCTTCTGGCCCGTGATGGCGACGCGGTCCTTCTGCACCGCGATGTGACAGGCCAGCGCGCCCTCGGTGATGCCGATGACGGCGGCGGTGATGCCGAGCGGGAACATGCACGAGTACGGCATGTTGTACACAGGCTCCGGCCTGCCCGCCTCCTTCTGCGCACGTCCGTCCATCACCTTCGACGCGTTCAACGTCCGGTAGCCCGGGACGAATGCACCGTCGACGATCAGGTCCTTGCTTCCCGTTCCGCGCAGTCCGATGACGTCCCACGTGTCCTCGACGATCTGATAGTCGGTGCGCGGCAGAATCACGTGCAGCGACGAGGGTGGCATCGCGATGCCACCTTCGCCGTCGCCGACCATTGCCCCGAGGAAGGCCCACTGACAGTGGTCGGTGCCGGACGAGAACGACCACCGTCCCTTCAGGACGTATCCGCCGTCGACCGGTGTCGCGACCCCCATCGGCGCATACGGCGACGCCATCCACGTGTCGTTGTCCTCGCCCCAGATCTCCTCCTGCACCTGCGGGTCGGCGAAAGCCAGTTCCCACGGGTGCACGCCGACGATCCCGGTGACCCATCCGCTCGCACCGTCGAGTGCGGCGACTCCCATGACGGTCTCGGCGAACTCGCGGGGGTGGACCTCGTAGCCGCCGTAGAGCTTGGGCTGCAGCAACCGGATCGCGCCGGAGTCTCGCAGGAGGGCTGCGGCGGTGTCGGTGAGCCGGCAATCCGCCTCCGACTGGACGGCCTGCCCGCGAATCTCCTCGGCGACGCCGTCGATTCTGTCGAGAACCTGTCCCATCGGGACTCCCTTCCACCGCGAATAGAACACGTTCTAGTCAATATAGCGCCGAGGTGGCAGTTCCGAGCCGATCCGGCCCCGCGCTTGTAAGTTCGCAATCCCTAAATCTATAGTGCGGAGAGACGAATCAGCAGGTAGATCCGCAGACCACGACCAGGAGCTCCGTGAGCATCGAGGCATCCCGCCCTCTCCTCCCGCGCCGCTCGCCCCGCAAGGGCAGCATCCGAACTGTCGCGCTCCTCGGGCCCGCGTTCGTGGCTGCCATCGCGTACGTCGACCCCGGAAACGTTGCCGCCAACCTCACCGCGGGCGCGAAGTACGGGTACCTGCTCGTCTGGGTGCTCGTGCTCGCCAATGCCATGGCGGTGCTGGTGCAGTACCTGTCCGCGAAACTCGGGCTGGTCACCGGCAAATCACTGCCCGAGATGCTGGGGACCCGCCTGCGGACCGGGAACCGCCGCGCGTTCTGGCTGCAGGCGGAGGCGATGGCGATCGCCACCGACCTCGCCGAGGTGATCGGCGGCGCGATCGCACTCCATCTCCTGTTCGGCGTTCCCCTCTTCGTCGGAGGCCTGATCACGGGCGTCGTGTCGATGGGCATCCTGTCGATCCAGAGCCGCCGCGGACAGCGGACGTTCGAGTTCGTCGTGATGGGACTCCTGACGATCATCACCGTCGGGTTCCTCACCGGGCTCGCGTTCACCGACGTGTCGGGTACGGACGCGCTTGCCGGACTCGTGCCGCGTTTCGAGGGCACCGAGACGGTCCTGCTCGCCGCGAGCATGCTCGGCGCCACCGTGATGCCGCACGCGATCTACCTCCATTCCGCCCTCGCCCGCGACCGGCACGGGAACGACCTGGAAGGCCCCCGCCTCGCGCGACTGCTGCGGGTGACGAAGTGGGACGTGGTCGGTGCGCTGATCGTGGCGGGCGCGGTCAACATCGGCATGCTGCTGCTCGCCGCCTCGGCCCTGCGCGGCATTCCGGGCACCGATTCGATCGACGGCGCGCACGCCGCCATCCAGAGTTCGCTCGGCCCCACCGTCGCCGTCGTCTTCGCCGTCGGACTGCTAGCGTCCGGCCTGGCGTCCACGTCGATCGGCTGCGCCGCCGGCTCCGAGATCATGTACGGCCTGCTGTCGATGCGCATCCCGCTGTTGCTGCGCCGGGTGGTCACCTTGATTCCGGCACTGGTCGTGCTGGCGATCGGCGTCGATCCCACGTTCGCGCTCGTCCTCAGTCAGGTGGTTCTCAGCCTGTGCATCCCGTTCGCGGTGATTCCACTCGTGCGGATGACGTCGAGCCGCGACCTGATGGGCGTCCACCGCAACGCGACGGCCACCACGGTCGCCGCCTGGGTGGCGGCGTCGTTGATCGTCGTGCTCAATGTCTCGCTGCTGTGGCTGACGTTCAGGGGTTCGGCCTGATCACTCGTGCCGCGGCGCACCGGACACTACGCGCTCCAGCGCGTGCAGGTCCTCGGACAGCATCCGGAACATCCAGTAGGCCGCCACGAACGCGATGACGCTGCCGACGCACAGGACGCGGAGCGCGACGATCACCCGGGGCAGGTCCTCCGGGGGAATGAACGTGGCTCCCGCGATCCCGAGCAGCGGCACGGCGGCGGCCGCGGCGAGGAAGAACGTGCTGCGGCGCCCCAACCGCTTCAACATCCGGGCGTCGGACGCACTGATCTCGCCGTGCCGCAGAAAAACCGGGTAGAGGCAGCGGACGGCGTAGAAGTTCACGAAGAAGAACGGGTAGACCACCGCGATCGCTCCGCACACGAGCTGAGATGCAGTGAAGTGGACGATCGTGTTCCACGGAACCTGACTGCCGCTCACCTCCAACGTGATCGGCACGACGAGGCCGCTGACGATCCACAGACCGAGGCAGAGCAGTGCACACCGCTGGCCGAGCAGCAGGGTGTCCTGGCGCGCCCGGGCGAGCTGGGCGCCGGTGTAGACCCGCCCCCGGCGCAGCCCGCCGGCCACCATCGTCAGGTAGATCACCATCGACACCGTGCCCACGGCTCCGATGAGGAACGCGACCGTGTAGTCGATCCGGGTGATCCGCTCGAAATTCTCCTGCGCGGCGGGCGGCAGCTTGCTGATGATCAGGGTGCTGTTGTGCTGGTAGCTGTAGAGGATCGCCAGCAGATTGGGAACTGCGATGGCCAGGAACATGATCGGGTGCGTCCACCGCCGCATCCGCAGCCGCCAGCTTCCCGGCGGCGGATCGACCAGATCTCGGGCGTGCGCGTCGAGGCAGACGTCGAGCTGCTGGGCGAGTTCGGCACCGGAGGAGAACCGATCCTTCGGTGCCGGCGCCAGCGATTTCAGCAACACTCGCCGCAGCGCGTTCGGACAGTCGGCGGGCAGCGCGTCGGCGGCCGGTTCGTCCGGTCCGCGCCGCCGCGCGAGCATCGCGTCCAGAGTGGTGCGGTCGCCGGGCGGGTGGGAGCGCAGTTCGGCGTCGCTGTCGTCGAAAGGTCTTCTGCCGGTCAGCAACTCCCACAGGACGACTGCGAGCGAATACAGGTCGCTGCGGGTGTCGAGATCACCGGGTGCGCCCGGCCGGTCCGGGTGGATCGCCTCGAGTTGTTCGGGTGACATGTAGGCCAGCGAGCCGCCGAAGTACGCGACCGGACTCGACCCGGCGACGTTGCGGCTGAAGCTGATGTTGAAGTCGGCGAGCTTGGGGACGCCCTCCGTCGTCAGCAACACGTTCGCCGGTTTGACGTCGCGGTGCAGGACGCCGTGGCGTCCGGCGTAGTCGAGCGCCTCCGCCAGCCGCCTGCCGAGCCAGGCGACCGTCTCGGGCCAGGTCAGCGCCGCGATCTCCCGGCGCACCCCGGATTCGCTGGGCCGGATCTCGCCTCGACCGACCAGGGCCCGGTCGATCGCGTCCAGCAGCACGGCGCCGCTGCGCGAATCCGGTGGCGTCTCACGAACCCGGGCGACCACGTCGAGCAGGGTGCCGCCCGGGACGTACTGCATGTACAGCAGTCTCAGGTCGCGGCCCGCGAGGAGGCGTTGATCGAAGACCCGGACGATGTAGTCGTGGTCGAACTGGGCCAGAGTCTGCGGCTCGGTGCCGTGGTCCAGGGAAATCTTGACGGCGACCATCCGTTGCAGCGACCGCTGCCGGGCCAGGAACACCCGCGCGAACGCGCCCCTGCCGAGACCGGTCACGAGATCGAAATCGTCGATCCGCTGGCCCACCTCCAGATCGTCGAGCGTTCCGCCGCTCCCCGGAGACACCGACAGCGTCGTCTCCCCGCGATGGAGCACCGTGCTGTGGTACTCCCCGGTGCCGAACAGTTCGTCGAGCTCACCGGCCTGACCCGGAAAATTCTGCGTGTACTCGCTCGCCTCGACCGACTCCCCGCTGCGCCGCCGGATGTGGAACTCCTCGTACAGCAGATCCGGCGGCAACGGCCACCGCCGCAGTTCCGGCAGCTCCTCACAGTATTGGCCGAGCCGCTTCGGGTGGTCGCCGCGCAGCCAGCGGTTCTCCAGGTCGACCTTGACGAGTTCGATGAGCGTGACCCGGCGGAGCGCGGGAGACGCGGGCAGGTAGGCGACCAGATCGGGCGCGGACGACGAGGATTCCCAGGCACTGGCGAAGCGCGCGACGGCGTCACCGACCGCCGTGTCCGACACCCAGGCCTGCTCGGAAGCGGCCGGTGAACCTCGCCGGGAGGGCATGAAAGCCATGGTAGCTGGCCATACCCGGCCGACTACTGCAGTTCCGACACCGGGGTCGACGGGTCGATGGTGACGCCGATCCGCGCCAGATTGCCGTGCAGCACTTGCCAGATCGACACCTCGAGGAACTCGGCCAGCTCGTCGCTGCCGAGCGCCGACTGCGGGTTGCTCAGCCATCGATTGACGCTGGCATCCACGAGTCCCACCAACCCGAAGGCCAGCGCCTCGGCCAGGTCAGAGTTGCCGGCCACCGTGTCGAGGACAGTCGCGAGCAGATCCGACAGCTGGAGCGCGATCGCGGTCTTCGTTCCGGTGACCACACGTGAGCCGGTCGTCCGCCTGCCCGGCGATCCGGTGCCGAGGAATTGGTGGAGCCGTGGATATTCCACGATCCACCGCAGGTACGTCTCCACGGCGCGGGCGATTGCCTCGCCCACTGTCCCCTCCGGTGTCAACGTGGGCGCGAGGTCCGCCATCAGTCGTTCGATGATGCGCCCGCGTAGCTGCTCGTCGAGGTCACCGCGATCGGTGAAGATCCGGTAGACCACCGATCGCGGGACGTCGGCGCGGTTCGCGATCTGCTGGACGCCCACGTCGGGACCGTCCTCGTTGATGGCGTCCATCGCGGCTTCGAGAATCCGGCTGCGGCGTTCCGCCTTGTGGTCCTCCCAGCGCGTGGCGCGGCCGTCCCCCTGGGGCGACGCGGCGGTTTCCACTTTGTCCGGCATCACGCATACGTTACCCACCCGACTGTTGACTGGACACCTTGTCTCACATACTTTGGTGAGACAAGGTGTCACACACACATTTCTCCGGACTCAGGGAGCCGCAATGGGTAACAGAGTGTTCGTCGTCGGCGTCGGGATGACGAAGTTCGAGAAGCCGGGTGCACGCGAGTGGGACTACCCCGACATGGCGCGTGAGGCCGGTGGCAGGGCACTCGAGGACGCCGGGATCGAGTACCGGCTCGTGGAGCAGGCGTACGTCGGATACGTGTACGGCGAGTCGACGTCGGGACAGCGGGCCGTCTACGAACTCGGCCTCACCGGCATTCCCATCGTGAACGTCAACAACAACTGTTCGACGGGGTCGACCGCGCTCTTCCTCGCCACGCAGGCGGTCCGGAGCGGGCAGGTGGACTGCGCACTCGCGCTGGGCTTCGAGAAGATGCAGGCCGGTTCGCTCGGGTCCACGTACGACGACCGGGAACAGCCGATGATGCGCCACCTCCTCGCGCTCGCCGAACTTCAGGAGTTCGCGATGCCGCCGGCCCCCTACATGTTCGGCGCCGCCGGCAAGGAACACATGGAACGGTTCGGGACCACGGCGGAACAGTTCGCCGAGATCGGCGTGAAGAACCACCGCCACTCACAGAACAACCCGTACGCCCAGTTCCAGGTCGAGTACACGCTCGACGAGATCCTCGGCTCGAAGCCGATCTACGGGCCCCTCACCAAACTGCAGTGCTCCCCCACCTCGGACGGCTCCGGTGCCGTCGTCGTCGCGAGCGAGGAGTTCGTCGACAAGCACGACCTCGCCGGGCAGGCCGTGGAGATCGTCGGCCAGTCCATGGTCACCGACCTCCCGAGCACGTTCGAGGACCGGAGTGCGATCAGTCTGGTCGGCGCGGACATGACCCGCACGGCCGCGGCCCGCGTGTACGAACAGGCAGGCATCGGGCCGGACGACATCGACGTCATCGAACTCCACGACTGCTTCTCCACCAACGAACTGCTGACCTACGAGGCGCTCGGCCTGTGCGGCGAGGGCGAGGGCGGCAAACTCGTCGACAACGACGACACCACGTACGGCGGGCGCTGGGTGGTCAACCCGTCCGGCGGTCTCATCTCCAAGGGGCATCCCCTCGGCGCCACCGGCCTCGCCCAGTGCAGCGAACTCACCTGGCAACTCCGCGGCACGGCCGACAAGCGCCAGGTCGACGGCGCCGCGGTCGCCCTCCAGCACAACATCGGCCTCGGTGGTGCCGTCGTCGTCACCGCCTACCGCGCACTCTGATCCGTCTCTCTCACAATTCCTTTCACCCCGAACACCAGGAGTACACCATGGCTTCCGTTTCGGTCGCAGCGTCCCTGCCCGCCTCCCCCGACAAGGCGTGGGACGCGCTCTCCAACCTGTCCCGCTGGGAGGAGTGGCTCACCATCCACCAGTCGTGGAAGAGCGAAATCCCCGCCGAGGTGTCACTCGGATCGAAGTTCACCGAGGTCGTCTCCGTGATGGGCATGGCCAACAAGATCGAGTGGACCGTCACCGAGGTGCAGGTGCCCGAGATGGTGAAGATCTCCGGCACCGGCATGGCGGGGGTGACCGTCGAATTCACGCTGAAGGTCGAGCCGGACGGCGCCGGATCCACGGCGATCATCGACGCGAGCTTCACCGGCACGATGATCGTCGGCCCCATCGGCAAGGCCGTCGCCAAGAACGCCAAGGCGGATCTGGAGGCGTCCCTGGCCGGGTTCGCCGACATGGTGGGCTGATCCGCATGACCACCCCCACAGTCGAATTCGACACGAGCGGCCTCGGCGAGTGGACCGATCCGCAACGGTTCGAGGTCACCGCCGAGCGCATCGCCGAATACGCCGCGGCCACCAACGATCCCATCGAACGCCATCTCGCCGGCGACGTCGCGCCACCGGTGTTCGCCGTGGTCCCCGCGTTCACGTCGATGGCACCGGCGGCACTGTCCGTCGCCCCGGTCGAACTGCTCATGAAACTCGTGCACGGGGAGCAGGATTTCCACTTCCACCGTCCGATCCGTCCCGGCGACAACCTCATGGTCCGTGCTAAACCGATCGGATTCGAGGGTCGGGAGAACGGTTCCACCGTCGTCGTCTACGTCGAAACCACCACGGACGACGGTGAACTGGTCAACAAGCAGTGGATGACCGCGTTCTTCCGGAAGGTCGATGCGGGAGCCGGACTCGGCGAGCAGGCACCCGCGCACCGGTTCGACGAGTCCCTGCGCGGACAGGCCCCGGTCGCGTCGATCACCCAGCACATCGACGCGGACCAGACGTTCCGGTACTCGCCCGCCTCCGGTGATCCGATGCCGATCCACCTGGACGACGAGATCGCCCGGATGTCCGGACTTCCCGGAATCATCAACCACGGCCTGTGCACCATGGCGTTCACGTCGTGGGCGGCGCTCACCGAACTCGCCGACGGCCGGGTCGAACGCCTCCGCCGGCTCGCGGTGCGGTTCGCGAAACCCGTCCTGCCCGGCCAGGACATCGCCACGCAGTTCCGGCAGGTCGCCGAGTCCCCGGGCGGGACAACGTCGTACGCCTACGAGACCACCGTCGGCGACGAACTCGTCATCAAGGACGGCCTCGCCGTCATCGCGGACACAGAAACCTAGGAGCACGCACATGGGAACACTCGACGGACGGGTGGCCATCGTCACCGGCGCCGGACGCGGAATCGGCCGGGAGCACGCACTGCTCTTCGCCCGTGAGGGCGCTGCCGTAATCGTCAACGACCTCGGCGGTGCGAACGACGGCACCGGCGAGGACGCGGGCCCGGCGCAGCAGGTCGTCGACGAGATCGTCGCCGCGGGCGGCAGGGCAGTCGCGAACACCGACAACGTCGCGTCCTGGGACGGCGCCGAAGGACTCGTCGATCAAGCGGTCAGGGAGTTCGGCCGACTCGACGTCCTCGTCAACAACGCGGGCATCCTGCGGGACGCCTTCATCGCGGGTATGACCGAAAGCCAGTGGGACGCCGTCATCGCCGTGCATCTCAAGGGCCACGCCGCCACCCTGCACCACGCGGCGGCGTACTGGAAGGCGCAGACCAAGGCGGGCGAAACCGTGAACGCGTCCGTGATCAACACCGCGTCGGCGTCGGGCACGTTCATGCCCAACGCGGGCCAGGCCAACTACGGCGCCGCGAAGGCGGGCATCGCCGCACTCACCCTGGTCGCCGCGGACGAGCTCGAGCGCTACGGCGTCCGGGTCAACGCGATCGCGCCGATCGCCCGCACCCGGCTCACGCTGGCCACCCCGGGTATGGGAGCGCTGTTCGCCGAGGAGGTGCCGGAGGGCGAGTTCGACGCGTTCAGCCCCACCAACATCTCTCCGCTCGTCGCGCGTCTCGCCGACGCGAACTGCAAGATCACCGGCAAGGTGTTCGCCGTGCAGGGCGGTGCCATCTCCGAGCTCGCCGGCTGGCACGACGTCACGACCATCGAGAGCGACGGCCCGTGGACCGTCGCCGACCTCGCCGACCGGCTCGGCTGAAGGGCCGCGACATGGCCAAGAACACGTACGAGCTCGGGCTCGGGCTGACCGAGGAACACCGGGCCCTCGCCGACTCGGTCCGCGCTTTCGCCGAACACACCATCACCTCCGATCATGTCCGGTCCGCGGTCGAGTCCACGAGCGAGGAGAAGTTTCCGCCGTTCTGGGATGCTCTCGTCGGCCAGGACCTGCTGGGACTGCACGTCCCCGAGGACAAGGGCGGTCACGGCGCCGGGCTCCTCACGTTGGCGGTGGCTCTCGAAGCGCTGGGCCGGACGGCCGCCCCGGGTCCGTTCGTCCCGACCGCGCTGTCCGCCGCGCTCGTGGCGGCCGCCGATTCCAAGGTCGGCATCGAGGTGATGCCGGGTCTTCTCGACGGATCACACACCGCCGCAGTCGCGTTGGGCCGCCCACTCGACGTATCGGCGGACGAGGGCGGATACCGCGTCACCGGGGTCGCGGACGCCGTCCTCGGCGGCGAACACGCCGATATCCTGCTACTCCCGATCACCGTCGGCGACGACATTCGCTGGGCCGTCGTCGATTCCGCGGACGTCACCGTCACGGTGCAGGACAGCATCGACGTGCTCCGCGGTTCCGCACGGATCACCGCCGACGCCGTCCACGTGGGCGCCGACCGGATCCTCGACGGTCTGAGCGAGCAGCGCGTCCGGTCCGTCGCCACCGTCGTCCTCGGTGCGGAGGCGATCGGCGTGATGTCCTGGTGCGTGTCCACCGCATCCGAGTACGCGAAGACGCGGGTGCAGTTCGGGCGACCGATCGGCCAGTTCCAGGGCGTCAAGCACAAGTGCGCCCACATGGGCATCGCCCTGGAGAAGGCGCGCGCGGTGCTGTGGGATGCCGCCTCCGCCCTCGACAACGGCGACGACACCGCCGATTTCGCTGCAGACATCGCCGCCGTGGTCGTTCCCGATGCCGCGGTGCAGTGCGCACAGGACTGCATCCAGGTCCACGGCGGCATCGGATTCACCTGGGAGCATGACGCACACCTGTTCTACCGCCGGGCGCTGGCCATCCGGGGGCTCCTCGGCACCCGCGAGGAGCGGGCCACTCGGGTGTCCGACCAGTCCCTCGCAGGCACCGCCCGCACCTCCGAACTGGAACTGCCGGACGAAGCCGAGGCGATCCGGACCGAGGTGCGGGCGGAACTCGCCCCGCTGGTGGGCCTCGACGAGGACGACCAGCTGATCGCACTCGGCGACGGCGGCTGGGTGCAGCCGCACCTGCCGAAACCGTACGGGCGCAGCGCGTCCCCGCTCGAACAGATCGTCATCGCTCAGGAGATCAAGGCCGCCGGAATCCCGATGCCGCAGCTGCTGATGGGCGGCTGGGCGGTACAGGCGGTCGTGGCCCACGGCACGGACGCGCAGAAGCGGGATCTCGCCGTCCCCACGCTGCGCGGAGATCTCGTGTGGTGCCAGCTGTTCAGCGAACCGGGGGCCGGTTCCGATCTGGCGTCGCTGACCACCAAGGCCGAGAAGGTCGACGGCGGCTGGACGGTGACCGGGCAGAAGATCTGGACCACGGTGGCACAGTTCTCCGATTGGGCGATGCTGAT
Source organism: Rhodococcus sp. IEGM 1351 (assembly GCF_030056875.1). Lineage (NCBI taxonomy): Bacteria > Bacillati > Actinomycetota > Actinomycetes > Mycobacteriales > Nocardiaceae > Rhodococcus > Rhodococcus sp. IEGM 1351. The sequence continues at coordinate 308,566 of NZ_JASHKU010000009.1, read as the reverse complement.
CGCCCGCACCGACTCGTCCAGGCCGAAACACGAGGGCATCACGTACTTCGTGCTGGACATGTCGACGCCGGGGGTCACCGTCCGGCCGCTGCGCGAGATGACCGGCTCGGCCCTGTTCAACGAGGTCTTCCTCGACGACGTGTTCATCCCGGACGAGAACGTGGTCGGGAACGTGAACGACGGCTGGAACGTGGCCCGCACGACCCTCGCGGGCGAGCGGGTGGCCCTGAGCCAGAAGATGGAGGCCTACGCCACCGACAAGGATCTGCTGCAGTTCGCCCGCGGCCGCGACCTCGGCCCGCTGGCACGCTTCCGCGTCGGCGAACTGGTGGCCGAGAGCCAGGCAATCGATCTGATCGGTGCACGGATCGTGCTGAAGCAGCTGTCGGGGGCGGACGTGAGCATCACGTCCAGCGTCGGGAAGCTGCTGGGCATGGGGCTCGGACAGTCGATCGCCGAATTCGTCGTCGCCGAACTGGGGGCGGCGGGCGCCGTGAGCATTCCCGGGGAGCCGAGCGACAAGGCGATGGAGCAGTTGATCGCCGGCCGCGCCACCACTATCTACGGCGGCACCACCGAGGTGCAGCTCAACGTGATCGGGGAACGCATGCTCGGGCTGCCCCGCGACGCGCAGGGGGTGTCGTGACCGGCGGGCCGCTCAGCGGGCTGACCGTCGTCGAGCTCGCGAGCCTCGCGCCCGCCCCGTTCGGCTGCATGATCCTCGCCGACCTCGGCGCGGACGTGATCCGCGTCGAGCGGGCAGGTGACGGCGGCAGCGGGCTGATGGCGCCGTCGGGTGTGCTCGACCGCGGACGACGGTCGATCGCCGTGAACCTGCGGACTCCGGAGGGGCTGGAGGCCGTTCGGACGCTCGTCGAACGCGCCGACATCCTCGTCGAGGGTTTCCGTCCCGGCGTCGCGGAACGCCTGGGCATCGGCCCCGACGACTGCCTGTCCCGCAATCCCGGTCTGATCTACGGGCGCATGACCGGCTGGGGCCAGGACGGTCCCCTCGCACGTCGGGCCGGGCACGACATCAACTACATCGCGCTCGCAGGCGCGCTCGAACCCATCGGGCGTGCCGGGGAGCGGCCGGTGCCGCCACTGAACCTGTTGGGCGACTTCGGCGGTGGCGGCCTGATGTTGACGATGGGAATCCTGGCCGCGCTGCACGAGCGCTCCCGGTCGGGCCGCGGGCAGGTGGTGGACGCGTCGATGGTCGACGGCGCGGCGCTGCTGACGGCGTTCGTCCACGGCATGAACGCCGCCGGGCTGTGGCAGGAAGGTCGGGGGCGGAACGTCCTCGACGGGGCCGCCGCGTTCTACGACACCTACGAGTGCGCCGACGGTCTGCACGTGGCGGTCGGGTGCGTCGAACCGCACTTCTACGGTGAACTCCTCGAGGTGCTGGGGTTGAGCGGCGAGGATCTGCCGTTGCAGTACGACCTCGATGCGGCGCCGGAACTGAAGAAGCGCCTCGCCGAGGTGTTCGCGACCCGACCGCGGGACGAATGGGCGGCACTGTTCGCCGATTCCGACGCGTGCGTGTCGCCCGTCCTGTCGCCGTGGGAGGCGCACGAGCACCCCCACAACAAGGAACGGGAAACGTTCGTCGAGGTGGGTGGCATCCGCCAGCCCGCACCGGCACCGCGCTTCGGCCGCACCCCGGCGCCCGTTCCCCGGCCGGCCCCGCGGCCCGGGCAGGACACCGATGCGATCCTCGCGCAGGCCGGGTACGACGCGGCGGGCATCGAGCAGCTGCGCTCGGCGGGTGCCGTCGAGTAGGTGACGGGGACCTATCCGCGATCGGTGTCCGGCGGGAAGCCACCGGTCGCGATGGGTCCCCACTCGTCGATGGTGATCCGGATCAGGCTCTTGTTCTGCTTCCGCATGGCGTCCCGGTACTCGTCCCAGTCGGGATGTTCGCCGGAGATGCCGCGGAAGTACTCCACCAGCGGCTCGAGTGCGTCGGGCATGTCCAGTACCTCGGCCGTGCCGTCGATCTGCACGTAGGCGCCGTTGAACTCGTCGGAGAGCACGCACATGCTCACGGCGGGGTCGTGTCGCACATTCGCGGCCTTGGCGCGCTGCGGGTACGTGGCGACGACGATCCGGCCTTCCGAGTCGAGTCCCGACGTGACCGGGGAGATCTGCAGCCCGCCGGAGCGCTTCCGGGTGATCAGCACGCTGCGATGGCGCGGACGGACGAAGTCGAGCAACTCTTCCCGTGTGACACGGTCTGCGGTGGCGATGGCCATGGTGCACCTCTCCTCTGCTGCGGTGGTTCTCTCCGGTTCACCATAGGCTCCGCCACAGTCCTCAGACGTCTGAGGACTGTGTTAGCGTCGCCGAATGGCCGGACGTCACACCCTCCGCAGCGGACCGCTGGTTCCCCAGCTCGAGGAACTCCTCACCGCGTGGATCCGCGACGGCAAGTGGACACTCGGCAGTCGCATCCCCAGCGAGGCCGAACTGGCCACCGAACTCGGCGTCGGCCGTTCCTCCGTCCGCGAGGCAGTCCGGCTGCTCGCCCGCGACGGCCTGCTCGACGTGCGGCACGGGGTCGGCACGTTCGTCGCGAAACCACCCACGGGCGGTGCGGGACTCGAGAAGCTGCTGCGCCGCGCCCGCCTGCTCGAGGTGTACGAGGTGCGGCGCGCCCTCGAGATCGAGGCCGCCCGGCTCGCCGCGGAACGCGCACGCCCCGAGGATCTTCGGCGACTGCGAGAGCAGCTGTCGGCCCGGCACGACAGCACCACCGCGTCGACCGCCGTCTTCGTCGCGGCCGACCTCGACTTCCACACCGCGATCCTGGAGATCGCAGGCAACTCGATCCTGTCCGCCCTGTTCGATTCGATCCGGCCGCTCCTCGTCGACGCGCTCGCCGAACTCGTCGACCACGAACCGGGCCGACCCGACACGAGCTGCGCACACGACGACCTGGTTCGCGCGCTGGAAGCAGGCGATGCCGAGGCTGCCGTCGCCGCCACCGCCGCCAATCTCGATCCGACCATGTCGATTCTGCGGAAAGGCGAACATCAGTGACCACCCCGAATTCGGTCGTCAGCACCGACCATGTCGACCTCGTGCGGAGCGGGCGGTATCTGCTCAGCGACATCACCCTCCACATCGAACGCGGACAGCACTGGGTGCTGCTCGGCGCGAACGGTGCGGGCAAGAGCACGCTGCTGAGCATGCTCGGCGCCGTCGCGCACCCCACCCACGGCACCGTCCACGTCCTCGGCCATCAGCTCGGCCGGGTCGACATGCGGGAGTTGCGCGCCCACATCGGGCACGTGAACCCGCGACACCGGATCGACGCGCCACTGACGGTGCGCGACGTCGTGCTCACCGGTCTCACCAACACACCCGAGTTCGTGCCGAGGTGGTCACCGACCGCCGGCCAGGTCGCCCGAGCCGACGAACTCATCGCGTCCCTCGGCATGCAGAAGCACGCGGATGCCCTGTGGCCCAACCTGTCCCAGGGCGAACGCGGACGGGCTCTGATCGCGCGAGCCCTCATGGCCGAGCCGCAACTCCTTCTGCTGGACGAGCCCGCCACCGGCCTGGATCTGGCTGCGCGAGAACAACTTCTCACCGCGCTCGACGAGCTGCGCGTCACGTACCCGAGCCTCGCCAGCATCCTCGTCACCCACCACCTCGAGGAAATCCCGACCACCACCACCCACGCCGTCCTCATCCGCGACGGCCGGGTGATCGCGCAGGGCCCCGTCGCGGACGTCCTCACCACCGACAACATCAGCGAATGCTTCGACCACCCGATCGAGATCACCCGGCAACGCGGCCGGTGGGTCGCGCAGACACGGGTGCCCGAGGCGGTCGGATAGCCGCCGACGCGGGGCACACTGGTGGTTATGGCACGAGGTGACCACCCTCAGCGCACCCCGTTCTACGGTGTGGTGCTCATCGTCGTCGCACTGGCGGCGGCGATGATCGTCAACCGCACCGCACCCGTCTGGGTGCAGGTGCCGGTCTACGTCCTGGCCGTGCTCGCCGCCATGGCCGGCTTCGTCATGACGTTCCGCGACCTGTCGTGAGTGGGTAGCGCTCACCGCACCACAGCCGCAGGGACATTGGCCGGATTCCGACGCAATTGCCTGTGATTCCGGCACATCCGTCGGTAAACAGCGCGGGAGCGGCTGCCCGCGGTTCCGCCGCGGGGTGGGGGATGCGCACCCTGGGGTGCCTGTCGAAAGGCTCGCGCCCGGCGCAAGCTTGGTCTAACGGCCCAGCTAGACCACCCAATCCACCGGAGGCACCCCATCGTCCACACCGCAACCCGCATCGCGATCGGCGCAACCGCCGCCCTCACGTTCTCCCTCGCCGGAGCCGCAGTGATCGTTCTTGCCGGTGGACATACCGAGGGGGCTCCGACCCCGAGCTCGGAGGGGGCCGTCTCGCAGCAGCAGCCCGCTCCGGCGATCGCGCCGGCCCCGAGTCGGATCGTCGTCGCAGACCCCGGCTACTCGGTGAATCCCGAGTATTCGGCGCCAGGCTATTCGGCCGACACCGAAACGGTGGCGCCGGGACCGGGTGTCGTTCCGCCCATCGTGGCAGCACCGACCATCGTCCGAGCACCGATCGCCCAGCCGCCGATTGTCCAGGAGCCCATCGCCCAGCCGCCGGTTGCGCAACCGCCCATCGCCCAGCCGCCCGTCGTGGTGGACCCGCCCGTCGTCGTCGATCCGCCCGTCGTCGTCGACCCCGTTCACCCCCCGAAGGGTCCGTTCGAAGGACCGGGCCAGGTCGAGCCGGGCGTTCTCGAACCCGAAACCAATCCCTTCCCCGTCGGCGGCGGCCCGAAGCCTGCCCCGCCCGCAACCCCGCAGACGCCCGGCGGAGTCGGCCCCGTCGACGGCGGAACCGTCGTCGGTCCCTGATCACCGGAGGAAATCCACACCATGTCCCACACCAAGACCCGCATCGCGATCGGCGGGGGCGCGGCCTTCGTCCTCTCGGTCGTCGGCGCCGCCGGGATCGCCGTCGCCAGCGGCACGGCGTCACCGAACGCAGACGTGAGTGTCTCCGAGCAGCACCAGGACGAGGACCCGACGTCCGCACCCCTGCCGGTCTTCACACCCCCGGCGCTGCGCACCCCGACACAGGAACCGCCCGGATCATTCGACACGGCGTCGGCCGGCCCATTCGAACCAGCCCCCTGGCGGTAATTCGAGCGCCGGCGGCTGCTGTCGACCGTCCGATGCCTCGACGAGTGCGTGAACCGGTTCCGGCCACAATGTCTCCACCCGCTCCGCGGCTTCGGCGAACACGGCGGAATCGAGGTCGGTCCGAGACTCCGGGACACCGAAGTAGGGCCACGCCGTGATCATCGACCAGCGTTTCGGCGGCGGGAGCGGCTGCAGAAAGTACGTCTTGTCACCGGTGAGGGGCCCGCCGCGCCCCGCTCCGCCGTGCAGGCCGTCGGTCATGTGGGCGCCGGGAAGGTTGGTGAACACACTGCCGTCCGCGTACTCGACGCCGAACAGAAACGGCCCGCTGCTGTTCGACGACGCGGGTTTGCCGAAGCCGAACATGTCGAGCAGCACCGTGGACTCGGGTCTGCGTGCCTGGATCGTGAATTCGACACCACAGCTGTAGACGTGAACGTCGGTCAGCCACAGCACCAGCGACTCGGTGCGGGCCAGCACGGTGTCGACCGGCACGGAGACGGGGATCTCGTTCTCCGGAGTCGATTGAAATCGGATACCGGTCATCACGAGACCTCCACTTCGACGTCCTCGGGTGTCTTGTCGTCCCTGAGCCCACGCCAGCTGGGGTGCCGCAGTCTCTTCGAGCCGGTCCAATCCATGAATCGCACCTCCGCGACCAGCGTGGGGGTCACCCACACGGCGCCCTTGCGGTCGGCGGTGGGCAGGTCTTCGACGAACGGGCTGGTGTCGGTTTCGAGCGGCCCCAGGGTGGACGCGAGTTCCTGCAGATCCCGTTCGGTGAAGCCGGTTCCGACGCGCCCGATGTAGCGCAGCCCACCGTCCTCGGGGACGCCGAGCAGGACCGACCCGATTCCCGTGGACCGCCCGCCCTGACCCCGGCGCCACCCGCCGATCACCGCTTCCTGTGTGCGCCAGTTCTTCACCTTGATCCAGCTCGACCCCCGCTTGCCCGGCAAGTACACGGACTCGCGGCGTTTGGCCACGACACCTTCCCAGCCCTTGCCGCGGCTCTCGTCCAGAGCGTCCTGCGCGGACCCGTGCAGTTGCGGCGGAACGACCAGGTTGTCCACCTTGGCCGCCAGTGCCTCGAGGACGCGGCGCCGGTCGGTGTACTTCTTGCGTAACAACGACACTCCGTCGAGATACAGCACGTCGAACGCCAGGAAGTGCGGCTCGTTGCCCTGCTGCAGCAGGCCGAAGTTCGCGACACCCCGCTCGTCGAACGCGACGACTTCACCGTCGAGGACCACCTCGTGGTCGCCGAGAGCGTCTGCCATCCAACCCAATCGGGCGTAGTCGCGGGTCTTGTCGTTGCCTGCCCGGCTCGTCAGCTTCAGCTCGCCGCCACTGATCTCGGCGATCACCCTGATCCCGTCCCACTTCCCTTCGAACGCCCACTCGTCGGCGTCCAGTCCGTCGAGGGTGCCGGGGCTCGCGAGCATCGGTGACAGTCCCCGCGGCAATTCGGACGTGTGCGACCCGCCCGGTGTCTGATCCTTCATCAGATGCATCAGCCACTGGTCGCCCTTCGTGCGGATCAGCGCGAACCGGCCGTCCACCTGCCCGCCGTGCAACTGGACGATCACCTCGTCGTCGCGCCACTTCTCGGTGTCGTAGGTGCCCGTGTCCCAGATGGTCATCTCGCCGCCGCCGTATTCGCCCTTCGGGATGGTCCCGGAGAACGTGAGGTATTCGAGCGGGTGATCCTCGGTGTGCACGGCGAGCCGGTTCTCCCCCGTCGTCGTCGGCACGTTCTTCGGCACCGCCCACGACACGAGCACCCCGTCGCGTTCGAGCCGCAGGTCGTAGTGGAGGCGCCGGGCGTGGTGTTCCTGGATGACGAAACTGTTCCCCTCCCCCATCCGCACAGTGTCCGGCATCGGCTCGGGTGTCCGTCCGGGATCACGCTTGCGGCGGTACTCGGCGAGGGCGGCGTCGTCCTCGATCGGTGGGTCGAGTCCGGCGAGCAGGTCGCCGTCCGACTCCCACCGTTCGAGCACTTCCTCGAACCGCAGCTGCCGTAGGTCGGGGTCGTCGAGTTCGTCCCAGCTTCGCGGCGCCGCGACATACGGCTGGGAGCGTCCCCGCAACGAATACGGTGCGATGGTGGTCTTGGACGGATTGTTCTGGCTCCAGTCGACGAACACCTTTCCCGCGCGCACCGCCTTGGCCATGGTGGCGGTGACGAGTTCGGGCCGCAGCTTCTCGAGACCCGTCGCCACTTGTTTCGCGACGGTCGACGCGCCCGAACCGTCCAGCTTCCGGTCGAGCGGCACGTACAGGTGAATACCCTTGCTGCCGCTGGTGACCGGGTACGCGGTCCAGCCGAGGTTCGCGACCAGGTCGCGCACGGCCCGTGCCACCTCCGCGCATTCGGTCAGGCCCACACCGGGACCGGGGTCGAGGTCGAAGACGATCCGGGTGGCGGGCCCCCGATGCGGGCCGTCGAACCGCCACTGCGGGACGTGCAGTTCGAGTGCGGCCTGCTGCCCCGCCCACGCAAGCGCCGCGACCGAGTTCAGGAGCGGATAGTGCACCGACCGATCCGAGTGCTCGAGTGAACGACGCTCCAACCACGCCGGTGCGGAGGCCGCGAGGTTCTTCTCGAAGAACGGCTCGCTGTCCACCCCGTTGGGCCAGCGTTTGCGGGTGGCGGGACGGTCGACGACGTGCGGGAGCATGGCGGGCGCGATCCGCGTGTAGTAGTCGATGACCTCGCCCTTCGTCGTTTCCGATTCCGGGTAGAGGACCTTGCCGAGATTGGTCAGGGACAGGCGATGTCCGTCGACCGTCAGTTGCCGAGTTCCCGCCGTGGCCACGCGCACCTCCCTCCGCCAATACATACATATTGTGCGCCGCGCGGCCGCTTCGCTGGCCGGATCGCTACCCGCCAGGCAAGATGGCGGGGTGCACCGAGGTCCCAAGACAGCCGTCGCCGCCATATCCGCTGCACTGACATTGCTCGCCGGATCCTGCTCCACCGACACAGCGTCGGAGGTCGACGCCCAGGCCGAAGCCTCGACGATTCCCGAAGCGTTCACCAAACTTCCGTCCACCCGCGCGGTCGGCGACTGCGCCCCCGGCAGCGGCGTCACCGCGCAGGACGGCGTGGTCACCATCGCCACCGACAGTCCGTCGTACCAGCCGTGGTTCGTCGACGGTGACCCATCGAACGGCAAGGGCTACGAGGGCGCCGTCGCCCGGGAAGTAGTCGGGAAGCTGGGATACGGTCCGGACCAGGTGCAATTCGAGACCGTCGCATTCAACGACGCGCTGGCACCCGGCGAGAAGAACTTCGATTTCGCCATTGACCAGTTCACGATCGTCGACACCCGGCGCGAGACGGTCGATTTCAGTTCGCCCTACTACGCCGTCACGCAGTCGGTGCTGGCGCTGAAGAACTCGCCAGCGGCGAGAGCCAAATCGCTCGCCGACCTCGCGCCGTTCCGCCTCGGGGCGCAGGTGGGGTCCACCAGTTTCGACGCCATCACCCAGACCGTGCAGCCCCGCCAGGCACCGGTCAGTTTCACCACCACCGACGACGCCAAGGCCGCCCTGGCCGCGGGCGACATCGACGCGCTGGTGGTCGACATCCCGACCGGATTTCAGATCACCGCCAACGAGGTGAAGGACAGCGTCCTCGTCGGGCAGTTCCCCCGCCCGAACGCCGTCACCGAATTCTTCGGCCTCGTGCTGGAGAAGAACAGTCCGCTCACCGCGTGCGTCTCGGCGGCCGTCGATTCGCTCTACGCCGACGGGACGCTGGACGCCCTTGCCGCCGAGTGGATCACCGACACCGGCGGCGCGCACGTCCTCGATTGATCAGCGGTACAGCTCGACAAACGTCGTCAGGGACTTCTCGATGTCGCCCTTCAGTGCCTTCGCGACACCCGAACCGATTGGCCCGAACAGCGGTGCGCCACCGAGTTCGATGGTGAACGCCACCTCGGACGCGTCACCCTTCGCCTGGACGTCGAGCACCATTCCGAGCTTCACGCCACCCTTGCCGTCACCTTTGAGGACGATGCGGTTCGGGGCGTCGTACTCCTTGATCGTCCACTTCACGCGATTGCGGAGTCCCTTGACCGTGACGACGGAACTGATCTCGGTTCCGGCCGTGAGGGTCTCGGGAAGTTCGCCGCGCCAGCCGTCGTGGACGACGAACCACTTGTCGAAGTCCTGCAGATTCGAGGCATTCTCCCAGGTGTCCTGGGGGCTGAGGGGAACATCGGTCTTGACCGTGAGTTTCGCCATTGGTGCAGCCTAACGGCCTGTGAGTACTTATTAACCGCGGGCGGTTAATAAGTACTCACAGGCCGAAGGCATTAGTGGGAGACGGCCTTCTCCACACCGACACCGGTGAGAGAGCGGACCTCCATCTCGGCCTGCTTGGCGGGATCCTCCGTCTTGCCGCGGCCGATGTAGGTGCCGACGACGCCGAGCACGAACGCCAGCGGGATGGAGACGATGCCCGGGTTGGCGAGCGGGAAGTAGTCGAAGTCGGCGTTGGGGAACATCGACGACGGCTTACCGGACACGGCCGGGGAGAACGCGATCAGCAGGAGGCAGCTGACCAGGCCGCCGTAGATGCTGAACAGGGCACCGGTCGTGTTGAACTTCTTCCAGAACAGCGAGTACAGCAGCGTCGGCAGGTTGGCCGAGGCGGCCACCGCGAAGGCGAGCGCCACCAGGAACGCGATGTTCTGGCCCATGGCCATGATGCCCAGGACGATCGACACGAGACCGATCACGACGACCGTGATCCGGGAAACCCGCACCTGCGACTCTTCCGACGCGTGTCCGCGCTTGATGACGCTGGCGTAGATGTCGTGGGCGAATGACGCGGACGCCGTGATCGCCAGCCCCGCCACGACCGCGAGGATCGTTGCGAACGCGACCGCGGAGATGATCGCCAGGAAGATGGTGCCGCCCAGTTCGAACGCGAGCAGCGGCGCCGCCGCGTTCTCCTTGCCGGGCGCTGCGAGGATGACGTCGGGGCCGACCATCTTGGCGGCACCGTAGCCGAGGACGAGCGTGAACAGGTAGAACGCGCCGATCAGTCCGATCGCCCAGGTGACCGAGCGGCGGGCTTCCTTGGCGGTGGGGACGGTGTAGAACCGCATCAGCACGTGCGGTAGGCCCGCGGTGCCGAGGACCAGGGCGATGCCGAGCGAGATGAAGTCGAGCTTGCTCATCGAGCTGATGCCGTACTTGGCGCCGGGAGCGAGGATGTCGCGGCCCGCGATCGCCTCGTTCGTCGAACCGGCGACCGTCGCTTGGGCGTCGGCGAGCAGTTGGGAGAAGTTGCCGCGCACCGCGAACAGCACGAGGAAGAACATGATGCCCGCACCGGCGACCAGCAGCACCGCCTTGACCATCTGGACGTAGGTGGTGCCCTTCATGCCGCCGACGAGCACGTACACGATCATCAGCACACCGACGACCGCGACGACGACGCCCTGACCGACCTTGCCGTCGATGTTCAGCAGCAGCGCGACGAGTCCGCCGGCGCCCGCCATCTGCGCGAGCAGGTAGAACAGCGAGACCACCAGCGTGGACAGCGCCGCGGCCATCCGCACGGGACGCTGCTTGAGCCGGAAGCTCAGCACGTCCGCCATCGTGAACCGGCCGGTGTTGCGTAGCAGTTCCGCGACCAGCAGCAGGGCCACCAGCCAGGCGACGAGGAAGCCGACCGAGTACAGGAAGCCGTCGTAGCCGTACACCGCGATGGCGCCGGCGATGCCGAGGAACGACGCGGCCGACAGGTAGTCGCCGGCGATGGCGAAGCCGTTCTGCGGTCCGGAGAACTGACCGCCGCCGGTGTAGAAGTCCGAGGCTTTCTTGGTGGTGCGGCTCGCACGGATCACGATGGTCATCGTGATCACGACGAACGCCACGAAGATGGCGATGTTGAGGATCGGGTTGCCGACGTCGGTGCCTGCGGCGAGTGTGGTGATCACTTGAGCGGTCCTTCCAGCTCGTCGCGGATCGCGGCGGAGCGCGGGTCGAGTTCCCGGTTGGCGAACTTCACGTACAGCGCGGTGATCACGAACGTGGTCACGAACTGGCCGAGACCGAGGATGATGCCCAGGTTGATGTTGCCGATCACCTTGGTGGCCATGAACTCGGGCGCGTACGTGGCCAGAAGGACGTACGCCGCGTACCAGGCGAGGAAGAACGCCGTCATCGGGAAGACGAAACTACGCAGGCGGTGTCGCAACTCCTGGAACTCCGGGCTCGCCTGCATGTCTACGAAGGCTTGCGCATCAGGGGCGCGCCGCTTCTGCGGTGCGCCCTCACTGAGATCGGCTGTGGTCACTGCAGACTCCTTGGTCGTGTGAAGTGAACTGGTAACCGACGTTAGTGAGAGTTGAGTCACAGAAATAGGTTGTGGTGCCTGTCACACGACGAGCTGCCGGACTGTGCGTCGAACGGTCACCCGACCGCGACAAGCGGCTCCGCCGCCCGTGCGCCTTTATGGTTGCGGGAGCTACCAAAAAGGCTCACGGGGAGCGGAGCTCCCGCTCGCGGTCGGAGCCCACCCCGAGCCCCTCGGGGGCGTGCATGCGGGTGAAGATCCGGCTGAGGTCGGCGGGAATCTGACGCTTCGTCACCTTGCTGACCAGCACCATCGTGACGAAGGCCAGCGGAACGCTGACGGCGGCCGGGTACGCGACCATCGCCGCGGGCCAGCCGTTCCAGACGTCGACGGTGAAGCCGCCGAGCACCGAGATCCCGGCGGCGCAGCCGGCGACGAGCCCGCCTGCGACCATCCCGGCACCCGCCCCGGCGGCGGTCAGTCCACGCCACCAGATGCCGAGCACGAGCAGCGGGCAGAGCGTCGACGCCGCGACCGCGAACACCAGCCCGACCGTGCGCGACAGGTCCAGCGACGTCACCGCCAGCGACAGCACCAGCGGCACCGCCCCGGCCAGGACTGCGGCGATCCGGAAGTCCCGGATCCGCCCGCGCAGGACGTCGGTGCTGAGCACCCCGGCGATGCTGACGAGCAGGCCGGACGACGTGGACAGGAACGCCGCGATGGCCCCGGACGCCACCAGTGCGGCGAGGAGTTGCCCGGCCCACCCGGAGATCACGGAGCCGGGCAGCAGCAGGACCGCGGCGTCGGACGTGCCGGTGATGAGCAGCTGCGGCACGTACAGCCGCGCGAACACCCCGAGCAGCGTCGGGAACAGGTAGAACACTCCGAGCAGCCCGACCACGGCCAGCGACGTCAGCCGCGCGGCCCGCCCGTCGGGGTTGGTGTAGAACCGGACGAGCACGTGTGGCAGCCCGAGCGTGCCGAGGAACGTGGCGAGGATCAGCGAGTACACCTGGTACATCGGGTGGTCGCCGCCGAATCCCCAGCCGGGGGCGATCCAGTCGGAGTTGTCGGCGGGAGCGCCCGCGACCACGGGCACCGGGGCGCCCGCCTCGAGGGTCATCGACGTGCCCTCACCGAGGTGGTGCTCGCCCGGCTCGAGGAGAACGTCACCGCTCGCCGGGACCCCGTCGATCGTCCCCGACCCGCCGACGGTCACCGGTTCGGACACCTGCACGACGACGTCGGTGGTGATGTCGACCGTGGTCTGCTCGCTCACGGTGGGTGGTGCGGCGGCGCCCAGCTCGTGGTGGTCGCCGAAGAAGTACACCGACAGCACCAGCGCCGGGATCGCGACCGCGGTGAGTTTCAGCCAGTATTGGAAGGCCTGGACGAATGTGATGGACCGCATGCCGCCGCCCACCACGTTGCCGATGACGATGAGCCCGACGACGACGGCCCCGACCCAGGTCGGCACCCCGAGCAAAATGTTCAGAGTCAGCCCTGCGCCCTGGAGTTGCGGGACGAGGTACAGCGCGCAGACGGCGGCGACGACGAGCATCGCGAGGGTGCGGAGCCGGCGGGAGCCGAGCCGGAACTCGGCGAAGTCGGGCACCGTGTACGCGCCGGAGCGTCGCAGCGGCGCGGCGACGAACAGCAGCAGCCCGAGGTAGCCGGCCGTGAAGCCGATCGGGTACCAGAGGGCGTCGGCACCGTATTTCGCGATCAGGCCGGCGACACCGAGAAAGGATGCGGCCGAAAGGTACTCGCCGGAGATGGCGGCGGCGTTCCACCGCGGCCCGACGCTGCGGGACGCGACGAGGAAGTCGGAGGTGGTGCGCGCCAACCGCACTCCGTAGATGCCGATGGCCACCGTCGCGACCGCGGCCGCGGCGAGACCGGCCAGGGTCAGCCAGGGAATGGGTTGGTCGGTGGTCACGGGATGCTCAGTCGTCCACCAGGTCGGCGAATTCCTGTTCGTTGCGCTCGGCCTGCCGCACGTAGATCCAGCCGGTGGTCAGGAGCACCGGGTACACGAGCGCCCCGAGCACCACCCACGGCAGCCGGATCCCCAGCACCGCCACGTCGGACAACGCCGGGAACAGGAACATCACGAGCGGCACCGCGCACAGCAGGCACGCCGCGAGGAGCGCGAGCCGGATGGCCAGCACGAGCTGGGTGCGCACGAGTCCCCGGATCATCGCGTCCCCGACCGCGGTCTGTTCCTGCACCTCGACCCGGGTGCGGACGATGCGCGCACCGCGGCGCTGGGCGAGGACGACCCGCACCCGCTCCGGCGAACTCATCGCGCGGTCCATGTTTGTTTCGGCGCCCGGACCAGCCGGTCCTTGAGCATCCGGGTGTGTCTGCGGCTGACCGGCAGTTCGACGGGCTGGTGGTCGCCGTGCGCGCGGAGGCACACGACGAGACCGTTGCCGACGGTCCGGATTCCGGTGACCCGCGGCAACGCGACGAGGTACGAGCGGTGGACCCGCAGGAACCCGGCGTCCGCCCAGCGTGTCTCCAGTGCCGAGATGGGGATGCGGACGAGGTGGGAGCCGTCCGCGGTGTGCAGTCGGGCGTAGTCGCCGTCCGCTTCGACCCACTCGACGGAGGACCGGTGCACGAGCGTGGTGATGCCGCCGAGTTCGACCGGGATCACCTCGTCGGTGGGGGCGGCCGGTCCCGCGTCGACCCGCCTGCGGCGCCCCTCGACGATGCGGCGCACGGACTCCGCCAGCCGCTCCTCGCGCAGGGGTTTGAGGAGATAGTCGACGGCTCCGAGGTCGAATGCGGCGACGGCCCGGTCGTCGTGGGCGGTCACGAACACCACCTGCGGTGGGGACGCGAAGTTCGCGAGGATCCCGGCCAGCTCGAGTCCGTCGAGTCCGGGCATGTTGATGTCGAGGAAGACGGCGTCGATCTCGCCGTCGCGGAGTATGCGCAGCGCCGTGGTGGCATCTCCCGCGGTCCGGATGTCCCCGACCGCGTCCTGGGCGCGCAGCAGGAACGCCAGCTCGTCGAGGGCGGGTTTCTCGTCGTCGACGGCCAGCACGGTCAGGGGTGCATCCGGAGACTTGTCGTCAGTGTGGTTCACAACGACAGCAATCGTCGCACGGACTCTTCCCGTTCACGTCGAGATCCCCCGCCGGAACTTCGGGACGCGCATGCTCACCTTGGTGCCCGCACCGGGCGCGGTCTCCACCACGAGTCCGTAGTCGTTGCCGAACGCGGCGCGCAGGCGGTCGTCGACGTTGGCGAGCCCGACGTGCGCCGCCTCCTTCACCCCCGACGTCTCGGCCACCGAGTCCAGCGACCCCGACCGCAGCAGGTCGGGATCCATGCCGACCCCGTCGTCCTCGACGCTGATCACGCAGTCGGTGCCCTCGTCGGCGGCGACGATGCTGACGGTGCCACCGTCCGGTTTGGCGGCGATTCCGTGCCGCACCGCGTTCTCGACCAGCGGTTGCAGCGCGAGGAACGGCAGCACCACGTTCAGCACCTCCGGCGCCACCTGCAATTTCACCGCGAGGGCGTCGCCGAACCGGGCGCGCTCGAGGGTGAGGTAACGGTCGATGTTGCGTAGTTCGTCGGCCAGCAGGGTGAACTCCCCTGCCGTACGGAACGAGTACCGCGTGAAGTCGGCGAACTCGAGAATCAGTTCCCGGGCGCGATCGGGATCGGTGCGGACGAACGACGCCACCGTGTTCAGCGCGTTGTAGATGAAATGGGGGCTGATCTGCGCGCGCAGCGCCCGGACCTCGGCGCGGTCGAGTCGGGCGCGGGACGCGTCGAGGTCGGCGAGTTCGATCTGGCTGCACGCGTACCGGGCGACCTCCGTGACGGCGCCGAGCATGCCCGGACCAGGGTCTTCCGTGGTGACGATGCCGAGCACCCCGACCACGCCGGTGGCCTCGATGAGCAGGGGCTGGGCGATCAACGCCCGCACCGCGTTGTCGCCCGCGCCCCGGACGAGGCCACCGTAGGCGACGAGCACCCGGCGCTCCCCGTCGACGGCGCGGGCGGCCGCGTCGTGCAGTTGTTCGGTCATGGCTTCGTGCGGTCCGCTCCATGCGAGCAGGTCACCGGCGGCGTCGAAGACGCCCAGCGCCTGCGCGCCGGTCAGCTGGCGCAGGTGCGGCGCGGCCTCCTCCGCCGACGTCTCGTCGAGTCCCCGCCGCAACGGGCGCGCCGCCAGCGACGCCGTGTGCAGGGTGGTGTGAACGGCCCGTTCGGTGGGGGTCGTCAGCTCGCGCCGGGCGCGCAGCCACACCGCGGTGAACGCGACGACGGGAATGAGGACGAGCAACGCGACGACGGCGACGACGGTTCCCGTCATTCGCCGGCGTCCAGTCGGGCGATCAGGGTCTTCGGGGCGACGGTGCGGTAGGCGTCCTCGACGATGTCGGCGACGTCGTCCCAATCCTGCGGGACGTCGAGATAGACGCCGATCCACCCGCGTCCCCCGACGTACGGCGGGACGAAGAACCTGCCGGGATCACGCTGCACCCAATCCTGCTGCGCTCCCGGCGGAGCCGCCGCCCAGAACGACACCCGGTCGTCGTGGTGACGGTCGGCGAGTGACGCGAACTGCGGTGCCTTGCGGACGAACCACGCCGGTTCGCCGTGACTGACCCGTTCCGTCGCCTCGGGCAGGGCGAGGCACAGCGTCCGCAGCCGTTCGAGATCGCCGTTTTTCACGGTGTTCCTCCCTCGGGACACGTGTCGGGTGCGGGCACGCCGGCGAAGCGGTCGGCGATCCACTGCACCGCGCCGGGGACGGAGCGCCCGTCGGCGTGCCCTTCGCCGGGCCGGGAGTCGAACTCGACGACGTCGCCGAGTGCGCACGCGTGGTCGACGGACTGCGAAGTCCATTGCGGCAGAATGAGGTTGTCCCGCTCCCCCACGACGACGAGCATCGGCCCGCCCGCCCCGTTCTTCGGCAGGGCGATGTCCTCGAGCCACCCTCGCATGCGCTCGGCGTCGGCCTCCGTCCGCGGACCCGTGTCGGCCGGGGTGAGTTGGGTTGCCACCGTCCACTTCTCGGGGAGCTTCGCGGCGAGGCACGACAGCGTGACGTCGGGAGTGGCGGCGAGCGCGCCGCGCATGTAGTCGTCCGGATTCAGCTCGGGGTGCACCACCTTCAGTCCCTCGAGGAGGTAGGGAAGGAACATCTTCTGCGGCCACGACAGAGGTTCGACGGTCCCGTCGGCGACGATCCCCGACAGATCGGCCGCGGGTGACAGGTTCGCCGAGCCGACGAACTCCAGCCCGTCGCCGTAGTCGTCGGCGTGCTCGGCCGCGGACCACGACGCCTGACCGCCCTGAGAGACCCCGATCGCCGCCCAGCGCGTCGACGCGTCCGGCACCACGTTGCGCGCCGCCCGGACCGCGTCGATCAGGTCGTAGGCGGCGGTGTCGGGTTCGAGGTAAGGATGTGGGCCGTCGGTGCCGAGTCCTTGGTAGTCGGTGACGGTCACGACGTACCCCCGCTGCAGCAGCGGGCGGACGAGGTTCGTCGTGCCCAGCAGGGTCGGCGACGACGAGGGGGCGCACTCGTCGGTGACGCCGGTGGTGCCGTGCCCGACCGTGACGACGGGCCGGCCGCCGTCCGGTGCGGGGCCTGCGGGAGTGAAGACCGTGCCCACGACCTCCGAGCCGCCGCCGTCGACACCGGACGTCGACCGGTAGACGACCCGGGTGGCCGTCGCGCCGAGTGCGGTGATCGCCGGATCGATGTCGGGCACCGCCTCCTGGCTCATCAGTGCGCCACGCTGATCCCCTGTCGGCGCCTGCGGAACGGAAGGGGCGGAGGGTGCGGCCAGCGAGGTGGTGGGAGACGGGCCCGGGGACGCCTCGTCCGTGGCGCAGGCGGTCAGCGCTACGACACCGGCAAGGGCGACCACGGCGGTTCGCACCGGACGCACACCCACCTCGCACCTCATTCGCGACGTCTCCGCACCCGCTCCTCGGCTGCTGCCTCCTCCACATCGAGGCCTTCCAACACGCTACGCATCACCTCGTCGTCGAGCGTGCCCGCGTCGCGGGCGGCGATGATCGCCTCGCGTTGCGCGCGCAGGGCCGCGCGACGGTAGTGGTCGAACAGTGCGCCGGCCCGCTGCTTCTCCGCGGCGTCTTCCGCTTCCTCGGCCTGGAGCCGCGCCCGCATCGACCGCCGCACCCGGTCGAGGATGTCGGTCAGGTCGGCTCGGTCGATTCCCTCCGGCGGGTGTGCGGCGAACTCGACGAGGGCCCGTTCGCCTGCGTCGCGGGAGATCGCGCGGGCCAGCTTCACCTGTTCCTCCTCGCGCTCGCGTTCGCCGGGATCCGCCAGATCGAGTCTCCGGATCAGCAGCGGCATGGTGGCGCCCTGGATCAGCAGCGTGCCGACGGCCACGACGAACGCGATCGCCTGGATCACCTCGCGCCCCGGGAACGGCTGCCCGCTCGCGATGACCACGGGCACACCGGACGCGGCGGCGAGCGTGACGACCCCACGCATTCCCGCCCAGGACACGACGAGGCTCTCCCGCCATCCGAGTTCCACCGAGCCGCCCGGCGCCTCGATCGCCAGCCCGACCCGGCGGCGGAGCCAGTGCAGCAGGATCCACGCCGGCCGTATCGCCATGACCACGAAGAGGACCGCGAAGCCGTAGAAGAAGACGTGGTGCACCGGTAGGCCCTGGTCTCGGACGTCGTCGATGACGAACTTCAGTTGCAGTCCCATGTAGGCGAACACGAACATCTCGAGCAGGAGGTCGACGCTCTCCCACAGCGACCGCTCCTGGATGCGGGTGGCCACGGAGGCGTCGGTGGCCTTGTGCCCCATCAGGAACCCCGCGGCGACCACCGACAGCACACCAGAGGCGTGCACCTCCTCGGCGGCGAGGTACGCGGCGAACGGGAGCATCAGCCCCAGCACCGTTTCCAGCGGGGAATCGTACATGCGGTGACGCACCCACTCGACGATCTTGGCGAGCACCAGTCCGATCAGGACCCCGCCGACCACCTCGTAGCCGAAGAACACCACGGGATGGACCGGGATCTTCGCCCCGACGACGGCGGAGACGGCGACGGTGAACAGGGTCAGCGCGGTGGCGTCGTTGACGAGTCCCTCACCGGTGAGGATCGCGATCACCCGGTTCGGCAGGCCGAGCCTGCGGCCGACCGCGACGGCACTGACCGCGTCCGTCGGCGCGACCACGGCGCCGAGGACCAGGGCCGCGCCGAGCGTGAATTCGGGGACCAGCCAGTTGGAGAAGAAGGCCACCCCGATGGCGGTCGCCAGGACGGTGAAGATCCCCAGCCGGAGAATCGGTGCGAGGTGGCGCCGGAACGTGGCCACCGAGAACTTGAGCGCCGCGGAGTACAGCAGCGGCGGCAGCACCACACCGAGAATGGCCTCCGGGTCCAGTTCGAGGCGCGGCATCCCGGGGATGAACGACGCCGCCGACCCGATCGTCACGAGCACCAGCGGCGCCTGCAGGTCCCGGCGCTTCGCGAAACTCGTCACCGCGATGGCCGCGATGATGACGAGGAGCACGAGGACGCCGTTCACGACACCGATTCTGCCGCGCCTGCCCGCCGTGCGCGGGTCATCTCCGAAGACGCGCGTGGGCCCCGGTCCGAGAACCGGGGCCCACGCGCGTCTGTGTGAGAAGTGTTCACTCCTTCGGAGGAACAGCCTTCTTCGCCGCGTCGGCGGCCTTGTCGATCTTGTCGCTGTACTTGCCGCCGGTCTTGCTGTCCGCGACGTCGGCGGCCTTGTCGATGGCGCCGTGAACCTTGTCCGCGTTCTGCGAAGCGGCTTCCCTCCCCTTGCCCAGCAGGCCCTTCAGTGTGTCGACGAAACTCATCGTTCTTCCTCCTCCGGTGCATGCGCACGCATTCCGACCGAGTTCGATCACTCGCCGTGCACCCAGTCTCACAGCATTGACTCGGCGACGCCAACCGTTCGAATCGTCGCGAGCGGTAATCGCGTCAGTGCACGCCCGGCAGGTCTTCCGGCACCGCGAAGAGGCGGCGATGCTCACCGTGCAGGCGGCCCGTCACCCACCATCCGATTTCGACGAGAACCACTCCCACGAGCCCGCACACGAGAGCGGAGGTCGTGGCGCCGACGTCGGCCGGATCGAGTTTGAAGAACTCCCGCGTGAACGGCAACGCGAACAGGATGAGATATCCCGCTACGGATCCGAAGATCAGCACCAGCTTCCACCACACGTACGGCCGCGCGACCACGGCCAGCACCCACAGCGCGATCATGATGAGGGTGATCAGTGCCGACGTGCCCGCCTGGATCTTCTGCGTCTCCGTCTGATCCGGGCCGGCGTAGCCGAGGAGATACGAAATGAACGTCGTGACACCGATGATCACGCCCGACGGCACGGCGAGACGCATCACGCGCGGCACGAAGCCGGAGCGCGCCCGCTCGTTGTTGGGAGCCAGCGACAAGATGAACGCAGGAATGCCGATGGTGAACCAGGCGGCGATCGTCACGTGCCGCGGCAGGAACGGATACGGCACGGGCTCGAAATGGAAGATCTGCGACAGCACACCGGTAATGCCGATGAGGAACGCCAGAAGCACCGAGTACACGGTCTTGGTGAGGAACAGGTTCGAGACGCGTTCGATGTTGCCGATCACCCGGCGGCCCTCACCCACCACGTAGGGCAGGGTGGCGAACTTGTTGTCCAGCAACACGATCTGCGCCACCGCGCGGGTGGCGGGGCTGCCCGAGCCCATCGACACCCCGATGTCGGCGTCCTTGAGGGCCAGCACGTCGTTGACGCCGTCGCCGGTCATCGCGACGGTGTGACCGCGAGACTGCAGGGCCCCCACCATCTCCCGCTTCTGATCGGGGCGCACGCGGCCGAACGTGGTGGACGTTTCCAGGGTCTCGGCGAGGGCGTCGCGGTCGTCGGGCAGTTCGCGGGCGTCGACGGGACGGTCGCCGCCGGGCAGTCCGAGCGATCCGGCCACGGCGCCGACCGACACGGCGTTGTCACCCGAGATGACCTTCACCGTGACGTTCTGGCTCGCGAAGTACTCGAGGGTGCCGCGGGCGTCGGGACGCACCCGCTGCTCCAAGATCACCAGCGCCCGGGGTGTGATCGCACCCGGCGCCGCGGGGTGGTCGACCGGAACGTCGCAACTGCCGAGCAGGAGCACCCGCAGTCCCGAGGACCCCACTTCCTCGGCCTGCCTGGCCATGTCGCTGCCGGGGTCGAGCAGGACGTCCGGCGCACCGAGGACCCAGTTGCCGTGGGTGCCGTACGACTGTCCGCTCCACTTCTCGGCCGAGGAGAACGGCGCCTCCGCGGTGGCGTCACCCCACCCGGGGTCGTCGGGAAACGCCTCCTTGATCGCGAGGACGCTGGCGTTCGGCCGCGGGTCGGACG
Source organism: Rhodococcus sp. IEGM 1351 (assembly GCF_030056875.1). NCBI lineage: Bacteria > Bacillati > Actinomycetota > Actinomycetes > Mycobacteriales > Nocardiaceae > Rhodococcus > Rhodococcus sp. IEGM 1351. The sequence continues at coordinate 287,651 of NZ_JASHKU010000009.1, read as the reverse complement.
CCGCCATCGCGGCGAGTGCCGCACGGGACGGTTCGGTGTCGGCGGTGTCGGCGCAACGCAGTTCGGACAGCCGCATGCCGTTCTCGGTGAGCGTTCCGGTCTTGTCTGCGCACACCACGTCGACGCGCGCGAGACCTTCGATGGCGGGCAACTCCTGCACGAGGCACTGCCGCTGACCGAGCCGGACCACCCCGACCGCGAACGCGATCGACGTCATCAGCACCAGTCCCTCCGGCACCATCGGGACCAGCGCGGCCACCATCCCGCTCAGCGCCGGCCGGATCGACTCGCCGCTGGAGAACAACTGGTTGTAGATGATCAGCAGACCGGCCGGAATCATCAGATACGTGATGAATTTCAGGATCTTGTCGATGCCGCTGCGCAACTCCGAGTGCACGAGCGTGAACTTGCTGGCCTCGTCCGCGAGTTTGGCGGCGTACGCGTCGCTTCCGACCTTCGTGGCGCGGTAACAGCCGCTGCCGGACGCGACGAAGCTTCCCGACAGCACCTGCTGGCCGGCGTCCTTGTGCACGGGGTCGGCCTCACCGGTGAGGAGGGATTCGTCGATGTCGAGGGACATCGCCTCGACCACGACACCGTCGACGACGATCTGGTCGCCGGCGCCGAGCTCGATGATGTCGTCGAGCACGACCTCCCGGGGTGCCATCGCGACGGCGGCACCGTCGCGGCGCACCACCGGTTTGGTCTGGCTGACGATCGCGAGCTTGTCGAGGGTCCGCTTGGCCCGCACTTCCTGGATGATGCCGATCCCGCTGTTGGCGATGATCAACAGGCCGAACATGCCGTCGATGATCGAACCGGAGGCCAGCACGATGATCAGGAGGACACCGAGGATCGCGTTGATCCGGGTGAACACGTTGGCGCGGACGATGTCGCGTACCGATCGGCTGGCCCGATCGGGCACGTCGTTGGTCTTGCCTGCCGCCACCCGCTCCGCCACCTGGGCGGCCGTCAACCCCTCCACTGCGACGACTGCAACGCTGTCGGTGCCCGTTTCGTCGTATGCCATGGTCAAAGGCTACGCAACGAGGCTTCGCTCGGAGGGGATGCGCGCCGGACTCAGCCGAGCGCGGACCACCACGGTGTCTGGGCCGCCGGCTTCAACGCGTCGATGCGCTGTCCGGGCATCGGCACGGCCACCGGGGTGCCCTTCTCCTGCGCGGCCGCGAGCAGCCGGACGATCGGCTCGGACCACGCGTGGAACGCGAGATTGAACGTGGCCCAGTGCACCGGCACCAGCAGACCGCGGGTGCCGTCGCCGCCGTTGAGGTCGACGTGGGTCTGCACCGCCTCCTCCGGGTTCATGTGGATGTCGGCCCACCGCGTGTCGTAGGCGCCGACGGGCAGCAGCGTGAGATCGAACGGCCCGTACCGGCGGCCCAGGTCGGCGAACCGCGGCGTGTACCCGCTGTCGCCGCCGAAGAACACCTTCCGGTTCGGTCCGGCGAGCACCCACGACGCCCACTGGGTGGTGTTGCGTACCAGCCCGCGCCCGGAGAAGTGCCGGGCCTCGGTGCACGTGAGCGTGAGTGCGCCGAACGTCGTCGACTCGTCCCAGTCGAGTTCCACGATCCGCTCCTCCGGCACCCGCCACTGCCGCAGGTGCGCACCGAGCCCGACCGGAACGACGAACGGCGCCTTCTGCGTGGCGGCGAGTTGCTGCACGGTGGCCATGTCGAGGTGGTCGTAGTGATCGTGCGAGACGACGATCGCGTCCAGAACGGGCAGGTCGGCCAGCGGGACCGGGGTCGGGTGCATGCGGGACGGACCGAGAATCGCGGACGGCGACACCCGATGACTCCACACCGGGTCGGCCAGCACCCGGAACCCGTCGACCTCGACGAGCACGCTCGAATGGCCGTACCAGGTGACCGCTGCGTCGGCGGCCTCGACGGGCGCGAGGGGTGTCGCGAGCGGGATCGGCGTGCGCGGGCGTCCCGCGCTGCCCCGCGTGATCAGTGCCTTGACGATCCCGGTCTCCGATCCGGGCAGCATCATGCTGCTCGGATCGGTGTTGTGGAATTGCCGGTCGCGGTACCGCGGCGACGTCGCGGCGTACGGGCGCACCTTGGCACGCGACGCACCGATCTGAGACGGAAGCCCCCACGCAGCCCGCGTCAGCCACCCGAGGGCGGCGGTGGCCAAAACAGTCGTCACAGCGTTCATCGCTTTCACCCCGACAACTGTAACCACGCGTGCGGGAAAGGTGCGGCGAGCGGCTACTGACCCCGGAAGACCGGCGGACGCTTCTCGGCGCGTGCCGCGCGCGCTTCCTGCGCGTCGTAGCTCTTCCACGCCGCATGCAACGCCGCGAGCTGCTCGGGCGGCGGCGGGCTCTGGGTGCCGTCGTCGTTGAGCACCATCTTGAGGTGCTGCAGCGACAGCGGCGCCAGGCGCGCGATCGAGTGCGCCCACTGCTGTGCGACGGCGAGGTCGCCGCGCTTGTTGGCGAGGCCGTGCGCGAGTGCCTCGTCCGCACCGACCTCCTCCGCACCGAGCAGGATCGTTCGTGCCGGTCCGCCGCCGATCAGGGCGGCCAGACGGTGCACCGTCCACCGGTCCACGGAGATCCCGAGCTTGGCGGCCGGGATGGCGAAGCGCGCCTCGGGAGCGACCACACGCAGGTCCGCGGCGAGCGCCAGCTGGCTGCCCGCGCCGATCGCGGGGCCGTTGATTGCGGCGATGACGGGGACGGGCACCGAGTCGATGGTGTGCAGCATCTCGAGCAGGGTGTCCGTGAATCCGTCGGCGTACACGTCGCCCGACAGGTCGGCGCCGGCGCAGAACGCGCTGCCCTGCCCTGTGAGGACGATCACCCGCGCGCCGTCGGTGACGGACTTCTCCGTCTCCTCCCGCAGGAGTTCGCAGATCTCGGTGTTCAACGCATTGCGACGGTCGGGGCGTTGCAGTTCGAGGGTGAAGACGTCGCCGTCACGACTCGTCCCGATCATGTCCACTCGCTTTCTTCGTGATTGCTGTCCACTGACGAATTCTCCCCTGCCCACCCGACTGGACGTCTTCAGCCAACCACAGCCGAATCGGCCGGAACACACGAGGCTCTCCGGTAGTTGTGAGGGTGGAGGTGAGGACCGACATGAACAGCGATGTGGACGTGGCCGTGATCGGCGCGGGGCAGGCGGGGCTGTCTGCCGCCTACTATCTGCGCAGGTTCGGGGTGGAACCGGAGTCCGGTTTCGTGGTGCTCGATCACGCCCCGGGGCCCGGCGGCGCGTGGCAGTTCCGGTGGCCGTCATTGACACTGAGCACCGTCAACGGTGTTCACGACCTTCCCGGGCTCGGCTTCGCCGACACGATCGGCGTGTACCCGAACGACCCGGAGGCCGCGCTGGTGCATGCGGCGGCCGCGGTTCCCCAGTACTTCGCTACATACGAGAAACAGTTCGAGTTGCCGGTGCACCGTCCCGTGCACACGCGGGTGGTGTGTGCGCGCGGCGAGCGTCTGCGGATCGAGACCGACCGCGGCGTCGTGTCGGCCCGCGGTCTGATCAACGCGACGGGTACGTGGGAACGCCCGTTCATTCCCCGCTACCCCGGCGCCGAGTCGTTCACCGGCCGCCAGGTGCACACCAAGGACTACGCCTCGGCGCAGGACTTCGCGGGACAGCACGTGCTCGTCGTGGGCGGTGGCATCTCGGCGGTGCAGTTGCTGGACGAGATCTCCCGCGTCACGACCACCACGTGGGTGACGCGCCGCCCACCGGAGTTCCGGGACGAGCCGTTCACGCCCGAGATCGGCCGTGCCGCCGTCGCTCTCGTCGAGGACCGGGTCCGGCGCGGGCTGCCGCCGGGTTCGGTGGTGTCGGTGACGGGACTGCCCGTGACGCCTGCGATCCGCGCCGCCCGCGAACGCGGGGTGCTGGCGCGGCAACCGATGTTCAGTGAGATCACCGCGGACGGGGTCCGGTGGTCGGACGGCCGCGAGCTGAAGGTCGATGTGATCCTGTGGTGCACCGGTTTTCGCAGTTCCCTCGATCACCTCGCGCCGCTGCGGTTGCGCGGGCCGGGCGGCGGGATCACGATGACGGGGCGCCTGGCCACCCAAGTGGCGTCGGATCCGCGGATTCACCTCGTGGGCTACGGCCCGTCGTCGTCGACGATCGGTGCGAACCGGGCGGGGCAGGCCGCGGCCCGCGAACTCACCCGGCACCTCGGCGTGCCGGCCGGATCCGAACGCCCTACCTGATCAGCGAGGCGACGAACGCCGCCTGGTCGGGGCCGGCCTGGTACATGCTGTCGAAGTGACCGCCCGAATACACGCGGTAGTCGAGATCGGTTCCTGCACTGTGCATCTCGGCGACAAGCTTCTCCGTCAGCGGGATCGGCACCGACGCGTCGGTGACCCCCTGGACGAGCAGCAGCGGTCGGTCGTAACCCGCGACCGGGACCTCGAGATATTCGCGCAACGCGTCCTGCAGCGCCGGGACGTCGAGTGCCCGCGACAGCATCTGCGCCACCGACACGTTGCGGGTCATGGCCGCGAAATGCCGGAACGGCACTTCGGGAGCGGCGTCCACGAACTGCTTCCCGACCGGGGTCAGGTAGCTGTCGATGTCCAGTTCGGGATACGCGTCACGGACCCCGGCGATCAGGTACGAGATGTACACGGTGAGACCGGCGAGGCCCTGAGGCGGAAACGACGGACCACTCCAGTTCGCCACCATCTCGATGTTCGACGGCACCCCGTTCGCGACTGCCCCGCGGTAGTCGAGTTCCGGCGCGTACGTCGTGGCAGCGTGTGCGGCGAACACCGCGGCCTGCCCGCCCTGGGACAGTCCGACCGCCATCCATGTGGCGGAGAGATCGGCATCGATCGCCCTGGCGGCGCGCACGGAGTCCACGACGCTGCGCCCGGCGACCTTCCCGTCGAGGTAGGGCGGCACCCCGGGGGTGCCCAGGCCCACGTAGTCGGTGGCGGCCACGGCGTAACCGAGTTGCAGCCAGCTGCTCACGTAGTCGGAGGATTCCCTGTCGACCCCGGTCACGGACGGTGCGTCGGCGTCGGAGTCCCCGACCGTTCCGTGCGCCCACGCGATGACGGGCCAGCCCCCGGCGGGCGGTGAACCGGGCGGCACGAACACCATCCCGGTGCACGGGGTGATGCCGTGCCGGTCGGTGGTCAGGTATGTCATCCGGTAGGCACTGCCGGTTCCGCGGAGCCAGAGTTCCGCCGGCAATTCGGACGAGGCGACGACCGTGCCGGGGCTCGAACCGGCCCGCAACGGAACCGCACCGACAGTTGGTGCCCACAGCACGCTGACCAGTGCGAGCAACGCCACGATGCGCCACCACCTCCGCACCTCTCAACGGTAGCTGCGCGGGGGTGGCGCAGTACTGTGAATCGTCCACCCGCAGGGGAGGGGTGGACGAACGAACCGGGAGAGCGGAAAACACATGAGCGACGACGGCACGATCCTGACTCCCGGTGACACGTGCTGGCAGGTTGCCCACGCCGATCGTCTCGCGTGCATCGTCGATGCGGCGGACTACTTCCGCCATGCCAAGTCCGCGATGCTGCAGGCTCGCAGGCGCATCATCCTCATCGGCTGGGACTTCGACACGAGGATCAAGTTCGAGCCGGACGAGAAGACGCTCGACGGCCCCAACCAGCTCGGCCGGTTCCTGGCCTGGCTGACGCGGGAACGCCCCGATCTCGACATCTACCTGCTCAAATGGAACATCGGGGCCTTTACCGCAATCGGGCGCGGCATGACGCCGATCTTCGTGGTCAACTGGGTGACCGACCGCCGCCTGCACTTCGAACTCGACGCCGCCCACCCCGTCGGCTCGGCGCACCACCAGAAGATCGTCGTCATCGACGACGCGCTCGCGTTCTGCGGCGGCATCGACATGACCGTGGACCGGTGGGACACCCCGGAACATCGGGACCGCAACCATTACCGGACGCAGCCGAACGGCAAGCGGTACGGGCCGTGGCACGACGCGACAACCGCCGTCGACGGGGACGCGGCGAAGGCCATCGGCGAGCTCGCCCGCACCCGGTGGAAGGCGGCAACGGGGCAGGATCTGGCGCCCGTCGACGAGATCGCGGGGAGGACTCCGTGGCCGGAGGGGCTGAAGCCGGCGATGCGCTCCGTCGACGTGGGCATCGCGCGCACGCTGCCGGAGCTCGCCGATCGGGACGAGGTCCGGGAGATCGAGGCCCTGTATCTGGCTGCGATCGCGGGCGCCGAGCGGACGCTGTACATCGAGAGTCAGTACCTGGCCTCCCGCACCCTCGCCGAGGCGATCGCCGCGCGACTACAGGAACCGGACGGACCGGAGATCGTGCTGGTGCTGCCGCGCAATGCCGACGGCTGGCTCGAGCAGAAGGCCATGGACGGCGCCCGCCGCCGGTTGCTGCACCTGCTCTGGCAGGCCGATACCGGGAACCGGCTGGGCGTCTACTACCCCGTCACGCCGGGCGGTGAGCCGATCTACGTCCACGCCAAGGTGCTGGTGATGGACGACCGGCTCCTGCGCGTGGGTTCGTCGAACCTCAACAACCGGTCGATGGGGTTCGACACCGAGTGTGATCTGGCGGTCGAGGTCACCGCGGACACAGCGAACGGTGAGGAGCTGCGGCAGACCATTCTCGGAATTCGCCGTCAGCTCGTCTGCGAGCACCTCGGTGTCCCGGCCGGGCTGTTCGAGGACACGCTGACCGAGACGTCGTTCCTGGGCACCGTGGAGGCACTGCGCGGCGGCGGCCGGACCCTCGAGAAGTTCGAGCCGGAGACGGTCGAGGACGAAGACAGTCCGCTGGCCGAGAACGAACTGATGGATCCCGAGCGCACACCACCCAGCCTCTGGGAGCGCACCAGCCGGGGCCGGCTGCGGCGCAGGGTGATCCGGCGTCAGAAGGCGGCCGGTTCGGTGCCGTAGATCCGCCGGTAGTCCTTGCGGAATGCCCGACGCCCCAGGATCGACCACGCCATCCTGGCCGCGAAGGGCATCTCCGACAGGAACATTCGACGCTCCTCGGGGGACGCCCCATGAAGGATGAAGCCGAGGAACACCAGCAGCCGGTCCTTGGGGATCGACGCTCGGCCACGATCGCCAATCTCCTGCCATTCGGCGAGCGTCATGAACTGCTCCGCCATCGGGAGGATCCGCTGCTCCTCCTCGCCGAGGTGCTCGTCGAGCGCGGCGGACAGCGCGGTCAGCGTCTTCGCCAGCGGTTCGCCGTCCACCGCGTCCGCCGTGAACGCGGCACCCTGCGACTGCGCCCGCGACAGCAGCTCGGAGATGCGTTCGTGCTGTTCCTCCATCCGCAGCACCAGCGCCGCGTCGGTGGGCGCGCGGTCGAGCAGCTTCGGCCACAGCAGGTCGTCCTCACTCGTGTGATGGTGGTGCAGGGCGGTGGCGAGTTCCGCGAAGAACGTCACCACCTCCCCGGCCCGGGCGGTGTCGCCGGCGGGAACACCCCGGACGAGTGCGGGCAGCGCGGCGAACTGCCGACGGAAGCAGTCGTGGACCACCACCATCTCGCGGGTGTCGGGGCGGACGGTGTGAGCAGTTGACGTAGTCATGCATTCAGGGTCGGTTCGGCGTCTTGGAGAGGACTTGGAGGCCACTAGTGCTTACGCTTGCTGAACGATGCTGCGTATTCGAGTACTCGGGACGCTCGAGGCGGAGGACGAATCGGGGGCGGTGGACCTCGGCGGCCCCCGCCAGCGCGCCGTGCTCGCGTTGCTGCTCGTCGCGCGCGGCGAGGTGGTGCCGGTGGATCGGCTGATCGACGATCTCTGGCACGGCGCTCCCCCACCGCGGGCTGTCGGCGCGCTTCAGGCCTACATTTCGAACCTGCGCCGGGCGCTGGAGCCGCACCGCGCGCCCCGGGCGGACTCCACCGTCCTGGTGAGCCGGGCCCCGGGTTACGCGCTCACCCTGCCCCCGTCCGGTGTCGACGCGTGGGAGTTCGAGAACCTGGTCCGGTCTACCGCCGACACCGGGCGAGCCGATCTCGAGCGCGCACTGAGCCTGTGGCGGGGGCCTGCGTTCGCCGAGGTGGCCGGCGAGCACTGGGCTCTCGCCGAGATCGCCCGGCTCGAGGAACTGCGGGTGGTCGCGCGCGAACGTCTGGTGGCGTCCGCCCTCGCGAGCGGCGATGCGGCCGGCGCCGTGCTCGACGCGCAGACCCTCACCCGGGAACACCCGCTCCGGGAGGAGGGATGGCGGTTGCTCGCTCTGGCCCTGCACCGCAGCGGGAGACAGGCGGACGCCCTGGCCGCGTTACGCGAGGCCCGCGGCCGGCTGGCGAACGAACTCGGCCTCGACCCCGGTCCCGCCCTGACGGAACTCGAACGCCAGATCCTCACCGGCACCGTCCCGGCCGCACCCGCACCCGCCCTCGCCGCCGGGCCCGTCGACACCACCCCGGACCCCTGGTTCCTCGGCCGCAGCGAGGAAATGGCGACCCTGACCGATCTGATGGCCGACCCCGGCACCCCCGTGGTCCTCCTGGGCGGCGACGCCGGATCCGGGAAGTCGTCGCTGCTGCGCCGGTTCCGTCGAACGTTGCACGCCGCCGGGTGGCAGGTGGCGGTGGGTCGCTGCCCCGAAGTGGACGGCGCCCCGCCCGCGTGGGCGTGGGTGGAGATCCTGCGCGCACTGGCCGAGAAAGTCGACCCCGGCACCGAGACGGCCGCGCTGGCACCCCTGCTCTCCGACGACCGTTCGCACGCGGCGCGGCCGGACGCTCCGAGCGGACGGTTCCTGCTGCACCGTGCCGTCGCCGACTACATCGGGACCGTCCGCGAGCACGGTCCTCTCGCCGTCGTCCTCGACGACGTCCACCGCGCCGACGAGGACACCCTGGCGATCCTCGTGCGGCTCGCGCAGCAGCGGTCGCCGATCCTGCTGATCCTCGCGTTCCGCCCGGACGAGGTGGACCCGAACCTGGAGAACTGCTTCGCCGATCTCGCGTCACTGCAGCCGACACGCATCCGCCTGGGCGGACTCGGACCCGAGGATTCGGCCGAGCTGATCCGGCACGTGGCGGGTCGCGACCCCGATCCCGACACCCTCCGCGCACTCGCCGACCGCACCGGCGGAAACCCGTTCTACTTGCAGGAGAGCGCCCGGCTCCTGGCCAGTGAGGGTGAACTGGTGGCCACGTCGGAGGTGCCTGAGGGGGTGCGGGACGTCCTGCGCCGGCGGATCGCCCGTCTCCCTGAACTCACCGTGTCCGTTCTCCGGCTGGCCGCGGTCGTGGGCCGCGAATCCGACATCGACGTTCTCACCCGTGCCGCCGAAATCGACGAGGACGCCGTGTTCGACGCACTCGAATCGGGCGTGATCGCCGGACTTCTCGGCGAGCCGCGCGCCGGGACCGTCCGGTTCACGCACGCCCTCGTCCGCGACACGCTCTACTCCGACCTCACCCGGCTGCGCAGGAGCCGCTGGCACGCGCGGGTCGGGACGGCACTCGAGGAGCTGCGGCCGCACGACGTCGCGGCTCTCGCCCACCATTTCACGGAGGCGCTGTCTGCTGCCACCGCGCGGCAGGCACTCGACCACAATGTCGCGGCCGCGGCGCAGGCCGCCGATCGCTACGCCCACGACGCGGAGATCGGCTTCCTCGACAACGCCCTTCGAGCGGCCGACCGGTTGCCGCCGGACGCAGTGGCGTCCGTGGACGAGCGCGTCGAACTCCTCACCGAACTGAGCCGCACGCAACTCGCCGCCGGCAGCGGACTGGCGGGATCCCGTTCGCGGAGGCGGGCTCTCGCGCTCGCCCGGGACGCGGGCCGCACCGACCTGGCGATCCGGGTGCTCGCGTTCGTCGACACCCCGACGCCGTGGATCAATCGGCGATACGGCGAAGTGGACACGGCCGTCGTCGATCAGCTCGAGGCGTTGCTGCGGCACGAGCAACTGGAACCGGCGGTGCGGTGCCGGCTGCTGGTGACACTCGTCCACGAGATCGGGGCGGAGGATCACGAGCGCACCGGTTCCGCGGTCCGGGAGGCCGAGACTCTCGCCCGCGACCTGGACGACCCGGTGCTGCTCGGGCTGGTGCTCTGCGCCGTCCACGCCGGCACCGGCTCCCCGACGAGCACGCTCGGCGACCACGTCATCGGCCACGAGCTGCTCCGGATCGGCGACCGGACGCAGCTTCCCGTGTTCACCATGCTGGGCCACCACCTGCTGGCCGAGATCGCCTCCGGCAACGGTGACATCCCGGCGATCGAACACCACATGGGCATCCAGTCGGAGCTGGCGGACCGGTATCAGTTCCAGCAGGCGCAGGCGACCCGGGAGATGAGCCGCGCGATGGTCGCTCACCTCACCGGCGATCTGGCCGCGGCGGAACGACACTACGGGCGCGGCCACGAGTTGATGACCCGGGCGGGTCTCGACGCCGACAGCGTCTTCGCCCTCGCACAGTTCACGCTCCGGCTGACCGAGGGACGCGCCGGGGAACTGGAGGCGGTGATCGAGACCGTCGACAGTGCCGCGACGGACGTGATCGCCGATCTGCACGCCCTCGCGCTACTCGGCAACGGCAAACCGGACCGGGCGCGTGAGGTCCGGCGTCACCTGCGCCCGGTCCGCCGCGACTTCTTCCACTCCCTGATGATGTCGCTGCGGGGCATCGTCGTCGCGCAGCTGGGTGAACGGGACGAGGCGGCCGCCGTGCACGCGGAGCTGAGCCCGTACAGCGGCCGGATCGGCGGCGGCGACACGGCGGCGTTCGCGGTCGGCCCCGTCGACACGATCCTCGGCGACCTCGAGGTGCTCCTCGACCGGCCCGAGGACGCCCGCACCCACTACGCGGCGGCGCTCGAACTGGCCGAACGTTGCGGCTGCCCGGCCTGGGTGGAGGCCGCGCGCACCCGGGTGACCACCCACCCAAGCGAGTTCCAAGTGGGCCACTAGCCGCCGGGCGCACAGTCGGAGGCGACAGAACCAACCGGCTTTCCTGGAGGCTCCCCCCCCCCATGAGTTCCCTGCTCGCGCGCCTCGGCTCGGCCGCCGCTGCCCACCCCTGGCGGGTGATCGCCACGTGGCTGACGCTGCTCGTCCTGGTGTTCGCCGCCGCGTCCGCGTTCGGTGGCACCAACCACGACGACTACAACGTGCCCGGTCTGCCGTCGCAGCGGGGGACGAATCTGCTGAGTGAACGATTCCCGGAGATGTCGGGAGCGGACGCCCGGGTGGTCGTGCACTCCGACAGCGGTCCGCTCGACCCCGCGGTCCTCACCGATCTCGGCACCAGGCTGGCCGACGTGAACGGTGTGAGCTCCGTGTCGCCGCCCCGCCTGTCCCAGGATTCCGACACGGCCGTGATCAGCCTCAACTACCGCATCCCGGTCACCGACTTCCACGGCAGCGAGGGAGTCGACGCCCTCGACGCCGCGGTGGCCGACACTCAGGCGCAGGGGCTGCAGGTGGAACTGGGCGGGCAGGTGCCGGAGAACATCTCCACGCCGTCGGGCACCGCCGAGGCGGTCGGCATGATCCTGGCGCTGATCATCCTGGTGTTCGCGTTCGGTTCCGTGGTGGCAGCCGGACTGCCCCTGGCAGTCGCACTCGTCGGCGTCGGCATCGGGTCGGGGCTCATCACGATCATGGCCGGGTTCACCAGCATCAGCACCATCGCCCCGACCATCGCCACGATGGTCGGCATCGGCGTCGGGATCGACTACGCGCTGCTGCTCGTCACCCGGTACACGGAGGGACTGCGGGCCGGCATGTCGGTGCGGGACGCCGTCGCGGCCGCCAACTCCACGGCCGGGACGTCGGTGATCTTCGCCGGCACCACCGTCCTCGTCTCCCTCTTCGGGCTGCGACTGTCCGGGCTGCCGATGTACGCGTCGTTCGGCTACGCCACATTCGCGATGGTCGGCATCGTGATGCTCACCTCGGTCACGCTGGTTCCCGCACTGTGCGGGCTGGCGGGCACGCGGGTGCTGGGCAAGCGGTCCCGTGCCCGGGCCGAACGTCGCACGACGTCGCCGCTGACGGAACGGTGGGCGATCCGGGTGAGCCGCCGCCCGTGGCTGTGGGCCCTGACGGCGCTCGGGGTGCTGCTCCTCCTGGCCGCGCCGGTTCTGGGCATGCGGACGTGGCCGCAGGACGCGGGCAGCGCGCCGGCCGCCAACACGATCCGTCAGGCGTACGACCTGATCGACTCCGAGTTCGGGCCCGGCGCCAACGGACCCCTGATGGTCGCGGTCGACCTGAACAAAGTTCCGGCAGCAGAGCTTCCGGCCCTCGCGCGCGAACTGGCAGCCGAACCCGGGGTGGCCTCGGTGACGCCCGTACTGATGAACGCCGACTCGACGGCCGCGCTGATCTCGGTGCAGCCGACCACCGGCCCCAGCGACCCCCGCAGCACCGAACTGCTGGAGCGGATCCGGTCCGACGCGGCCGACGGCGTCCACGCCACCGGACTCACCGCGACGTTCGCCGACATCTCCGCCCGCCTCGCCGAACGGCTGTGGCTGGTGATCGCGTTCGTCGTCGCACTGTCGGTGGTGCTGCTCACGTTCGTGTTCCGCGCGCCGGTGGTCGCGGTGAAGGCGGCCGTGATGAACCAGCTGTCGGTGGCCGCCGCCTACGGCGTGATGGTGATGGTGTTCCAATGGGGTTGGGGCGCGCAGCTACTCGGACTTCCGCACGCGCTTCCCGTGTCGAGTTGGGTGCCGATCCTGATGTTCACCATCCTGTTCGGACTGTCGATGGACTACGAGGTGTTCCTGCTCTCCCGGATACGTGAGCGCTGGCTCGACACGGGCGACTCGCATCGGAGCGTCGTCGAGGGACTGGCGTCGACGGGCCGGGTGATCACGAGCGCCGCGGCAATCATGGTGGCGGTGTTCGCCGGGTTCGCGCTCGACGGGGACGTGACCGTGAAGATGATGGGCGTCGGCCTCGCGACCGCGGTCCTCATCGACGCGACGATCGTGCGGATGGTGCTGGTGCCTGCCACGATGTACCTGCTGGGCAACGCCAACTGGTGGCGGCCGGGCGGACGCCGGGACGCAAAACCGGACTCGGACGCTACCTCCGCAGGCGTTCCACTTCCGCTTCGAGCGCGATGACGCGCCGGTACAGGGCCTGGATGCTCGCCATGCACACCCCGTTCGCGTCGACCATCGCGATGCGGCGGTCGTTGGAACCGAGACCGAATGCGGTGGCGAAATCCTGTGCCATCGGGCCCAGGTGCCGCACCGATTCGTGATCGAAACCGTAGGTCCAGACGCTGAGCGGCATGTCGACGAGACGTTCGAGCACCTCACCGGCACTGGCGGGCGGCGTCTGGACGGCAACACCGCGTTTGCGGGTCAGGATCGAGTGAAACCACGCCAGCGGGTGGCGGGTCCGGGCCGCTGTTCGCGCCCGGACCCGCCCCCGACGGGTGTCGACCCACATGGAGTCAGTCGGGGAGTTCGCCGACATCGTGCTTGATCGTCGCGTCGCTGAGAAGGAGTCCGACCCCGAGGGCCATGACGCCGATTCCGAGTCCGATTGCGGCTCCGCCGAGTCCGAGCATGATTCCGAGCATGGTGTCTCCTGTTCGTCGCTGGTGTGCGGGATTTCGTGCCCCCGCTTTCTGAACACCTACGACTCTCGCGGCTCCGGCCGTCCGAGATAAGACACCCCAGGGGTGGTGCGAGCACACCCCAGGGCGCGGTGCCGGGCGGCAGAATGGCGGCCATGACGGAATTACCGGAATGGGCCCGAACGCTCGACCTCGCCCCGCACCCCGAAGGCGGCTGGTACCGCGAGACGTGGCGCAGCGACGTCACGATCCCGGAGGAAAGCCTGCCCGGCGACTACCCCGGGCCGAGGGCAGCCGGTACCGCAATCCTGTTCCTCCTCATGCCCGGACAGCAGTCGGACTGGCACAGCGTGCGCAGCGCCGAGATCTGGCTGTACCACCGGGGCAGCCCCCTGCGGCTCGAACTCGGCGGGGACGGGAGCGAACCCGCGGCTCCGGACGCGCAGGTCCTCGGCGCAGACGTCGCGGCGGGCCAGCAACCACAGCTGCTGGTCCCGCCGCGACATTGGCAGCGAGCGAAGCCCGAGGGCGACGAACCGACTCTCGTCAGTTGCGTCGTCACCCCGGGCTTCGACTTCGCGGACTTCCGGCTCTAGGCCCTCCGGGCCCGTGCGCCTTTTTGGTAGCTGCAGCAACCAGAAAGGCGCACGGGCGGCGGAGCCGCCTACGCGCCCAGCGTTGCCGGGTCGGGGCCGATGCGCCCGTCGGCCCGGGTCAGCGAACCGACGGTGTTGATCTCGTCGGGGGTCAACTCGAAGTCGAAGACGTCGAAGTTGGCGGCGATGCGCTCCGGCGTCACCGACTTGGGGATGACCACGTTGCCGATCTGCAGGTGCCAGCGGATGATCACCTGCGCGGTCGTCTTACCGTGCGCTGCAGCGATCTTCGCGATGGACTCGTCCTCGAGGACGGTGCCCTGCCCGAGCGGGCTCCATGCCTCGGTCGCGATGCCCTTGCCGGTGTGGAAGGCGCGCAGGTCGGCCTGGTTGAACCGCGGGTGCAGCTCGACCTGGTTGATCGCGGGCACCTCGCCCGTCTCGGCGATCAGACGGTCGAGGGTCTCCGGGGTGAAGTTGGAGACACCGATCGACCGCGCACGCCCGTCGGCCTTGATCTTCTGGAAGGCCTTGAACGTGTCCACGTAGCGGTCCGCGGACGGGACCGGCCAGTGGATGAGGTAGAGGTCGACGTAGTCGAGCCCGAGGCGGTTCAGGCTGTCGTCGAACGCGCGGAGCGTGGAGTCGTACCCCTGGTCGTCGTTCCACAGCTTGGTGGTGACGAACAGCTCGTCACGGGCAATTCCGGAGTCCGCGAGCGCGCGGCCCACTCCGGTTTCGTTCTCGTAGATCTTGGCGGTGTCGATGCTGCGGTACCCGGCCTTCAGCGCTTCGGTGACCGCGGCGTGGCTCTCGTCGTCCGCCACCTGCCACACGCCGAAGCCGAGGGCAGGAATGCTGTTCCCGTCGTTGAGCGTGACAGTAGGTACAGGACTCTGTGCATTGTTGAAACCCATGGGACTGTCCAACCGGGCTCCCGGACCAGATGTTCCCGCCGTCTCAGAATGTGGACTTTCGCGTGTCGTTTCGGTACGACCGGGTAATCCGACGGCATCGGCGTCAGGTGGTGACGCGCCCGGTGGAAGGGGCGGACATGGGCCTCGGATACACATTGGCCTATCGGTTCAAGATCACGCCCTGGGTGAAAGCGGGCCGCGTCTTCGGAAGCCAGATCGAGACGTTGCTCGATCCCTTCGACGCACCACCGGGAGAGGTCCTCGACATCGGATGCGGCACCGGTGACCATGCCATCGAGATGGCCCGGCGGGGGTGGCAGGTGACGGGGATCGACACCGTCCAGCTGGCCCTCGACAAGGCGCGGTCCAAGGCGCGGAAGGCGGGCGTCGACGTGCGTTTCATGCACGCGGACGCCACTGACCTCGAGCACGCCGTCGGCCGGGGGTATCACCTGATCCTGGATGTGGGGTGCTACCACGGGCTCAGCGACCACGACCGGGTCGCATACGCCGAGAACGTCACGACCGTGAGCGAACCGCACGCCACCCTGCTGATGTTCGCGTTCGGGCCGGGGCATCGCGGCCCGCTGCCGCGTGGGGTCTCCCGCTCCGACGTGGAGCGGACGTTCGAGAAGTGGAAACTCGTGTCGGACGTCGACGCGGACACGACCGGTATGCCGGGGCCGCTCAAGAAGGCCGACCCCCGCTGGTTCCGCCTCGTCAAGCGCTGAGTGGATAATCGCCGGGTGACTGCAACACTGCACATCAGCGGACTGTCGGCTTCGCGCGGTGAGCGCACCCTCTTCTCCGGCCTCGACCTGACCGTCGCCCCGGGCGACGTGACCGGCCTCGTGGGGGCGAACGGCGCCGGCAAGTCGACGCTGCTGACGGCCCTGGCCGGGGTCGGCTCGGCGGACGTCGAGGGCAGTATCGTGCTGAGCCCACCCGACGCCGCCGTCGGCTACCTCGCCCAGGAACCCGACCGCATCGTCGGCGAGACGGTGCTCGACTTCCTCGGTCGCAGGACCGGCGTCACCGAGGCCGAGCACACCATGAACGCGGCCGCCGAAACGCTCGGCGAGTCGGAGGAGGATCTCTACTCCCCCGCCCTCGAACGGTGGCTGGCGCTGGGCGGCGCCGACCTCGCCGAGCGCGCGGAGAAGGTCGTGAGCGAACTCGGGCTGGGAGTGTCGCTCGACGCGCACATGACGTCGCTGTCCGGCGGACAGGCCGCGCGTGCCGGATTGGCGTCGCTGCTGCTGTCCCGGTACGACGTACTGCTGCTCGACGAGCCGACCAACGACCTCGACCTCGTGGGGCTCGAGCAGCTCGAACGTTTCGTCGCCGAGAGCCGGGCGGCCGTGGTGGTGGTGAGTCACGATCGAGAATTCTTGGCGCGCACCGTGACCGGCATCGTGGAACTCGACCTCGTACAGCAGCAGATCGCGGTCTACGACGGCAGCTACGACTCGTATCTCGCCGAACGGGAGATCGCGCGCAGGCACGCCCGGGAGGCGTACGAGGAGTATGCCGGGACCCGTTCGGACCTCGAGGACCGCGCACAGATGCAGCGGAACTGGATGGAGCACGGTGTCCGGAACGCGCGTCGCAAGGCGAAGGACAACGACAAGATCGGCAAGGGTCTGCGCACCGAGTCCACCGAGAAGCAGGCCGCGAAGGCCCGGCAGACGCAACGCCGGATCGAGCGGCTCGAGGTGGTCGAGGAACCGCGGAAGGAGTGGGAACTGCGGATGGAGATCGCCGCCGCCCCCCGCAGCGGATCGGTCGTGGCGACGGCGAACGGCGCCACCGTCGCGTGGGGCGGGGACCGCGAGTTCACGTTCGGTCCGGTCACCACTCAGGTGGACTGGGGTGACCGGATCCTCATCACCGGCGCCAACGGTTCCGGCAAGACGACCCTGCTGAAGGTGCTGCTGGGCAAGATCGCCCTGGACGCGGGCACCGCGTCACTCGGTTCGGGTGTGGCGATCGGCGAGATCGATCAGGCCCGCGGCCTGTTCGAGGGCGGCGAGAAGGTGGCCGACGCGTTCGCGGCGCAGATCCCGGACTGGCCGGACGCCGACGTGCGGACACTGCTCGCGAAGTTCGGGCTCAAGGGACACCACGTGCTGCGGCCGGCGGCGTCGCTGTCACCCGGGGAACGCACCCGCGCCGCCCTCGCCCTGCTGCAGGCGCGGGGGGTCAACCTGCTGGTGCTCGACGAGCCCACCAACCACCTGGACCTCCCCGCGATCGAACAGCTCGAGCAGGCCATGGATAACTTCGACGGCACGCTGCTGCTGGTCACCCACGACCGGCGGATGCTGGATTCGACGCGCAGCACCCGCCGGTGGCGAATGGACGGCGGCCGGCTGTCCGAGGAGTAGTCAGTCGCCCTCGGCCATGGGCGGCAACGCCTTGACGAACGGCGGGTCGTAGTCGACCTTGCCCAGCTTCGCCGCGCCGCCGGGGGAACCGAGGTCGTCGAAGAAGTCGGCGTTCGCCTTGGTGTACTCCACCCATTGGTCCGGGACGTCGTCCTCGTAGAAGATCGCCTCGACGGGGCAGACCGGCTCACAGGCGCCGCAGTCGACGCATTCGTCGGGGTGGATGTAGAGCATCCGACCGCCCTCGTAAATGCAGTCGACGGGACATTCTTCGATGCATGCCTTGTCCAGAACGTCGACACAGGGCTCAGCGATGGTGTAGGTCACGTCAGTAATCCTGTCCTTTCCTGCCGTCCCGCGCGAATCGCCTCCACTCTGCCACGCAATTTCCCTGGGTCAACCTGTCATTTTGACGCCCGTTGCCGTTGTACACCATTGACAAACTGTTGGGTTTTCACAACACTTTGTTGCATGAGCCCAGTACGGCGTGGGGACGCCCTCCCCATCTACAACCGCATCGGCGTTCTTCGCGCCGAGCGTGGGATGAGCCGGGCTCAGCTGGCGGGGCTCATCGACGTCAATCCCCAGACCGTCGGCGCGCTCGAACGGGGCGACCACTACCCCAGCCTCGACCTGGCGTTCCGTATCTCGTGGGTGTTCGAACTGCCGGTGGAAGCCATCTTCTCCCGCACCGAGTTCGGACCCCTGTCCACCGAGCTGTACCGCACCGACCGACCGCCGTCCACGACAGGAAACGGGGAGAGTTCCCATGCCTGAGACCAATCTGATCGAGCGGTACCAGGGGTTCCGGACGCGCAGATTCCTCCAGAACGAACGCCGTTACCGGACGTGGCTACCGGCGTGGCGGACACGCAACCGCAGACGAATCCTGGTGGTCGCCCTCGCGGTCACGTTCGTGTTCATGACCGCCGTCGGCATCGTGTGCCATTTCGACATGGTCGTCGGGCCGCTGCTGTGGCTGCCCGCGTGCCTGTTGTTCTTCCCGCTGTGGACGATGCTCCAGATCGTGTCCGGGCGGCAGGGGGACGCTCCGCGCGACGCGCTCGACGAGTGGGAGATCCAGCAGCGCAACAGTGCCCGGTCGATCGGGCTCACGGTCACCCAGCTACTGACGCTCGTTCCCGCGCTGTACCTGATCTTCGTCGGCGCGCTGGACGGCGATCACGGCAACGTGCCGTACGCCGCGGGACTGCTCGTCGTCACCGCACTGATGGTCGGGGGGTGCACGCCCGCCATGATCCTCGGCTGGACGCAACCCGATCCCGACCCCGACGACCTCGCTTCGTAGGAACACCCGCACTCCAGAACGGGAAGGACCCATGTCACACACCCTCACGATCGACGGCATCTCCAAACGGTACGGCGAGGTCGTCGCACTCGACGACCTGTCCTTCGAGGTCCGCCCCGGTGAGATCTTCGGTTTCGTCGGCAGCAACGGTGCCGGCAAGACCACCACCATGCGCATCGCGCTGGGCGTCCTGTCCGCCGATTCCGGCGAGGTTCGGCTCGGCGGCAAGCCGGTGGACCTGGATGTGCGGCGCACCATCGGGTACATGCCGGAGGAACGCGGGCTGTACCCGAAGATGAAGGTGGGCAAGCAACTCGAATACCTCGCCGAGCTGCACGGAATTTCCCGCTCGGCGGCGCGGGAGGCGGTCGCCCGCTGGACCGAACGCCTCGGCATCGCGGACCGTGTCGGCGACACCGTCGACGCACTCTCGCTCGGCAATCAGCAACGCGTCCAGCTGGCCGCTGCGCTCGTCCACGATCCGGCGGTGCTGGTTCTCGACGAACCCTTCTCCGGACTCGACCCCGTCGCGGTGGACGTCATGAGCGCCGTGCTGGTGGAGAAGGCGAACACCGGAGTGCCGGTGATCTTCTCGAGCCATCAGCTCGAACTCGTCCAGCGCCTGTGCCACCGCGTCGGCATCATCAGCCACGGCCGGATGCGTGCCGTCGGCACCGTCGACGAACTGCGCGGCCGCGGCAACGCCCAACTCGAAGTCCACGCGCCGGAAGCGCCGGTCGGCTGGGCGCACCATCTCGAGGGCGTCACCACGATCAGTCACCTCGACGGCCGGACCCTGCTGTCGCTCGACACCGGGGTGGACGACCAGCTCATCCTGCACACCGCCCTGAAGACCGGGCCGGTGCACGAATTCTCGCTGCACCGGCCCACCCTGACCGATCTGTTCCGAGAGGTGGTCACGGCATGAGTGCCCCACTGAGCCCCGCCCGCGCGATCGGCCTCGTGGCCCGCCGCGAATTCCTGACACAGGTGGCGAAGAAGAGCTTCGTCATCAGCAACGTGATCATCCTGCTGGCCATCGTGGGCGGCATCGTCGCGTACTCGCTGTTCTCGGGCGGTGACGACGAACGCGCCACCATCGGACTCGTCGGCGACCAGTCGCTCGCGCCGGCTCTCGTCGCCACCGGTGACGCGGTCGGGACGCCGGTCGACGTCGTCCCGGCCACGGACGAACAGGCCGCGCGCGACGAGGTGGGGAACGGTGACCTCGACGTCGCCCTGATTCCCGGCACCGACGGGTCCGTCACGGCCGTCACCGAATCCGAGATCGGCTCCGGGCTTCGCACCGTGATCGACGCCGCCGTGGTGCAGCAGGCTCAGGCCGGCGCGCTCGCCGCACAGGGCGTGGACCCCGCGCAACTTGCCGAAGCGACCGGCCGGGCAGTCGTCACCGTCGACGCACTCGATCCGCCCGACCCGGAGAAGGGCCAGCGCGTGGCCCTCTCCATCGCCGTGGTCGTCCTGCTGTACATGCAGATCATGATGTTCGGCATGTACGTGGCGATGGGTGTGGTCGAGGAGAAGTCGAGCCGCGTCGTGGAACTGCTCCTGTCGACCCTCCGTCCGCTGCAGCTGCTCTGGGGCAAGGTGATCGGCATCGGCGCGGTCGGTCTCGTCCAGTTGACCGCCTACGGTGTGGTGGGTGTCGCCGCCGGACTCGCGACGGGCGTGCTCACCGTGACGGGGACGGCGATCGGGGTGCTGGCCGGAACGCTCGGCTGGTTCGTGCTCGGATTCGCGTTCTTCGCGGTCCTCTACGCCGCGGCCGGGTCGATGGTGTCGCGGCAGGAGGACGTCAACGCCACCGCGTCACCGCTGATGGTGCTGATCGTCATCATGTTCTTCAGCGCCTTCTCCTCGGTGAGCAACCCGGACGGCACCCTCAGCAATGTCCTCAGCTGGATTCCGCCGTTCTCGGCGATCCTGATGCCGCTGCGCATCGCCGCCGGCGTGGCGTCCCCGGTCCAGGTGGTCGTCACGGTCGCTCTGATGCTCGCGGTGACCGCCGCACTCAGCGTGCTGGCCGCGAAGATCTACCAGCGCTCGATCCTGCGGATCGGCAAGGTCGTGTCGTGGAAGGAGGCGCTCGGCAGGTAGCGAATTCCCAGCGCACGGCCAAGTTCCCTGTGTAGTCTTCGAATCGTCGATCGATGCTGCTCAGCTGCCGTCGTGGAACGGGGAACACCCATGGTCGTCCGTCGCGGGAAGCCGATCGTCGCCCTCGCCGTCGCGGTGGTCGCGTCCATGACGTTGATGCTGACGGCATGCACGTCCGACGAGCCGACCACTGCGGGCGGTGGCAACGCCGGCCCCGACGGCACCCCGGTCGCCTACCAGGAGCCGGTCAAGCTGTCGAGCGAGAACGGGGTGCTCGAGGTTCGACTGTCGGCCCATCAGGGCACGGTCGACCTCGACACCGTCTCGGAACCGGTGTCGGGCTTCCTGGTCTTCGGTTACGAGGTTCTGCAGGGCACGAGTTCGGACGGCTCGACCACGGGCGACGACGTCTACCCGGCACCGACGTTGCGCGTCGATCCGGGTGAGCGCCTGATCATCCACTACGACAACGATCTCCGGAACCTGACGATCGAGGACTTCTACGACCCCGCGTTCACGCCCGCGGGCGGGGAGGTCCCGATCTATCCCCCGGCCCTCGAATCGGCGCCGCTGAACCTGCACACCCACGGTGTGCACGTGAGCCCGGACGGCAACGCCGACAACGTGCTGCTCGACATTCCCGCCGGAATGGGCAACGTCTACGACTACGCGGTACCGAAGGACATGCCGAACGGCCTGTACTGGTACCACAGCCACCGCCACACGATGACCGCGCAACAGACGTACGCGGGGCTCGCGGGACTGCTGGAGATCGGCAGGCCCGACGGCAACCTTCCCCTGGTGACGCAGGACGACGTACCCATCCGCGACATGGCGCTGCAGTACAACTTCGTCTTCGACCGTAAAGGCAACGGCCACCAGCTGAACGACCCGAACTGGCCACAGTTCGTGAGCACACTGACGCCGCCGGAGGGGACGCAGCTCGCCGACGGAACGTACGAGCCGAGCCTGGCGCCCGTGAACTTCTCGGAAACCACGGAGGGCTCCCAGTACGTCACCAACTGGTACTCCGGGCCGCTGTCGCCGGCGAACCATCGCGGGCAGAACCAGTTCGTGCCGGGCAATCTCCAGAGTTTCAGCAATGATTCGACGAACATTCCCGCCGACCCGTCGCTGCCGGACAACGAACGCGACGTGCAGTACACGGTCAACGGGCAGTTCCAGCCGGAACTGAAACTGAAGCCGGGCCAGACGGAGATCTGGTCGCTGGCGAACATCAGCGACTTCGCCTACATGCCACTCAGACTCACCGAGACCGCGACAGGCAACCACCCGAAGTTCGCCATCGTCGGCCAGGACGGAAACCCCCTCACCCAGGTGCAGCTGCCCGTCGGAGGTGACGGCACCCGGCTCGTCATCCCGCCCGGGTCGCGGTACGCGATCGCCGTGACCATGCCGGACACCGGCGATCTGGTGCTCGACATGCCACCGCTGGACGGGGCGAAGCCCGTCACCAACCCCGGCGTGCTCTACACGAACAACGGCACCGACAACCCCCCGGCCGAGCTGGGCACGGTGACCGTCGACCCGTCGGTCATCAGTTACGCCGACGGCTTCTTCACCTTCCCCACCCAGACCCTCCTCCACGTCACACCCGACAGCGGCGAAGGGCGGACCACTCCGTTCGAGCCCGGCCAGAACCTCGACGCGTACACGTCTTTCGTGGACACGTCGGTGATGACGCCCGACGTCAAACGCACTCTCACGGTCTCGGGCGGGTTCGGCAACGAGAAGGCCAGCAACAGCGACCCGAAGGCCTTCACGTACGAGTTCGCCGACAACACGTTCCCGAACATCCCGCTGATCCAGCCGCGCCTCAATTCGGTCGAGGAATGGTTGATCACGAACCTCAACAACGACGAGCACCCGATGCACATCCACGTCAACGACTTCCAGGTGATGGAGATCGTCGACCCGATCGCGGGCACCCGGACCGGGGTGCAACCGTGGGGCGAGGACAACGTGAACGTGCCGGCGCCCGTCACCGATGCGAACGAGAACCCGCTCGTGCCCGCATCGGTGACGCTGCGCACGAAGTTCACGGAGTACACGGGCACTTTCGTGATCCACTGCCATCGCCTCAACCACGAGGACAACGGACTGATGGCCACCGTCAACGTCATCCCCGAGGTGTCGACGTACGCGGTGGCGGTGCCGGGTTCGGCGGGCACCCCCGCGACCGTGCAGGTCCACGACGGCAACGGCGACAAGGTGATCGCCGCGGTCACACCGTTCCCGTCGTTCGAGGGCACCCCGACGGTGGCGATGGCCGACGTCGACGGCGACATGATCCTCGACCTCGTCGCCGGGACCGGTGCGGGTGTGTCGCCGGAGGTCGTCGCGTACGACGGCAACGATGTCGGCTCCGGCCCGTTCACCGCCGAGCTGACCCGGTTCGCCCCGTTCGACGACGGCTTCCGCGGAGGCGTCACCGTCGCGGGTGCGGACATCGACGGAAACGCGCTGGCCGACAACATCATCGCCGGCACAGGCCCCGGCACCGAATCGCAGGTGAAGGTGTTCTCGTCCACCCTGCCCACGGAGAAAGGCGCGGCACCCGAGGTCTTCTCGAGCTTCACCCCCTACCCCGGGTCGCAGTCCGGGGTCACCGTCGCGACGGGCCTGGTCGACGCCGCCTCGGGCCGGGCAAGCATCGTCACCGCCCCGGGGCCGGGAGAAGCGCCTCGCGTGAAGACGTTCCGCTACGACCTGTTCGAGCCGACGGCCGCCGCGACTGCCGACGGCACAGCGGACGAGCACGCCGGCCACACCGGCGGACCACGGATGACGTCGGAGTTCCTCGCTTTCGACGAGAGCTACCTCGGCGGTGTCTCACTCTCGACGGGGTGGGTGGCCGGCGCCGAGGGCGGAGCGAAGAGCGTCGTGACGGGCATGCTGGGCGGCGACGGCACTGTTCGGGTGTGGTCGAGTGGGTCACGCCTCGACGGTGAACCGGACATGTATCTCGAGAGCCCGAACCACCACTCCGGCGACGTCGTGTTCACGCAGATCGCGTCGTTCGCTCCGTTCGCCGGCGGCCCTCCCGGCAGCGGGGTTCAGGTGGCCACCACCAGCACCACCACCGGCGCCGACCTGCTCGTCAGCGGCCCCGGGCCGGGCGGCACGGAGGTGCGCAAGTTCGGACTGGGCCGCGCCGAACCCCAATCCACCACGCTGGTGCCGCTGCCGTTGGGCGCCCTCCCCGCGCTCCCCGCGGCGCAAGGGTCCGTGCCTCTCGGCGGGCGGTAGGTGCAGGGGGTCAGCCGGCCCGCTTCCCGGCGGCGTCGGCGATGTCGTCGAGATCGCGCCGGATCGCCTTGGTGGTGGCCTTCAGGGCGAAGGAGCCGAACACCTTCATCATGAACTTCGATACTGCGCCGAGCCCAGTTGCTTCCGCTGAGAAGTGGAAGGTCAGGGTGGTGCCGTCACCGGCAGGCTCCAGGGTGAACACCGTCGTGTAGTCCGCGCCGTGGGACGACGCCTTCACGACGGTGCGCTTCTCCGGGTCGATCTCCGTGACCCACATTTCCTCGGTCGACGACTTGCCGAACAGCACCCGGGTCTCGCGCCACCGCGTGCCGACTTCGTATTTCGTCGAGTCCAGCCTCTCGAGCTTCTCCACACCGCTCAGCACCGATTCCGCGTTGTCCAGATCGGTGATGACCGCCCAGACCGCGCCGACGGGCGCATCGATCGTTCGGCTCACGCGGATTTCCGAGGCGGACATGAGGCACCCATTTCTTCCTTCTCAGGGCAGGGTCCAGAACTGGCGGGTCACCAGGTAGAAGACGATGACCCAGAACACCATGACCCCCACGACGATCGCGATCCCTCGACGGTTCGTTGTCGCCTCCGGAACGTCGGAGGGCGGCCGCAGCCAGCGCCCCAGCACCCGGTTCACGTAGTACGGCATCGTCACGAAGCTCATGATGAAGCTGGACAGCAGGTTTCCGACGAGCAGTCCGAGCCACAGCGGCATCTTCAGCGGCGACAACGCGAGGGTGAGAACCACGACGGTGGGATACAGACCGACCCACACCGCGATCGACGTCTTGGTTTCGGACGGCGGCGGCGCCTCGTTGCCGTTCTCGTCGAACGCGAACCAGCTCCCGAAGGAGTTGTCGATGGTGCGCAATTCGAAGTCGTGGAACTTCTCCCCCTCCGCGAGAAGCTCCTGACGCTTCGCCGAGGTGAGCCACCTGTCGAGGTCGGCGGCGTTGTCGTAGCGGTACAGCGCGGTCCACTCGTCCTGGACTCCCTCGATGGGCCGGAAGAGTTCGCTCCCGCGGAATCCGTCGAACTTGCTCTCTTCCAATCGCAGTCGATCCTGCCACGCGAGGAAATCGTCGACGTGCTCCGGGCCGACACGGTGCGTCACGACGACCGTCACGAGCGGATCCGACTCGCGTGCGCCCCCGCTGATGACCTGCTGGGTGGCGGGGCCGTCGAAGTACTGCTGCCCCTCGTCCAGCCGGTGCTGCCGGGTGGCGCTGTTGATCCAGGCCTGCACGTGGGCCACGGAATCGAAGCGGTAGACCACGACCCAGTCGGGTTGCACGGCGGTGGGTGCCGAGATCTCGGCGCCCAGAAACCCCGGGTAGTGGGACGCGGCGCTGTTCATGTCCTGCTGCCAGGCTTCGAAGGCCTCCTCGGATCCGGCACGTACCTTCTGGCCGATGATGACCGTCGCGGCGTTGCCGGTGGACTTCTCGGTGGGCTTCTCGGTGTCCATCGCCCTCTCCTCACGGCTCAGGTCGTCGGAACCGATCGGTTCTCGCCGATTCGGTGGTAGATCCGCTCGGGGGTGAACGGCAACTCACGAAAACGCACACCCGTCGCGTTCTCCAGCGCGTTGGCCAGCGCAGGTGCCACCGGGTTGATGCAGCACTCCGCCATTCCCTTCGCACGCATCGGTCCGACGGAATCCGTCGAATCGACCAGCAGCACTTCGGTACGGGGAATGTCGGCGTAGGTGGGGATGCGGTAGTTGCGCAGGTTGGGGTTGATCATCACACCGTTGCCGTCGACGTGAAAGTTCTCGGTCAGCGCGAATCCGATGCCCTGGGCGACGCCGCCTTCGATCTGGCCGCGGACCTGCACCGGGTTGATGATTACCCCGGCGTCCGTGGCGTGGACGCTGTAGAGGATGCGGATCTCGCCCGTCACCCGGTGGACGGCGATGCGGAAACCGTGGGTGTTGGAGACGACGCTGCGCGGCGACCCGTACGCCTTGCGCGCCTCGGTGAACCGGATGCCGCGCCGACGGGCGGCGTCGAGGAGTTCGGTCAGCGGCACGCGCGTGCCGTCGCAGAGCACCCCGTCGTCGTCCATCGAGCAGGACGCGACGTCGACCCCGGTGTGCGCGGCGGCGAACGCCAGGATGCGGTCGCGCAGGGCCTCCGACGCCCGCGACACGGCGTTGCCCGCGACGAAGAGGCCGGCGCTGGCGAACGCCCCCGTGTCGAATCCCGTACGGTCGGTGTCGGACTGCACGAGACGCACCCGCGACGGGGTGGTGCCGAGGTGGGTGGCCGCGATCTGCACGTGTGCGGTCGACGTTCCCTCACCGAATTCGACGGTGCCGACGGCGAGTTCGTACACGCCGTCGTCGCCGAGCGTCGCCCACGCCTCGGAGATGTGTTCGGTCGGGGGCGCCGTCTCGTGCAGCGAGCTCGCGGTGCCCTCGCCGACGAGCCAGTCGTCGCCCAGCACCTGCCCGTTCCCGGTCCGCCTCAGTGCGGCGTCGACGAGGTCGATGCACTGCCCGAGCCCGTCCTCCGCGAACACGACGTCGTCGGGACCGTCGTCGATCGCGACGAGTGAGTCACCGGGGCGGACGATGTTGCGGCGCCGCAACTCGAGCGGGTCGATGTCGAGCGCGACCGCCAGCTCGTGCATGGCGGACTCCACCGCAAAGGCGGGCTGGGTCATGCCGTACCCGCGCAGCGCTCCGCTGGGCACGCTGTTCGTGTAGACGGAGTACCCATCGAATTTCTTGTTGGGACACCGGTACGCCGAGATGGCGGCACCGGCGGCGAACAACGTCTCGCCGCCGTGGTTGCCGTACGCGCCCGTGTTCGACACGTTGCGCACCTGGAACGCCGTGAGTGTGCCGTCAGCCCGGGCGCCGAGCGTGATCGTCAGCTTCATCGGGTGCCGCGGCGACGCCGTCGTGAACTCTTCCTCCCGGGTGAACTCGAAGCAGACGGGCCGGCCCGTGTCGAGGGTGGCGAGCGCGACCAGATCCTCCGAGATCACCTCCTGTTTGCCGCCGAAACCGCCCCCGACGCGCATACAGAACACGCGCAATTGGTCGGGGCGCAGGTCGAACAGGTGAGCCAGCTTGACCTTCGCGATCGACGGCGACTGCGAACTCGTGCGCACGTGCAGGCGGCCGTCCTCCATCCAGGCGATCGACCCGTGCGTCTCGAGATGCGCGTGCTGCACGCGCGGGGTGAAGTAGGTGCCCTCGTGGATCACGTCGGCCTCGGCGAACCCCGCCTCGACGTCGCCCACCTCCCCGTGGAGCTCGAGCAGGATGTTGTGCACGGGATCCCGCACGAACGGGTCGTCCGATCCGTGCAACTGCGGTGCACCGTCGGCCATCGCCTCCTCCGGGTCGAACACCGCGGGCAGCACGTCGTATTCGACGACCACCCTGCGACACCCCTCCTCCGCGGCGCCGACCGTGTCGGCCAGCACCGCGACCACCCGCTGACCGGCGAAGCGGACCGTGTCGTCGAGGATGTACGTGTCGTCGGGGTCGACGAGGTGATCGGTGTGAATCGCGGTCGTGAACAGCTTCCGGGGCACGTCCTTCCATGTGTACACGCGGTGCACACCGGGGAGGGCGAGCGCCGCCGTCGTGTCGATCGAGACGATGCGGGCGTGGGCGTGCGGGGAATGCAGCACCACGAGGTGCAGCATGCCCTCGATCTCGGTGTCCATGGTGAACTCGGCACGGCCGGTGACCACATCGGTGGCCGCGGGTGCCCCGACGCTGGTGCCGACCGCGCGACCCGGCTCGGCGACCTCCACCGCGGCGACACCGTTGACGGCGTCCTCGATCGCTCGATAGCCGGTGCAGCGGCAGAGATTACCCTTCAGCGCGCGTGGCAGGTCTTCCTTCTGCGCGTCCGTGAACGTCGCCGACGTCATGATCATGCCCGCGGTGCAGAATCCGCACTGGAACCCGGGGGCGTCACGGAACTGCCGCTGCAGCGGATGCAGGTCGTCCGGCGAACCGAGGCCCTCGATGGTGGTCACCTCCCGCCCCTCCGCACGGAACGCCGGCGTGATGCAACTGTGCACGGGATCGCCGTCGAGCCACACCGTGCAGGCTCCGCAATCGCCTGCGTCGCAACCCTTCTTGACGCCGTGATGACCGAGCGACCGCACGAACGTGCGCAGACACTGCCCGGGATTCGGTTCCTCGTCGAACGTCCTGCCGTTCACGGTGTACGTCATTGCCGGTCTCCTGCGGTGAACTCGGTCCGGATCTCCTCGGCGAAGTGCTTCGTCAGATGGCGACGGTGGTCAGGGGTGCCGTTGGGATCGTCGAACCACACGTCGTCGGGTATCGCGTCGATGCTCTGCCGGAGCGAGTCGGCGTCAGGTACGGCGTCGAAGGCCAGACGGATCGGACGGGTGGTGCCCGCCGTGATCGTGAGCAGCAGGTCGTCGCCGCCGGGCGCCTGGGTGCCGATCATGAACACCGTCGAACGGCCGAGGCGTGTGAGGGTGAAGCGGCGATGCGTGTGACGCTTGCGGAGGGCACGGACCGGGATGTCGATGCGGCGCAGGATCTCACCCGGTGTGAGCACGTTCTCGCGGTTGCCCGTCACGAAGTCGGCGGCGGCGACGGCGCGCTCGGACCCGTCGGTGGACCACAGCGTGTACGTCGCCTCGAGCGCGACCGCCAGAGTGATCATCGGACCCGCGGGAAGCGACATGCAGATATTGCCGCCCACCGTCGCCGAATTCCAGACCTTGAACGATGCCAGAAAGGCCTCGCAACTCGTCCCGAACAGCGAGGCGGCTCTCCAGTCGTCCGGCGGCGCAAGCGCATACAGCTCACGGATCGTGCACGTCGCTCCGATCTCGAGGCCCGCGTCGCTCGGCACGAGGGTGTCCCAGGCGAGCGTCGTGAGATCGACGAGACGGCGCAGGTCGGGCTGCTGCTCGGAGAACAGCCACGTTCCGCCGGCCAGCCACGCGTCGCCTTCCCGCCACGCCGCACCCGGCCGGTCGGGTGGACGCCGAACGACATCGGTGATGGTGTTGAGGTCCATATGACTGCTCCACTCGGGAAATGTGTCGTCGTTCTCGTACCCGGCCTGCGTCAACCCATCTGACTTTAGACACCGCGACGGCGGTCTCGGTGTTAATTGCCGGGTTCCACCCGGGCGCTGTTTGCCGTGTTCCGGCCGCGCGGGCGACCGTGTGGGCGCCCGTCACCCGCCGTAGCAGACATTCGCCGCCCCGGACCGACCGCTACTCTCAGGGCCATGGCCGCCAAGATCTCCGCCCACGACGTGCTCGAGCTGGTACTGGACGCAGGCAGCTTCGTCTCCTGGGACACCGCGCCCGTCGATGCGCGGCCGAACGAGAAGTACCGCGCCGACCTGCGGAAGGCCGCCGAGAAGTCGGGTGTCGACGAATCGGTGATCACCGGCGTCGGCACCGTCCGCGGTCGCCCGGTCGCGGTGATCGCGTGCGAGTTCGCTTTCCTGGCCGGTTCGATCGGTGTTGCCGCGGCCGAGCGGATCGTCTCCGCCATCGAACGCGCCACCCGTGAGGGTCTCCCCCTGCTCGCTTCGCCCACGTCGGGGGGCACACGCATGCAGGAGGGCACCGTCGCCTTCGTGCAGATGGTGAAGATCGCGGCGGCCGTCGCCACCCACAAGGCCGCCCATCTCCCCTACCTGGTGTATCTGCGGAACCCGACCACCGGCGGCGTGTTCGCGTCCTGGGGTTCGCTCGGGCACATCACGGTGGCCGAACCCGGTGCACTCGTCGGGTTCCTCGGGCCCCGCGTCTACGAGGCGCTGTACGGCGAGAAATTCCCCGAGGGCGTGCAGACATCCGAGAACCTGTACCGCAACGGCGTCATCGACGGCGTCGTCCCTGCCACGCGCCTGCGCCGGCTCGTCCATCGGGCATTGCGGGTGCTGATCGATCCGCCGACGTCGACCGCCCTCACCGAACCGGCGCCGCCGGCCGTCGACATCCCCGACGTGCCCGCGTGGCAGTCGGTGATGTTGTCGCGGCGCGCCGACCGGCCCGGAATCCGCCACCTCCTGCGGCACGCAGCAACCGAGCAGGTGCCCCTCAGCGGCACCGGCCAGGGTGAAACCGAGGGGACGGTGCTGCTGTCGCTGGCACGTTTCCGCGGCGCACCGTGCGTGTTGCTGGGCCAGGACCGCGCCGGACAGTCGGCGCTGAACACGATGGGTCCCGCCGCCCTCCGCGAGGCACGCCGCGGCATGCGGTTGGCCGAGGAGTTGCAGATCCCCCTGGTCCTGGTGATCGACACCCTCGGTGCAGCACTGTCTCAGGAGGCGGAGGAACGCGGCCTGGCCCCCGAGATCGCACGTTGCATCTCCGACCTCGTGACGTTGAAGACGCCGACCGTGTCCGTTCTGCTCGGCCAGGGCACGGGCGGCGGCGCGCTCGCCTTCCTCCCCGCCGATCGCGTGCTCGCCGCGCAGAACGGGTGGCTCGCCCCGCTTCCCCCCGAAGGCGCCAGCGCCATCGTCCACCGCGACACCTCACACGCCCCCGAGATGGCGGCCGCGCAGGGCATCCGTTCGCTCGACCTGCTGCGCGACGGCGTCATCGACGCCATCATCCCCGAGCATCCGGACGCCGCCGACGAGGCCGTCGACTTCTCCAAGCGGGTCGGCGAGGCCATCTCCCGGGAACTCCGTGCCCTGACCGGGGTTCCCGAGAGCGAGCGCTTCGCGGCCCGGCTCGCCCGCTACCGGAACCTCGGCCTGAGCTAAGACAGTTTGATCGTCGGGTTGTACATGTCCATCCACAGCGCGAGGTCGAGCGTGCGCTCGAGTCCGCGACGCGATACCTGACTGATCTGCGGGGTGTCGACGGACACCGCCCGGGACAACCAGTCCGCGCTGACCAGGCCGAACACCGGGTGCGAAGGGTCGCCGAGCAGGTCCTTGCCGTGCTCCTGCAACGCCACCGCGTACTTCGGGTCCTGGGTGGACGGGTACGGCGACTTGACCCGGTCGATCACCGACTGCGGCAGCACATCCCTGGTCGCCGCCCGCAGCAACGATTTCTCCTTGCCGTCGAACGTCTTCAGCGACCACGGCGTGTTGTAGACGTACTCGACCAGCCGGTGATCGCAGAACGGCACCCGGACCTCGAGTCCGACGGCCATGCTCGCGCGGTCCTTGCGGTCGAGCAGGACGCGGACGAAACGCGTCAGATGCAGGTAGCAGATCTTCCGCATCCGCCATTCGAAGTCGGATTCGCCGTCCAGCCGATCGATCCCGGACACCGCTGCGTCGTACGAGTCCTGCACGTAGTCGTCCATGTTCAGCCCCGCCGTCACCTCCGGGGTGAAGATGTTGCTCTCGTCGCCGAAGTGCTCGGCGAACTGCACGAGCCACGGGAAGGTGTTCGCCTGCTGCGCCTTCGGGTCGAAGAACTACTTGTACCCGCCGAACACCTCGTCGGCCGACTCACCGGACAGCGCCACCGTGGAGTGCTGACGGATCGCCTTGAACAGCAGATACAGCGACGCGTCCATGTCGCCGAGGCCCATGGGAATGTCCCGGGCCCGGATGACCTTCGCGCGCACGGCGGGGTCGGCCAGTGCGTCGGAGTCGAGGACGATGTCCTGGTGCGCGGTCCCGGATCGCCGGGCCACGTCGTGCACGTACGGAGTATCCGGGGTGCCCCGCAGTTCGTCCGCGACGAAATGTTCGGTCTGACCGACGAAGTCGACGGCGAACGTGCGGACCGTCTCGCCCACCTCGGCGAGCTGCTCGGCGGCGATACCGGTCATCGCGGACGAGTCGAGACCACCGGACAGCAGGGTGCAGCGCGGCACGTCGGCGACCAGTTGCCTGCGCACGATGTCGTCGAGGAGTTCGCGGACATGGGTGACGGAGGTGTCCCGGTCGTCGGTGTGCGGACGGGTCTGCAGGGTCCAGTACCGGTGCGTCCGCAGTCCGGTGCGCGAGACGGTGACCACTGTGCCCGGCTCCACCTCACGCATGCCGTCCCACACCGCGTGTCCTGGTGTCTTGACGAACGCGAACAGCTCCCGGATCCCGTCCATCGTGACAGTCGACTCGGCGATCGGATTGGCAAGGATCGCTTTAGGTTCCGAACCGAACAGGACGCCGTCTCGGGTCTCGTGGTAGTAGAACGGCTTGATGCCCATCCGGTCGCGGATCATCACGAGTGCGTCGATCCGCGAATCCCAGATGGCGAACGCGTACATGCCGTTGAGCCGCTCCGCGACGGCCTCTCCCCACTCCAGATATCCGTGGAGCACCACCTCGGTGTCGGAGTCCGTGGCGAACCGGTGACCGCGCCCGTACAGCTCCTCGCGCAGTTCACCGAAGTTGTACACCTCGCCGGAGTAGACCATCGCAACGGTCCCGCCGGGGGTGTTCACGCTCATCGGCTGGTGCCCACCCGGCAGATCGATGATGGCGAGCCTTCGATGCGCGAGCGCGGCGTGTTCGACGACCCACGTACCGCGATCGTCCGGCCCCCGGCAGTTCATCGTCTCGGCCATGGCATCCACGGTGGACTGCTCGACGCGTAGATCGCGTTCGAACGAGATCCATCCGGCGATTCCGCACATGTGTTCCTCCCGCTGTCGCTGGCGCTCTTCCTTCAGCGCGTGGTCGGTTGCGAGGCGGCGAACCGAGTCCGAACCGTAGCAATCACATTGACAGTTCTTTACTCTTGCTAACCACCTATATTCCACGGTAACTTTTTTCGGCGCGCAGGCGGTGGGCCGGGGAAAGCCGCCTGTCAGAACGGCGAGGGTTCGTCGGCCGGGCAGGCGCCGGACGCTTGCGCGCCGGGCGACCGGCGCCGCACTGCATCCAGGTGCGCCCGCCGTCGGCGGCGCTCCGCCCGGATCCGCGCAGCAGTGTTCTGCGCACGGGCGCGGTGACGGGCCGCGGGGTTGGCGACATGGTCGCTTCCAGCAGCAGCGTCTCGTCCGACACCCAGGAGCCCCGACGACCGCGTTCGGTATCGGTGACCGGTGGGCGCGACCAACTCGATTCCACCGTCAGCGGTCACCCACCAGCGACCGGAATGCTTGAGCCTGTGATGATTTCGACAGTAGGCGGTCATGTTCCCGGCCACCGTCGGACCTCCGGCCGCGGGATCGGAATGATCGAACAGCCGATGATGATCGAGGTCGGTGTTCCAGGCCGCCACATCGCAGTGCAACCACTCGCACCCGCCGGCCAGCACCCGCATCCAGGTGTCGAGCACGGTGCCGGGACGGTACGTGGTCGGGACGACAGAACTCGGTGCCCGCACCGATTCGACATCCGCGTCGGCGGCGATCTCGCGTGCGTGCGCCGCGTCGACGATTCCGTAGCCGTCGAGGTAGGCCGGTTCGTCGCCGCCCGCGAGTGTGGCGTCGAGCATGATGAGGTGCACGAGAGGCTTGCGCGCGGTCGTCGCGATGCGGGAGCGCTGGCCGCAATCGACCCGCCCGCATTCACACTGCACGAACCCGGCCCCGTCGATGAGCGCGGACAATCCGTCGGCCCGCCTCTGTTCGTATGTTCGAAGGTCTTTCGCACACACGGTGTTTGCCAGTTCGCGCAATCGCGCGTCGAATGCACGGCCCTGCGCCGCGGGAACGGAACCGAGGATTCGGCACATGCCGTCCTCTGCAGCACAGACTCCGACGAACCTGTCCGCCTGAGCCTTCTCCCGCTTGGCGCGCACCCCTGCCGGGTCGAGCCTCGCGATGATGCGGTTGGCGGCGTTCGTGAGCCTGCGGCCGGTCAACCCGGTTCCACCGGAGCGCGGCGGGGCCAGAACCTGTTCGAGGAGTTGATGTTCGACCTCGCCGATCCAGTCGTCGCTCACGTTTGCCGTCGCGTCCTCGATCAGCCGAACCCGGTACATGTCGAGATCACCACGTGCCATGGCCTCGCGCGTGGCGTGCAACCGGGTACGTAGCGACATGCCCAGACCGATCAGCCGACCCGCCGCCGCTCGCCCCATGGTGAGCGCGGCACCGATCTCGGCCTCGACCACTTCGTGCGCGGTCGACGTCCACGCCCCGTCGGACTCGACCTCGGCAGTGCGGCGCACGAAGAGCTCGGCGATCGCCGCCAGCTTCCGTTCGGCCACCACCGACTCACTGCGATGGAGGTCGGTCATCAACTCGACCAGACCCACATCGGATTCCCCGTCGACGAGACAGCAGACCGTCTCCCGAATCCCCCGATCGAATACCCCCATATAGAACATGTGTTCTCAGTAGCGAAAGTTGTTGCGCTCCACAAGACCCCACAACCCCCGCTACGCCTCGCAGAACCGCACGCCGCCTAGCCACTCCCCGCGACGATGGCGGGCACGGTGGCGGCGACGACGATCGCGGCGTTGACGGCCTCGACGGATTTGCGCACGGCCTTGCCTGCCCAGTCGCCTTCGGCGATCTCCCTCGCCCGTTTCTTCACGGCGCGACGATCGGCGTCCGGGAACAGCTTCGGGGCCGCGTCGACCGCGGACAGGAGCGAGACGAGCGCGGCGGTGCGGGGAGTGGGGGTGACCCCGTCGAGGAGCGCGGCGCTCAGTTCGGACCGCAGCGCGCGTTCGTGGCTGCCGTCGACCTCCGGCCACCGCGTGGTGGGGAAGATGCCCAGCACCTTGCCCCTCTCCTCGCGGACCCATCCCGCGTCGACGATGCGTTTCGCGAGTTCGTCGCGCAGGTTCTTGGTGAGCTTCTCGATGGCTGCTTCCGGTTTCATCGGCTTGGACGTACCGATGAGGTCGACGGCCCGCGCGAGCAGCGGATCCTGCGTTCGCGCTCCGTCCCGGACGACGAGCCGCCCCTTCTTCACGTCGTCGCCGGGTTCGGCCGGGGTGACGACGTCCCCCAGGGCCAGTTCCAGAAGAACGGCGCCGGCGAGGACACGCGGCATCCGGGTCCCGTCGACGACGGGCTTCCCCGAAGTGTCGTCGAGCAGCAGCAACAGCAGATCTTCGGCGAGCAGCGTCATGCTTCCACGATAGGGCGGACGTCGCGGCGAAGTCCGGTGTCCGTTCAGCCGCCCCGGGGAATGTTTGCCGGTTACCGTGAAGGGGCAATGTTCTGAGTATTCACCAGACGGTTGTCGGGCACCGCAGTCAAGCACGAGGAGCGGCTATGAGCGCGATCGGACACTGTCGGGCACTCCTGGCGGTCGCCGTCGTTGCGTCGTCGGCCATGTTCGGTCAGGTGGCAGCGGCGTCGGCGGACGAGTGGCGAGCACTTCCCGCCGACAAGCCGGCTTCGGCAGACGGATCCGTCCTCGACCACATCGAGGAGATCGACGACCGTCAACTGAACATGTACGTCTACTCGGCGGCGATGGAGAAGGTGATTCTCCTCGAAGTGATCCGCCCCGCCGACACGAGCGTGCCGCGGCCGACCCTGTACCTGCTCAACGGCGCCGGTGGCGGCGAGGATTCGGCAACCTGGCAGGCGAGGACCGACGTCGTCGACTTCTTCGCCGACAAGAACGTCAACGTCGTCACTCCCGTCGGCGGGGCGTACAGCTACTACACCGACTGGGAAAAGCCCGATCCCGTCCTCGGCGTGAACAAGTGGACCACCTTCCTCACCGAGGAACTTCCCCCGATCGTCGACGCCACACTCGGAACAGACGGTGCGAATGCCATCGCGGGTCTGTCGATGTCGGGCACATCCGTCCTCAGCCTGGCCGAAGCGGCCCCGTCGCTGTATCGCGCCGTCGGCGCGTTCAGCGGATGCGCCGAGACGAGCACCAAACCCGGCCGGGACTACGTCACCTTCGTCGTCAGCTTCCGAGGCGGCGACGTCGAGAACATGTGGGGACCGCCCGACGACCCCGCGTGGGTGGCCAACGACCCCGTCGTCAACGCCGAGAAGCTCCGTGGCATCGACTTGTACATCAGCAATGCCACCGGGCTGCCCGGCGTCCACGAGAACCTCAACGGCCCGGATATCAACGGAGATGTGGGCACGCTGGCCAACCAGGTGATCGTCGGCGGCATCAT
Source organism: Rhodococcus sp. IEGM 1351 (assembly GCF_030056875.1). Lineage (NCBI taxonomy): Bacteria > Bacillati > Actinomycetota > Actinomycetes > Mycobacteriales > Nocardiaceae > Rhodococcus > Rhodococcus sp. IEGM 1351. The sequence goes on along the minus strand of NZ_JASHKU010000009.1, from coordinate 251,496 downwards.
CGAGGCGGGAACCAACGAGTGCACCCATCGGCTGGCCGACCGGCTGAACGCCCTGGGGATCCCGGCCACGTACGACTTCCGGCCCGCCGGCACCCACTCGTGGGGTTACTGGCAGGACGACCTGCACAACTCCTGGCCGATGATCGCCGGTTCCCTCGGTCTCTGACCGGTTCACCGCAACTCCACTGGGCGACGAAAACCCGCCGCCCAGCGCAGGCCTGCGTCCCGGCCGTCCGGACGGTGTCGCCGGACACCGACGTCACATAGGGTGTTTCAGGTCACAAGGACGACGAGAGGACGTGCATCGATGAGCTCCCCGGGGACTCCGCCTCCGAGCGACAACCATGGCCAGAGCTACGCCGAGGTGTACTTACGGAGCACCGACAGTCCCGAGGACTTCTGGCTCGCCGCCGCCGAGGCCGTGGAGTGGGTGACGCCGCCGACGCAGGCGCTCGACGATTCCGCCGCCCCGATGTACCGGTGGTTCCCGGATGCGTCGCTGAACACCTGCTTCAACGCTCTCGACCGGCACGTGCGGGACGGCAACGGGGATCGGGCGGCGTTGATCTACGACTCGGCGATGGCCCCCGCTGCATCCCGCACCTACACCTACGCAGAACTTCTCGACGAGGTGTCCCGGTTCGCCGGCGTCCTGAAGGACCAGGGTGTGGTGGCCGGTGACCGGGTGATCGTCTACATGCCGATGATCCCCGAAGCGGCGATCGCGATGCTGGCCTGCGCCCGCATCGGTGCCGTGCACTCGGTGGTGTTCGGCGGCTTCGCCGCGAAGGAACTCGCGACCCGCATCGACGACGCCGGACCGGTGGTGCTGGTGACGGCGTCGGGTGGCCTCGAGCCGGGACGCACCGTCGACTACCTGCCGATGGTGGCGAAGGCGCTGGAGCTGTCCGGAACCCCGCCGCACACGGTGATCGTCAAGGACCGGGAGCAGATCCCCGGTTCGGCCGCCGACTACCAGGGCGCCGGGGCGGCGTGGTTCGACTGGGATGCGCTGATGGCGGATGCGGCACCCGCGGAGCCGGTTCCGGTGGTCGCGACGGACCCGCTGTACATCCTCTACACGTCCGGCACCACCGGGAAGCCGAAGGGCGTGATCCGCGACAACGGTGGGCACGCCGTCGCGCTCACGTGGTCGATGCGCAACATCTACGACATCGGCCCGGGCGACGTGTGGTGGACTGCGTCCGACGTGGGCTGGGTGGTCGGGCACTCGTACATCGTCTACGGGCCGCTCCTGGCCGGTGCCACGTCCGTGCTCTACGAGGGCAAGCCCGTCGGGACCCCGGATGCGGGCGCATTCTGGCGGGTGATCTCCGATCACGGTGTGTCGGCACTGTTCACCGCCCCGACCGCGATCCGCGCCGTCCGCAAGGCCGATCCCGACGCGAAGGAGATCGAGAAGTACGACATCTCCTCCCTGAAGACGCTGTTCGCGGCGGGCGAGCGCCTCGACCCCGACACGTACGCGTGGGCGACCCGCGTCCTCGGCCGTCCCGTCGTCGACCACTGGTGGCAGACCGAGACCGGCTGGGCGATCTGCGCCAACCTGCGCGGGCTCGAACCGATGCCGCTGAAGGCGGGCTCCCCCACTGTTCCGGTGCCCGGGTACCGGGTCGAGGTGGTCGACGCCGAAGGGAACACGGTTCCCGCCGGGGCCGAGGGCAACATCGTGATCGGGCTGCCGCTGCCTCCGGGCACCCTGGCCGGGTTGTGGCGCGACCCGGAGCGGTACGTGCGGTCGTACCTCGCCACGTTCGAGGGCTACTACCTGACCGGCGACTCCGGTTACATCGACGAGGACGGGTACGTGTACGTCCTCGGCCGCAGCGACGACGTCATCAACGTTGCCGGACATCGGCTTTCGACGGGCAGCATGGAGGCGGTGGTCGCGGGACACCCCGCGGTGGCCGAGTGCGCGGTGGTCGGCATCCGCGACGAACTCAAGGGCCAGAAGCCCAGCGGCTACGTCGTGCTCAAGGCCGGGGTCGAGATCGACCCGGAGACCCTCCGCAACGAACTGGTCGCGATGGTGCGCGAGCAGATCGGCGCCGTCGCCACGTTCCGTGACGTGACGGTCGTGCAGGCGCTGCCCAAGACCCGCTCGGGCAAGATCCTGCGTAAGACGATGCGGCAGATCGCCGACCACGAGGAGTACACGGTGCCCTCCACCATCGAGGACGTCGCCGTCCTCGACGCGCTGAAGAAGCAGCTGGGCGGCTGACCCCTCAGACCCGGACGGCCGCGTCGAGTGCGTGATCCACCAGTTCCCCGACGCGGTCCGCTTCGAGAGGGTCGAGGTCGAACAGGATGCGGTAGATGATCGGCGCCACGACATGGTCGATCACGTGCTCGACCACGCCCTGCACGGGTTCGCCCCGTCGGAGGATTGTTTCGATCTGGGTGCGGCAGAACGTCGCGCACCTGAACTGATTGGTGCCGTCCTCCGACCTGACGGTGTCGGCACTCATCACGACGTCGCGCAGTGCCGCCCGCCCCACCGGTGAGGACATCTCCTCGAGGTAGTCCTGCGCCCAGGCAACGAGGTCGCCTCGCACACTGCCGGTTTCACGCGGGGGCGCGTCGGGATGCAGACGCTCGAGCGCGACGTCCGCGAACAATTCGGTGATGTCCCCCCAGCGCCGGTAGATGGTCGACGGGGTGACCCCGGCGTCGGCGGCGATCATGGGGACGGTGATGTCCGCTCGGTCGCGCTCGTCGAGAAGTTTGCGCGTGGACGCATGCACCGCCTGCTGGATGCGGGCGCTGCGACCACCGGGGCGCGGGCCTGGAGCCGGACTCATGCCCCCATGCTAACGCAAAGACGTTGCATTAAGAACGGTGGCGGCGTAGCGTCCATTAACGCAAACCCTTTGCATTAATGTTCTCCGGGGAGTACGCCATGACGACGCTTGCCGCGCCCGAAGCACCACCGACGTCTCGACCCGCACTGCGCCGAGGAGCCGCCTTCACGCTCGTCGCGGTCGTGATCGCCACCCTGCTCGGCGCGTCTGCCGCACCCACACCGCTGTACGAGGTGTACCAGTCGAACTGGGGCTTCTCGTCGCTGCAATCGACGCTGATCTTCGGCATCTACGCCGTGAGCCTGCTGCTGGCGCTGCTCACCGTCGGTTCGCTCTCGGACTACGTCGGCCGCCGGCCCGTGCTGATCACGGCACTCGTGTTCGAAGCCGCCTCGATGATCATGTTCGCGACAGCCGAGGGCATCGGCCTCCTGCTGATCGCCCGAGTCGTGCAGGGTTTCGCCACCGGCGCCGCGATCAGCGCGCTCGGTTCCACCCTCCTCGACCTCGAACGCACACCCGGACGCGGCGCCACCGTCAACAGCATCGCGCCCACCGTCGGCCTCGCACTCGGCGCCATCGGATCGAGCCTGATCAGCGAGCACCTTCCCCGGCCCACCAGCACCGTGTTCCTGGTGTTCTGCGCGCTGTTCGTCGTCGAGATCCTCGGCATCTGGGCCGCACCCGAGACAGCGGTCCGGCAGAAGGGGGCTCTGGCATCGATGCGTCCGACGCTGGCGGTCCCGTCCACCGCACTGGGAATGCTCGTCCTCACCGGACCCTGCCTGGTGGCAGTGTGGGCGCTGGGCGGCTTCTACCTGTCCCTCGGACCTTCGCTCGCCCGTAACGCGCTCGACGTCCACACGTCGCTGATCGGCGCCATCATGGTCGCGACGCTCACCGGGACCGGCGCATTCGCGGTGTTCCTGCTGCGCAACGTGGCAGCACGACGCATCCTGTACGTCGGAGCGTCCGCCCTCGTCGTCGGAGTCGCCATCACCCTGGTCGGCGCCGAAACGTCGTCGGCGCTGTGGATTCTCGCAGGAACCGCGGTGGCGGGCATCGGGTTCGGCGCCGGCTTCCAGGGCACCATCCGCACCGTCATGCCGCTCGCCGAACCGCACGAGCGCGCGGGACTGCTGTCGAGCATCTACGTGATCGCCTACCTCGCCAACAGCGTTCCCGCGCTGATCGCCGGATACCTCGTCGGAAAGGTCGGGCTCGTCGACACCACCCGCGTCTACGGCGGACTCGTCATCGTCCTCGCCGCGGCGGCGTTCCTCGGGCTCCTCATGCGCAAAGCGCCCGTGAGTACTTATTAACCGCCCGCGGTTAATAAGTACTCACGGGGCCTTGATCTCGCCGTAGCGGGCGAGTGCCTCCTGCCGCTCGTGGGCATGGTCGACGATCGGCGGCGGATAGTCCTCGGGGCGACCGTCTTTCAAAGCATGAACAGCCTTGCCGGAGATGCCACGCAGTTCAGGCACCCACCGCCGCACGTACTCGCCGTCGGGGTCGAACTTCTCCCCCTGCGTCGTCGGGTTGAACACCCGGAAGTACGGCGACGCGTCCGTCCCCGATCCCGCGGTCCACTGCCAGCCGTGCTGATTGTTCGCCAGATCCCCGTCGACGAGCCGGTTCATGAAGTAGCGGGCACCCCACCACCACGGCAGGTGCAGATCCTTGACGAAGAACGACGCGACGATCATCCGCACCCGATTGTGCATCCAGGCTTCGGCTTTCAGCTGACGCATCCCGGCGTCGACGATCGGGAACCCCGTCCGGCCCTCGCACCACGCCGAGTACGCCTCCTCGGCGTCAGGCCCGCTGTCGTAGCGGATGCGGTCGAAGCGACGGTCGTAGTTTTCCCGCGCGCTGTCGGGACGCTGGAAGAGGATGTCGGCGTAGAAGTCCCGCCACGCGAGCTGCCGCCGGTACTGTTCGGCGCTCTTGCTGCGACGGCGCGCGAGATCGCGGAGCATCGTCCGCGGATGAATGTTGCCGTATTTCAGGTACACCGACATCCGGCTGGTCGCGTCGAGACCGGGACGATCCCGCGCGTCCTCGTACCCGGCGAGGTCGTCCTCGCAGAACTCCGCCCACCGCTGCAGCGCCGCCGCCTCCCCGGCGGGGCACCCGTCGGATTCCGGTTCGGGGATCTGCACCCGCCGCGCCTTGACGTCGTCCGGGTCCAGCCACTCCACCGTCGCACGCCCGGTATCGATCGGCGCGCGCCACCCGTGTTCGAGCCACTGCCGGAAATACGGGGTGAACACCCGGTACGGCTCCCCGCCCGTCTTCGTCACCCGGCCGGGCGCCACAGCGTACGGCGAACCGGTGGCCACCAGATCGACGTGCTCGGCGACGGCGGCATCACGCTCGCGACCGTACGGCCCGTAATCGGCGCTCACGTGGACTTCTTCGGCCGATACCTTCTTCGCGACCGTCGGAACCACGTCGACGGGATCGCCCTTCACCACCAGCAACCGGCCGTCGAGTTGGTCGTCCAGTGCGGCGAGACTGCGGAACAGGAAGTCCCGGCGAGCACCGCCCGATGTTTTCAGCAGCCGATCGTCGAGGACGAACAGCCCGAGTGCACGCGCCCCCGACTCCGCCACCGTGTGGAGCGTCGGCAGATCACCGAGCCGGAGGTCGCGCCGGAACCAGACGAGTGCGGTGTCCATACCTGCCACGGTAACGAAGCGCGGGGCCGATCAGTTGGTGGAGCGAGCCGACGACAGCACCGACAGGTACGGCGCGTCGATGTCGTAGTGCTCGAACGCCGACAGCGCCGCGCGGGCGAACGTCCGCTGCACCGCCCACTGCCTGCCCGGCTTGGTCCGCGCGGTGATCCGCAGCGTGACCGATTCCGCGGTCACCGAGTTGACGCCCAGCAGTTCCGGGGGTTCGAGTACGTCGACCGCGATCGCGTCGCTCTTGGCCGCCTCGGTGACTGCCTCGAGTGCCACCTCGCACGCCCGTTGCACGTTGGCGGCGTGCGCGATCGGCAGATCGACCACCGCGACCGCGTAACCCTGGCTCATGTTGCCGACACGGACGATCTCACCGTTGCGGCAGTACCAGAGGGTGCCGTTGACGTCGCGGATCGTGGTGACCCGCAGACCCACCGTCTCGACCGTTCCCACGGCCTCGCCGAGGTCCACGACGTCCCCGACACCGTACTGATCCTCGAGCAGCATGAAGATGCCCGACAGGAAATCCCGGACGAGGTTCTGCGCACCGAAACCGAGTGCGACACCGATCACACCGGCCGACGCGATGAACGGCGCCACATTGACGCCGAGGACCGCGAGAACCTGGAGCACCACCCAGATGAGCACCACGATCGACACCGTCGATTTGAGCACCGACCCGATCGTCCGGGCGCGTTGCGCGCGACGCTCGTTGACCATCGCCTCCTTGACGCCCCGCGGGGCGCGTTCCCGGAGGGGACGGAGCATGGCCGGTTTGTCGGAAGGCTCCCGGGGCCGCGTCATCCGGTCGATCATGCGGTGCAACGCGAAACGCAGCACGAGCGCCAGGACGACGTAGGTCGCGATCTCGGCCGGGCGGTGAATCAGCCAGTCACGGTTGGTTTCGGTCAGTTCGAATGCCTGCAGCGAAGAAAACATCTCCAACGAGTGTACGGACGAGACACGCTCCCACAACTGCCATCCGCACGCTCAGTGGTCGCGCCCACGGCACAATGCAGGAGTGACCGTCACCGACTCAGCCAGTGTCCTCGTGGTCGACGACGACGAGGACGTGCGGACGTCCCTCGAACGCGGCCTGCGCCTGTCCGGATTCACCGTCCTCACGGCCGTCGACGGCGCCGACGCGCTCCGGGTGGTCAGCGAACGACGTCCGGACGCGATGGTGCTCGACATGAACATGCCGGTCATCGACGGCACCGGCGTCGTGACCGCGCTCCGCGCGATGAACAACGACATCCCGATCTGCGTGCTCAGCGCACGCGACACCGTCGACGACCGCATCTCCGGCCTCGAGTCGGGCGCCGACGACTACCTGGTCAAGCCGTTCGTCCTCGCCGAACTGATCGCCCGCATCCGGGCGATGCTGCGGCGGCACGGAACGACGGCCGCCGCCCCCGCCGACTCGCCCGCGACCCCACCGATCCGCGTCGGTGCGCTGGAGATCCGGACGTCCGCACGCAGGGTCTTCATGGCGGGCGAGGAGGTCATTCTGACCAAACGGGAATTCGAACTCCTCGAGGTGCTCGCCCGCAACGTCGGCATCGTCCTGAGCCGTGAGCGGCTCCTCGAACTGGTGTGGGGGTACGACTTCGTCGCCGACACCAACGTGGTGGACGTGTTCGTCGGCTACCTGCGTCGCAAGTTCGAGGTCGGTGGTCAGCCGCGCATCCTGCACACGGTGCGCGGAGTCGGATTCGTGCTCCGGGAACCGTCGTGAAACGGTCGTTCTCCCTCCGAACCCGCGTGGCCGCCGCGACCGCGCTGGGGGCGACGATCATCGTCGTGGCGCTCGGCATCCTGGTGTCGCTGGCGATCAACCGGAACAACCTGTCGCAACTCGACCGGCGACTGGAGACGGCGTCGGACGTTCTGGTTCCCAACGCCGCCACCGCCGGTCTGTTCCTCGGGGCACTCGGCGACAAGGGTGCGTTCGCCATCACGATCCGTTCGGCCGACGGCGACACCGTGCTCGTCAGTACCCCCACCCAGCTGCCCGAACTCGACCCAGGCCAGCAGACCGTCGAGGTGGGTGACACGAAGTACCGGGCGTACACCGCGACCGTGCCGCTCCTCGGCACCCGGATCTCCCTGGCCGTGCCGTACGCCGAAGCCCAGGACGTGACGTCGGAGCAGCAACGTCAGGTCCTGCTCGTCGGAGTGCTCGCCATCGCCGCGGCCAGCGGTCTCGGCTGGTTGTTCGGCGGTCGTGCCGTGCGCCCGCTGGTCGACTTGACCGGCCGCATCGTGCGCCGCGAACCGAAGTTGACGCCCACGACATCCGGTGTCCGGGAGGCGGACGAACTGGCGTCCGCCGCGGAGTCGATGCTGCGCGACGTCGCGGAGGCGCAGGACGCGACCACCGCCGCGCTCGCCACCGCACGCGACTTCGCCGCAGTCTCGGCACACGAACTCCGGACCCCGCTCACCGCGATGCGCACCGACCTCGAGGTCCTCACCACTCTCGACCTGACGCCGGAACAGCAGCACGAGATCCTCCGCGACGTCGCCCGCTCACAGGACCGGGTGGAATCGACGCTGTCCGACCTCGAGCGGCTCGCCCGCGGCGAACTGTCCACCGACAAGGACTTCGTGGACTGCGACCTCGTCGACATCAGCGACCTCGCCGCCGAGGAGGCGATGCGCCACAATCCGGGGCTGCAGGTGACCGTCGACGCAACCCCGGTGACGGTCCGGGGCATGCCCGGTGGACTGCGCCTCACTTTGGACAACGCCATCAAGAACGCGGTCCGGCACGGCGGCGCGACCGCGGTGACGATCACGCTGAGAGCGGCCGACGGCATCACCACCGTCGTCGTCGACGACAACGGCTCGGGGGTGCCCGAGGCCGAACGGGCGGTGGTCTTCGAACGGTTCCACCGCGGGTCCAACGCGACGAAGAGCGGGTCGGGCCTCGGCCTCGCGCTCGTCGCGCAGCAGGCGGCACTGCACAACGGCAGCGCACGTTTCGAGGTCAGCCCGCTCGGCGGCGCACGGCTCGTCGTCGAACTCCACACGGACACGACACACGAGCCACCTAGACCGGAGACATGGAGAGCAGAAAGCCCCGCCTCACCTTGAGGTGATGCGGGGCTTTTCGTGCTGCGGAGACTATTCCTTCACGTCCAGCAGGTCGATCATGAAGACCAGCGTCTTGCCGGACAGCTGGTGTCCGGCGCCGGCGGGACCGTAGGCCAGCTCCGGCGGGATCGTGAGCTGACGACGTCCGCCCACCTTCATGCCGGGGATGCCGTCCTGCCAGCCCTTGATGAGACCGCGCAGCGGGAACTGGATGGACTCGCCGCGGCTCCAGGAGGAGTCGAACTCCTCGCCGGACTCGAACTCGACGCCGACGTAGTGCACCTCGACGGTGCCCCCGGGGACGGCCTCTGCGCCGTCTCCGACCACCACGTCCTTGATGACCAGGTCGGTCGGGGCGGGTCCGTCTTGGAACTCGATCTCGGGCTTGGTCATATGTCCTCCTCGGTGAGGGCTCTATGGTTCGGCACAGGTATTCGCGATCAGCGACCTGTGACGTCCTTGTAGTCACGCTCGGTGTAACCGGTGTAGATCTGGCGCGGACGGCCGATCTTCGTAGCGGGATCTTCGTGCATCTCGCGCCAGTGTGCAATCCACCCGGGCAAGCGGCCCATGGCGAACAGAACGGTGAACATGCGCGTGGGGAAGCCCATCGCGCGGTAGATCAGACCCGTGTAGAAGTCGACGTTCGGGTACAGCTTGCGCTCGACGAAGTAGTCGTCGGTGAGCGCCGCCTCTTCGAGCGCCATCGCGATGTCGAGCAGCTCGTCGTCGCCGCCGAGCTTCTCGAGGATGGTGTGCGCCGTCTTCTTGACGATCGCCGCGCGCGGGTCGTAGTTGCGGTAGACGCGGTGCCCGAAGCCCATGAGCTTCACACCGTCTTCCTTGTTCTTGACCTTGCGGACGAAGTCGTCCGCGTTGCTGCCGCTGGCCTTGATCTCGTCGAGCATCTCCAGCACGGCCTGGTTGGCGCCGCCGTGCAGCGGGCCCCAGAGTGCGTTGATGCCACCGGAGATCGAGGTGAACAGGTTGGCGTCGGACGAGCCGACCAGCCGCACCGTCGACGTCGAGCAGTTCTGCTCGTGGTCGGCGTGCAGGATCAGCAGCATGTCGAGAGCCTTGGCGATCTCGGGATCGATCTCGTAGGGCTCCGCGGGGAAGCCGAACGTCATCCGGAGGAAGTTCTCGACCAGGTTCAGGGAGTTGTCCGGGTACAGGAACGGCTGCCCGACGGACTTCTTGTAGGCGTAGGCCGCGATGGTCGGCAGCTTCGCGAGAAGGCGGATGGTCGACAGCTCGACCTGTTCCGGGTCGGCCGGGTCCAGGGAGTCCTGGTAGTACGCGGACAGCGCGTTGACTGCGCTGGACAGGACCGGCATCGGGTGTGCGTTCCGCGGGAATCCGTCGAAGAACCTCTTGAGGTCCTCGTGCAGCAGCGTGTGGCGCCGGATCCGGTCGGTGAACGACTCGAGCTGCGCCGTGGTGGGCAGCTCACCGTAGATCAGCAGATAGCTGACCTCGATGAAAGTCGACTTCTCGGCCAGCTGTTCGATCGGGTACCCGCGGTAGCGGAGAATCCCGTGCTCACCGTCGATGTAGGTGATCGCGGAGCTGGTGGAGGCGGTATTGACGAAACCCGGGTCCAGGGTGGTGTACCCGGTGCTGGCGAGCAGCTTGCCCAGTTCGATACCGTCATTGCCCTCGGTTGCCCTGGCAATGGACATCGTGTGCTCACCACCAGGGTAGGTAAGCGTGGGCTTTGTGTCATTGTCAGGCACGAAGCATCCCTCTCAAGCTCAAACCAATGAGTAACAACTTCATTCAGGTAGAAACTAGTCCCACTCTGGCCTGCGTGCCGAAGGCGGGTCCGCTCAGAGCCCGTGATCCGGGTCCGCCGCGGGATGCGCGGCGACCACCGAGAAGGGTCGCCGAACGGGATCGGCGAGTGTCCGATTTGCCCGCACGGCACGGGAGTGGAATCGGTGAGGGCCAGTTACCCGAGACTGGACTGGCCGCGTTACCTGCACAGATGCCGAAGACGGCGGAGAACGCACACCGCGATGCGCGACGCGGTGAGGGAAGGACAGAGGGTGACACAAAGTGCCGCAGCCGCGACAGACGAACCCCCGCCCGACGTATCGGCCGGACCGCGACCGGTGTTACACCGTCTCACCAAGTGGGCACTCGATGCTCGAAAGTTGAACCGCTACGCCACCGCGGACATGCCCCACACACCCGTCCACTGCTGCCCCGGAGCGAGCACCAACTGATCGATCCCGGAGTTGAACGCGTCCGGCGGGCACGTCATCGGTTCGAGCGCCAGCGCCCGCCCGCGTCCCGGATACGACTTCCCGGCCTCGGGATCCGCGACGAACGCCTGCAGCCAGCCGAACTCACGAGCCGCCCACAGGATCGTTCCGGTGCCGTCCGGCGCCCGCAATTCGTGCCGCGACCTGCCGTCCGCGTCGACGTCCAGTGCGCTGAACGGGGTGTCGAGCGCGACGCCCGCCAGCATGCGCGGGCTGGTGAAGTCGTATTCGGTGCCTGCCACGGGCCGCGAACCCCCACTCGGCAGCATGCGCTCGTCGAGAGGCAGCCGGGTGCCGGCGGACAGTCGCAGCGTGCACTCGTCGAGCGGGAAGTCGCCGGCGCGGACGTAGGAGTGGAAGCCCATCCCGAACGGTGCCGGGATGGCTCCCGTGTTGGTGGCGGTGTGCGTCACGGTCAGGCCGTCGTCGTCCACGACGTAGGCGACGGTGAGCCGCAGCGGGTACGGCCACCCCTTGTGGAGGCCGACGTCGATCGACAACTCGATGCGGTCGTCGGCGTGATTCACGACACGCCAGTCCCGGCGGCGGACGAATCCGTGACTGGCATTGCCGAATGTCGGCTCCGTGATCTCGAGTTGATGGTCGATGCCGTCGAAGACGAACTGGCCGTCGCGGATCCGGTTGGGCCACGGCGCGAGGATCAACCCTGCCGACAACGGTGGCCGGGTTCCGATGTCCCACGTCTCGGTGAGCGCCATCGGCCCGTCCGGACCGTCCCATTCGAGTAGCCGTAGTCCGGCGCCGGTAGCCGCGATGCCGGCCCGGTAGCCGCCTCCCCGGATCTCGAATCCGGCCGTGGCAGGCCTGTCCGTCTTCGAAGACTGCGGTTCACCCATGCACTTCAGTGTGCCCGAGATGGGCGCGAGATATGTGATGGCGCACAGGAACCTAGCGGGTGACCTTGTAACGCACCAGTGCCGGGAACACGAGCGCGGCGATCACCACACCGACGACGACGAGGACGCCACCGCCCGCGGCCGCCACGCTCGTCCCGACCGCCGCGGCGGCCGCGCCGTGCACGACGTCACCGATCCGCGGGCCCCCGGCCACGACGACGATGAAGACGCCCTGGAGTCGTCCGCGCATCTCGTCCGTGGCGACCTGCTGGAGCATGGTGCTGCGGAACGCGGCGGAGACCATGTCGACGGCGCCGCCGAATGCGAGGAACGCGAGAGCAATCCACAACAGGACCGGACTGTCGCCGGGTGAGGCGATCCCCACCACCACGCCGAAGCCCACCATCGCGAGACCCCACAACACGATGCACACGATCACGGCGAGGCCCTGGCGCCGGACCCTCGGCAGCCAACCGGAGAACACCCCACCGGCCACCGCGCCGAAGGACATCGCCGCGAACAGCAGTCCGAGCGCCACACCGCCCGACGCCGGGTCGCCGAACGTGTCGTGCGCGATCTGCGGGAACAACGCCCGCGGCATGCCGAACACCATGGCGATGATGTCGACGACGAACGACGCGAGCAGCACCTTCTGCGTCGCGAGGTAGGCGAACCCGTCGAACACCTCGCGCAGCCCGGCCCGGCGCGACTCCCCCGTCGGCGGGATGGCGGGCAGCCGCAGCACCGCCCACAGTGTGGCCAGGAGGGCGATCGAATCGACGAGATACAGCGTCGACAGCCCCACTGTCGGAATCATCACGCCGGCGAGCAGCGGTCCGGCGATGGCGCCGAACTGCATGACCGTCATGTTGAGCGAGTTGGCGGCGGCCAGCTGTTCCGCGGGGATGAGCCGCGGGATGATCGCGCTGCGGGTGGGCTGGTTGACCGCGAAGAACGCCTGTTGCAACCCCAGCAGTCCGAGTACCAGCCACACGTTGTCCAGTCCCAGCGCCGCCTGCACCCAGAACAGCACCGACGTCACACCGAGTCCGACGGTGGTGATCGTCAGCAGTTTCCGCCGGTCCATGACGTCGGCCAGCGCGCCGCCCCACAAACCGAACACGATCAGCGGTACCAGCGCGAAGACACCGGTCAGACCCACGTACGCCGAGCTGCGGGTGATCTCGTACACCTGCTGCGGCACGGCGACGACACTGAGCTGCCCGCCGATCACCGTCACGATCCCGGCCGCCCACAGGCGGCGGTAGTCCCGGTTCTGCAGCGGCGCCGTGTCGGCGAGCAGCCGCCGCTTCTTCTTCTCGGTGACGGTGTCGGTCATTCTTCCCTTAGCTCGTTTCCCATGCTCACTATTCCCCGGCCGTCACGGCTGCAGTCGCTCCACCGTCCACGAGCCGTCGGCCAGCGACGTCCGGATGCGGTTGTGCATCCGGTTGGCGCGGCCCTGCCAGAACTCCACGACCGCAGGGCGGATCAGGATTCCGCCCCAGTCCGGCCGGACCGGGATGTCGACGTCGACGGGGAAGCGCTCCGCCGCGTGCAGCAGCGCGGCGTCCAGTTCGGCCCGCGAACCGATTGGCTTCGACTGTTCGGACGCCCACGCCCCCAGCCGGGATCCGCGGGGCCTGCTGTGCCAGTACTCGTCCGTGACCTCGGCACTCACGCGCTCGACTGGACCGCGGACGGTGATCTGCCGGGCGACGGGCACCCAGGTGAACGTCACCGACGCGTAGGGCACCGCCTCCAGCTGGCGGCCCTTGTCCGAGTCGTAGTTGGTGAAGAACAGCACACCGTCGGCACTCAATCCCTTGCAGAGGACGGTGCGGGTGCACGGATGTCCGTGCTCGTCGACGGTTCCGAGTGTCATCGCGTTGGGTTCGGGAACCCCGGCCTCCACGGCGTCCTCGAGCCACAGGCGCATCAGGGGAAGCCAGCCGTCGCTCAGCTGGTCGGCGTCCAGATCGGAGTCGACGTACCGTCCGTCAGCGCCCTGGTGTGCGTAACCGACGCGCATGGCCGCGAGGTCCTTGTTCACCGGTTTCGGCTGTTCTGCATCTGGAGACACAGCCGAGAACGCTACTCCCGGGTATGCACTGATCAACTCTCCGGTGACACCGGCTAAAGTTTTGGGGACCGAACCCGTCCCCTCGGATTGCAGCCGCGATCGTGCGATGCCCGGGGAAGGGAAGTCGATTGCGCGGACGAGGGTGCCTGCCCATCCCGCATGCACGCCCAGCGCAATTGTCGAACGCCGAGACAGTGCCGCTCTGACCGGGGGCACTCGAACGAGGAGAGTCCACGAGCTATGTCAGCTAGCGCGGCAATACCGGACGATTTCGTCAGCGGACTGGAAGGCGTGGTCGCGTTCACCAGCGACATCGCCGAACCCGACAAGGACGGCGGCGCCCTGCGCTACCGCGGCGTCGACATCGAAGAACTCGTCTCCAAGCACGTCACGTTCGGCAACGTGTGGGCCCTGCTCGTCGACGGCCGCTTCGGCCCCGGACTACCCCCGGCCGAACCGTTCCCCCTGCCCGTGCACACCGGCGACGTCCGCGTCGACGTCCAGGCCGGCCTCGCCATGCTCGCCCCCATCTGGGGATACCAGCCCCTCCTCGACATCGACGACGACACCGCCCGCGAACAACTCGCCCGCGCCTCCGTCATGGCCCTGTCCTACGTCGCCCAGTCCGCCCGCGGCATCTACCGGCCCGCCGTCCCGCAGAGACGCATCGACGAAGCCGCAACCGTCACCGAACGGTTCATGGTCCGCTGGAAGGGCGACCCCGACCCCGCCCACGTCGCCGCCATCGACGCCTACTGGGTCTCCGCCGCCGAACACGGCATGAACGCCTCCACCTTCACCGCCCGCGTCATCGCCTCCACCGGCGCCGACGTCGCCGCCTCCCTGTCCGGGGCGATCGGCGCGATGTCCGGCCCGCTGCACGGCGGCGCCCCCGCCCGCGTCCTGCCGATGATCGAGGACACCGAGAAGTCCGGCGACGCCCGCGCCCTGGTCAAGGGCATCCTCGACCGCAAGGAAAAGCTGATGGGCTTCGGGCACCGCGTCTATCGCGCCGAAGACCCCCGCGCCCGGGTGCTGCGCGCCACCGCGAAACGCCTGAACGCCCCCCGCTACGAGGCCGCCGCCGCCCTCGAGCAGGCCGCCCTCGCCGAACTGCGCGAACGCCGCCCCGACCGGGCCATCGAAACCAACGTCGAATTCTGGGCCGCGGTCATCCTCGACTTCGCCGAGGTCCCCGCACACATGATGCCCGCGATGTTCACCTGCGGCCGCACCGCCGGCTGGTGCGCCCACATCCTCGAACAGAAGCGTCTCGGCAAACTCGTCCGCCCCGCCGCCATCTACACCGGACCCGCACCCCGCACCCCCGAATCCGTCGAGGGCTGGGACCAGATCGCCCACACCAGCTGACCGTCTCCCCCGCCAGAACCAGTAAGGAACAGAAAGTAGCGATGACCTCCACACCGATCATCCCCGCAGACCTCCTGCCCGCCGATGGACGTTTCGGCTGCGGACCGTCGAAGGTTCGCCCCGAACAGCTGCAGTCGCTGGTCGAGGTGGGCTCCTCGGTGTTCGGCACCAGCCACCGCCAGAAGCCTGTCAAGGACGTCGTCGCCAGCGTGCGGTCCGGCCTCGCCGATCTGTTCTCCCTGCCCGAGGGCTACGAGGTGGTGCTCGGCAACGGTGGCACCACAGCGTTCTGGGATGCGGCCGCGTTCGGCCTGATCCGGGAGAAGTCGCTGCACCTCACGAACGGTGAGTTCAGCTCCAAGTTCGCGTCGGTCGCGAAGAACAACCCGTTCATCGGCGACCCGATCGTCGTCTCCGCCGACCCGGGCAGTGCTCCCGAGCCGGTCTCGGATCCGTCCGTCGACCTCATCGGCTGGGCGCACAACGAGACGTCCACCGGTGTCGCGATTCCCGTCTCGCGTCCCGCGGGCTCGGAGAATGCGCTCATCGCCATCGACGCCACGTCCGGCGCCGGCGGCCTGCCGGTGAACGTCGCCGACGCCGACGTGTACTACTTCGCCCCGCAGAAGTGCTTCGCCGCCGACGGCGGACTGTGGATCGCGCTGATGAGCCCGAAGGCGCTCGAGCGCGTCGCGGAGATCAAGGAGTCGGGTCGCTGGACCCCCGACTTCCTGTCGCTGCCCATCGCCGTGGACAACAGCTCCAAGGACCAGACGTACAACACCCCGGCGGTCGCGACGCTGCTGCTGCTCGCCAACCAGATCGACTGGCTGAACGGCAAGGGTGGCCTCGACTGGGCCACCTCGCGTACCGCCGATTCGTCCTCGCGCCTGTACCAGTGGGCCGAGGCCAGCGACTACGCCACCCCGTTCGTCACCGATCCCGCTCACCGCTCGCAGGTGGTCGGCACCATCGACTTCGACGACAAGATCGACGCGGCTCAGGTGGCGAAGATCCTGCGCGCCAACGGCGTCGTCGACACGGAGCCGTACCGCAAGCTGGGCCGCAACCAGCTGCGTGTCGGCATGTTCCCGGCGATCGATCCCGAGGACGTCTCGCAGCTCACGAAGAGCATCGACTGGGTCGTCTCGCAGCTCGGCTGAGTCCCGGCACCCACGTCCGTCAGCCCCCGCCACCTCGGTGCCGGGGGCTGACGGCGTTCGGGGGTCAGTCCGTGTCGAGGAAACGGTGGAACGGTGCGAGCGCCTCGTCGCCGAGATGCGGTCCGCTGACCTCGATCTCGACGCTCGCGGACTCGAGCACGTCGGAGCAGCCCAGCGTGAACCGGGGGCCGTCCGGGAGAATCCGGGAGAAGTCCGCGGACGACGCCGCGTAGACAACCCGCGTGATGCCGGCCCACACCATCGCCGCACTGCACATCGGGCACGGCTCACCGCTGGCATACATGGTGGCGCCGACGAGGTCGCCGGTGCGTCCCTCACCGCAGGCGGTGGTGATCGCGTCGAGTTCCGCGTGCTCGGTGACATCGGCGGACGTCGCGACGGAGTTGGCGCCCTCGCTGATCACATGACCGTCCGCCCCCACCGCCACCGCACCGAACGGTCTGTTGCCCGCGTCGCCCGTCTCGTCGGCGAGTTCGATGGCTCGCCGCAGGTGCGCAAGGTCCACGTCGTCGACATCGCTCTGGCTCATCGACTCAGATCCACTTCTGTTCCGACGCCCCGTTCCCGGGCTCTGTCGATCAGTATGCGCGCCGCGGCGAGGTCCTGGAGGCCGATCCCGACGGAGTTGTACAGCGTGATGTCCCGATCGGAGGTGCGGGCGACGGTGCGGCCCACGATCACGTCGCCCAACTCCACGGCGACGTCGCCCTCGCTGATCGCTCCCTCGGCGAGCGCCAGCAGCGTCTCTCCCGATTTGGTCATGGTGGTGGCCACCGAGTCGACGACCACCCGGGCCCGTCGCATTCCCTCGCCGTCGATCTCCCGGTGGTCCGCGCGCGGGGGCGCACCGACGGCGTTGACGTGCAAGCCTTCGCCGAACCAGGCGCCCCGCACGATCGGGTCCCTCGACGGCGTGAGCGTGCAGAGGACGTCGGAAGACCGGGTGACCGCCTCGGGCGAGTCCATCGGCTTGACCGAGATGCCGAGATCCTCTGTTCGGCTGCGGAATTCCTCGACCGTCGCGTCCGAGCGCGACCACACCAGCACCGTCTCGACGTCCGACACCCGGGTGATCGCCCGGGCGTGTTCGACGGCGAGGGTCCCGGCGCCCACCAGCCCCAGCACCCGGCTGCCTCGGTGGGCGAGGTGTTTCGTGGCCACGGCGCTGGCGGCGGCGGTGCGCACGGCAGTGATCAGGCGGCCGTCGAGCAGGGCCTCGCACTCACCGGTGTCCGCGGACGCGACCAGTACGGCCGAGCGTTGGACGGGCAGACCGCGGGAGGCGTTGCCGGGAAGATCGACCAGCATCTTCACCGCGGCCGCGCCGGCCGACTGAGCCGCCGCGACCATCGGGACGAAGGCCGCGGACTGCAGGGTCATGGCGGGTGGGGCGGGTGCGGATGCCGTCCCGGCGGCCAGGTCGGCGTGCGCCCGTTCCACCGCGGCGAACACCTCGGCGCGGTCGATGAGGCCGGCCACGTCGGAATGGGAAAGGATCAGTGTCACAAGAGTTTCCTCGCTGAGATCGATCAGGACGCGCGCGCGAACGCGACGGTCAGGTTTGCGGGTGAGCGGCTGTTGCGGATGAATCCACTGACCGCGGCGATCGCGATCACGTAGGGCAGCATGACGAGCAGGGCGAACGGGACGCTGACACCGAGCGCGGGCAACGCGAACTGGAGCGCCTGCGCGATCCCGAAGAACACGGACGCCCAGATCACGCCGAGCGCGCGCCACCTGCCCGCGATCACCGCCACGACGGCGAGGTACCCGATTCCGGCGGTCATGTTGTCGCTGAACGAGCGCACCTCGGACAGCGCGAGCTGCGCGCCGGCCAGTCCCGCCGTCAGTCCCGCGACGAGCACGCACAGGTAACGGATCTTCCGCACCGGCAGTCCGCTCCAGTCTGCCGCCTTCGCGTCCTCCCCGACCGCGTCGACGACGAGACCTGCCCGGGTCCGGCGGGACAGGGTGACGGCCAGCAGCCCGACCACCGCGAAGCAGAAGTAGCCGAGGGCCGTCTGCGAGAAGAGTGCCGGTCCGAGGATCGGGATCCGGTGCAGCAGCGGGATCTCGACGACCGCGAAACCCGGGGCATTCTGCCCCTTGCCGTCCGCGAGGAGCAGCCGGGCGCCGTAGGTGGTGGCGCCGAGGGCGAGGGCGTTGCTCGCGATGCCCACCACGATCTGGTCGGCGCGCAGCGTGACGCTCAGCAGTGCCTGCAGCAGTCCGAACAGCACCCCGGCCGCCAATCCGGCCGCGAGGCCGCCCACCGCGGATCCGGTGGTGACGGCGCCGAGCACGCTGGCGAATGCCCCGGTCAGCATCATGCCCTCGAGGCTGAGGTTCAGTACGCCCGCCCGCTCGCTCACCAGTTCCCCGCTCGCGGCCACCAGGATCGGGAGTGCGAATCCCACGCCGCTGACGGCGATGTCCGACACCGTGTTCATCATTGCTTCGCTCCAGCCAGGTCGGGGACGTCGTGGGTCTTCGCCGTCGTCGCGGCCGCGGATCTCGATCTCCGGCCGGTCGCGGTCCACAGCACCGCTCCCGCGATCAGGATGATCATGAGCGATTCCACGATCGACACGGTCGATGCCGGAACACCGGCTGCGAGTTGAAGATTGATTCCGCCGGACACGAGGAAGCCGAGCAGCAGCGACACGGCGCCGACGGCCAGCATGGAACCGCGCGCCAGGAGTCCGACGACCAGCCCGGAGAACCCATAGCCGGAGGAGAATCCTTCGACAAGCACGAACGGTGCCGTCGCGACGAGGATCCCGCCCGCGAGCCCGGAAAACGCGCCAGCGCAGGACAGGCTGAGAAATCGCAGCTGTCCGACCGGCAGTCCCAGCCGCGCCGACGCATCCGGGTTCAGGCCGACGGAGCGCAGCCGGGCGCCGACCGCCGTCCGGCGCAGGACAACGCCGACGATCAGCGCCGCGACCAGCGCGATCCACAGCGCGATCGTCCCCGGCGAGCGTTCGATCCCCAGCAGCGGTAGGTGCGCGGTCTCGATCAGCGGCGCGGACTGCGGCAGCGTCTCCGACGACGTGACGGGCTGGCGGAGGAGGCTGGGCTCGTGCACCATCAGCAGCACCAGCGCGAGGCCGACGAAGTTCAGCAGCAGCGTCGTGATGATCTCGCTCGTGCCCCGGCGGACCCGCAGGTACGCGGCGATCACGGCCCACGACCACCCGGTACCGGCCGCGGCGAGGAGTACCGCGGTGACGGCGATCGGGGCGGGGGTGTCCTCCCCGAGAGCGGTGCCGACCGCGGTCGCGGCGATGCCGCCGACACACAGCTGGCCCTCGCCACCGACGTTCACCAGTCCGGCCCGGTGTGCGACGGTGAACCCGGCCGCGACGAGAGCCAGCACCGCGGCTGTGTTGAGCGAGACTCCGATCGCGTAGCTGCTGCCGAACATCCCCTCGGACAGAGCCTCGACGGTCTCGGGCACGGTGGCACCCGCGGCCGCGGCGAGGAGCAGTCCGACGAGTCCCGCGACCGCGATCGCGGCGACCGCCACGGGAAGTGGGTGGTGCACCCGGATTCGAAGTCGAGTCATGCCGCCGTTCCCGTCATCAGTTCACCGATGCGCTGCCCCGCAGTGGCCGCCGACGTGTCGACGGGCCCGAGCAGGGCCCCGCGGTAGCTGACGAAGATGCGGTCGCAGAGCGCGAGCAGTTCGGGGATCTCGCTGGACACGACCAGGACTCCGTTTCCCGCGGACGCGCAGCCGCGGAGTTGGTTCAGAACGAATTCGACCGCCCCGACGTCGAGTCCGCGGGTGGGCTGCGCCGCGACCAGACACTGCAGGTTCTCCGTCGAGAGTTCGCGGGCCAGGACGACCTTCTGCTGATTGCCGCCCGACAGCGAACCCATGGATGTTCCCGGCCCGGGTGTCCGCACAGAGAACTGCTCGATCAGGTCCCCGGCCGCGGCGTCCATCCGGCGGCGGTCGAGCAGACCCATCCTGCGGAAGCGGTGCAGGCGGCCGAGGAAGAGGTTCTCCGACAGGGACAGTTCCGCCACCATCGCCTCTCGGTGGCGGTCCTCCGGCACCACCCCGAGACCGAGCCGGGTGCGTTGGGCCGGGGACGCCGACGTGATGTCGGCGTCACCGAGCGTGACCGTGCCGGACTCGGGTCGGGTCGCCCCGGACAGCACGGCCACCAGTTCGCTCTGCCCGTTCCCCTCGACGCCCGCGATCCCGACGATCTCACCGGCCCGCACCTCGAGCCCCACGCCGGACAGGGCGACACTGCCGTCCGCCCGGGTGGCGCGGACGCCGCGGATCCCGAGGACGACGGGGCCGGTCGCCCACCGTTCGGGCGTCGCGCCGACATCGCTCTCCGCGCCGACTCCCGCCGCGAGCACCGGACTGAGTTCCGACACCGGTCTTCCGACCATCGCCGTCGTCAGCTGGGGGATCGTCAACTCCGACATGCGGCCCCCGCCTGCCACCTCGCCTCCCCGCAATACGGTCGCGGCGTCCGCGACGCGGGCCACCTCGCCGAGTTTGTGGGTGACGAGGACTACCGCCTTGCCCGCCGCCGCGACGGCCTGGCACGTCTCGATCAGGGCGTCGATCTCGCCGGGGTCGAGCACCCCGGTCGGCTCGTCCAGCAGGATCAACGAGGGGTCGGTGAGGAGGGCCTTCACGATCTCGACCTTCTGCCGCGCACCGATCGGCATGGCCGAGACCAGCGCGTCCGAATCGATCCGCAGGTGATAGTCGTCGGCGAGCCGATCGAGGCGGGTCCGCAGTTCCGCGCGGCGCAGTCGCAGCCCCCGTCCGGTGAGCAGCAGGTTCTCGGCCACGGTCATCGTGCCGATGAGACTGAAGTGCTGATGCACCATCGCCACGCCGTCCGCCATCGCAGCCGCGGGCGAAGCGGGCGCGTACCTGCGACCGGAGAGGGTCATCGTTCCGGTGTCCGGTCGCAGACCGCCGTAGACGACGTTGCAGAGCGTCGACTTCCCGGCCCCGTTCTCCCCGAGGATGCAGTGCACCGTTCCGGGTTGCACCGACAGGTCGACACCGTGGAGGGCCCGGACGTCGCCGAAGCTCTTCCCGATTCCCGTGAGTTGGAGTGCTGGTGTGCTCATGTCAGCCCGCTCGGTAGGGCTCGACGGCGCCGGTGGACAGGGCGGTCTTCGCCTTGTCGAGTGCGTCGGCGACGGCGGGGTCGGCGCCGCAGAGCAGGAAGTCGGTGCCGCCGTTCGGTGACGTGAGGCCGAAGGCCACGTTCTCGGCCTTCCACGTCCCGTCCAGGGTGGACCGGACGGCGTACTCCACTTCCTTACCGATGTCGGTGTGCACGTACCCGATGTAGGCGGGGTTCGAGCAGTCGCCGGGAATCGGGCCGCCCACCATCAGGGCGCCCGACTGTGTGGCGGCCTGTTCCAGACCGGACTTGCCGAGGTTCACGATCTGCCCCACCGCGCCCGCGCCGGCGCCGTAGTTGGCGAGCGCGGCCTGCTTCGCCTTGGCCGGGTCGTTGAAGTCGCCCAGGTACTGCGGGGTGAGCACCTGGGTGCCGGGCCGCGCGAACTCGGCGCCGTTGCCGAA
Source organism: Rhodococcus sp. IEGM 1351 (assembly GCF_030056875.1). Classification (NCBI taxonomy): domain Bacteria; kingdom Bacillati; phylum Actinomycetota; class Actinomycetes; order Mycobacteriales; family Nocardiaceae; genus Rhodococcus; species Rhodococcus sp. IEGM 1351. The sequence continues at coordinate 229,545 of NZ_JASHKU010000009.1, read as the reverse complement.
GGCCTTCGCGGCGTTCACGATGGCGGGCAGTTCGACACCGCCGACGAACGACACGGACGGGGTCTCGGACGCCGTCGCCGCGACCGCTCCGCTGAGGAACTCGGCCTCCGCCTGCTGCGGGTCGTAATAGGCGAGATTCGGCAGCGGGGACGCGTCGGCGGGTCCGCCGATCTCGACGAACTTCACGTCGGGGAACTGGGGTGCGACCTTGCGGACGTCGGCGTCCGTCTGGCCGCCGAGCGAGACGACTAGGTCGTTCGCGGTCGCGAACCGTACCAGGGCCTGCTGATAGTCGGCGGCGGCGACCTGCTCGACGTAACTCAGCTCCAGCCGGTCACCGAGGGTTTCCTCGAGACGCTGGTAGCCGAGATACCCCGATTCCATGAAGCCCGTGTCGGAGACGGAGCCGGGGAAGAACACCCCGACGCGGAGGGTGTCGCCGGAGGCGGTGCCTGCGTCCGTCGACCCGCAGGCCGTCAGGGTCGCCGCGAGAGTCGCGGCCGCGCACAGCGCGGGGACGAGGGTTCGGGCTCGGGCGGAGAGGGTCGTGTTCACGCGCTGGACTCCTTGACTCAGGAACCGCCACAGTTAGCGGTATACCGTTATTTGAATCTTGGGGGCGCGGCATTTCCGCCGTGTTACACAGACGTAAGGACCCGCATCCACCCGAGGGCGGCGCACGGACGCGTTCTACGGTGGCGGACGTGGCCACCACGACGACAGGAGACCGGGTGAACGGTGCAACCGACACGTCGGCGCCGAAGTCGCTGCGCGAGACCGCGTACGAAGAACTGCGTAGTCGCATCGTCAACCTGCTGCTCGCGCCGGGCCAGCGCCTGATCGAACGCGACCTCGCCGCAGAACTGCAGGTGTCCCGGATCCCGCTGCGCGAGGCCCTGCAACAGCTCCAGACCGACGGACTCGTCGTGATCGTCCCGCGTCGCGGGGCGATCGTCGCCCCGTTCGGCGTCGACGAGGTCCGTGACCTCTTCGACGTCCGCGAAAGCCTCGAGGTGCTCGCGGCCCGGCTCGCGGCGCAGCGAGCGGACGACTCCCATCTCACGGCGCTGCGCGACCAACTCACCGCGGCGCGTACGGCCACCGTTCGCGATGACAAGCCCGCCATCGCCGCCGCGAACGCCGCATTCCACGCCGTCATCGTGGAGATGTCCGGCAGTCCCCTGCTGCAGTCGATGCTGCAACCGCTCGCGACGCGCGTGCAGTGGTTGTTCCACCTCACCAAGGAACGCGATCCCGGACAGCAATGTGACGAGCACGCCGAGTTGTACGACGCGATCGCGGCGGGCGACGTCGACCGCGCCGCGGAGATCGCGTACCGGCACGTCGCCTCCGGCCGCGAACCCAGCCTCGAGCTGGCCGAACACTGGTCTGCACCAGCGATCGACCCGGTCGAGGCCACCCGCACAAGGCAGCGCACACCCCGCAGGAAGGACCGATCACGAAAGGACGAAGCCTAGCGCGCACGCGACGCCGGGACGGGATTTACCCGCGCGTGTCCTGCCGCGCGGGCTGTCACGAATGAATTACAGTTGCCCAGGTGCAAAGTCGCGAGCCGGCGCGATAAGGAGGTCAACGTGCGAGAGCTTCGAGTGATCGGTCTCGAGCCTGATGGATCGCACGTCGTGTGCGCAGATGCCAGTACCGGCGAAAAATTCCGGCTTCCCGCCGATGACAAACTCCGCGCCGCATCCCGCGGGGACATCGCTCGACTCGGCCAGATTGAGATCGAAATGGACAGTCAGCTCAGGCCCCGCGAAATCCAGGCCCGCATCCGTGCCGGCGCCTCCGTCGAACAGGTGGCCGACGAGGCCGGTATCCCCCTGGCGAAGGTGGAGCGGTTCGCGTATCCGGTCCTGCTCGAACGTTCCCGTGCGGCCGAGATGGCGCAGGGCGGACACCCGGTCCGCGACAACGGCCCCGCCGTTCCCACTCTCGCCGAGATCGTCACGCAGGCGTTCCGCGCGCGGGGGCACAACATCGACGACGCCACGTGGGATGCGTGGCGCGACGAGGACAATCACTGGGTCGCCCAGCTGCAGTGGCAGGCCGGTCGGACCACCAACGCGGCGCACTGGCGGTATCAGCCGGACGCGCACGGTGGCACCATCGTCGCGCTCGACGACACCGCGTTCGACCTGATCGATCCCGACTTCGGCCGTCCGCTCCGCGGATTGGCGCCGGTGGCGTCCGACGAGCCGGAGCAGCTCGAACTCGCCGAGTTCCCCACCGAGGTGGAGGTGCCGACGATCGAGCCCGAGGAGATCATCGAGGCCGACGTCACCGAGGAGCTCTCGGACGAGCCCGCCCCGTCCGAGGAACCCGCCGCACCCAAGATCGCCCCGCACCAGACGAACAACAAGGACAAGCGCGGCAAACCCGCCCTCCCGTCCTGGGACGACGTCCTGCTCGGTGTCCGCAGCAGCGGACGGTGACCGTCTGCGCGGTGAGCAGGCCGGGAACACGGTCGGGGTCGTACTCTTTCAGGAAGACACCGGAAGAGAGGGATGACCGTGGGGGCCAAGGTATCAACGATCTGGTACGTCGACGTCCCCGACCCTGCGGCTGTGCTGCACGGCCACCCGGATCCTGATCCGGGCGCGGCGCAGCAGCTCGCCTCCCGCCTCTATCCCGATCTGGTGGCCACCCCCACCGGTCCGGTTCCGCTGGTCGAGGCCGCGCGGCTCGATGCCGCCGGGACCGTGCACATCGGTTCCTACCCCGGTGTCACCGTCGTGTGCGGGCCCGACCTGGCCGTCCCCCGACCGTCGACTCTGCCCGAAACACGCATCCGGCCCACCGAATTCGCGAAGACGTATTATGTGGCGTCCAAGCCCGACATCGCGTGGGGCTCGTTCGCGATGTGGGAGGACGGGCACCTGACGCGGTCGTTCAGCGCGACACCGGTCCACATCCACGAGGACCTCGGTATCCCCCTGGTGTGGGAGAGGCCGTTCTGGGCGGGCGACTTTCCGCTGAAACACCCGGCGGGTGTCCTGCCCGACCCGCAGTCGCTGCCGTTCCACCCGCAGCAGTTCGCCGAGGGCGCCAACCGGGAATGGCTGGGCTTCCGGTACACGGGCGACCCCGAGGGCACCGAGATCGACCCGAAGACGCTCACCGTGCTCGGTTTCACCGTTCACCCGCCCGGCGAGGGGCCCGAGATCGAGCCTGCCGTCGAGGCGGAACAACCCGCCCCCGCCCCCGCTCCCGGCCCGGTGCCGGCGCCCGCTCCGCCACCGGCTCACAAGGGCGGACTCCTCCGCCGTTACTTCGGTTTCTGACGACTCCGGCCGGAGTCAGGCGGCGCCGACGAGCAGCGCCGTCCAGCCGGCGACAACCCCGGCCGCGGCCCCGTACACCAGCCACCGCCAGACCGATGCCCGGCGTAGTCGCCACACCGACGGTGCGACCCCGGCCACCACGACGAGTTCGAGGATCACCGCCAGGGCGGGGTTGATCCGCGCGAGCTGCGAGCCGAAGGCCATGACCGCGACCGCCACCACGACCGCGGCGAAGCCCGCCACGAGGAGTCCGGTCGACCACGGTGTCCCCGTCGGCGGCGGAGACGGGGAATGAGGGTGCAGCATTGTCACCGGCCCGTGCGGACGCGCTCGTAGAACGCCATCGCCGCCGCCGTCGCGACATTGAGCGAGTCCGTGCCGGGTGCCATCGGAATGCGGGCACGAATGTCCGTGGCCCGCATGGCGTGTTCGGTGAGGCCGGGGCCTTCCGCGCCGAGCAGCAACGCCACCTTCTCCCCCGTCATCGCCTCGGCCAACGTCACCGCCTCGGGGTTCGGGGTCAACGAGATAAGCTGGAAACCCCGCTCCCGCAACGCGTCCAGGTCGTGCGGCCACTTCGTCACGTGCGCGAACGGAACCCGGAGAACGTGCCCCATCGACACCCGGACCGCCCGGCGGTACAGCGGGTCGGCGCAGCCCTTGCCGAACACCACGGCGTCGACGCCGAGCCCTGCCGCGTTGCGGAACATCGAGCCCAGGTTCTCGTGATCGTTGACGCCCTCGAGCACCGCGACCGTCCGGGCATGCTCGAGCACGTCCGGCAGTTCGAGCGGCGTGGGGCGGCGCGCCGCCGCGAGCACACCCCGGTTGAGGTGGAACCCGACGACCTCGGCCATCACGTCCGCCGTCGTCCGATAGAACGGCACGTCCACGTCCGCGAGGTCGTCCGTGAGTTCCTCCAGCCGCCGATCGACGCCGAGCAGCGCGATCGGGTCGAACCGGGACGTGAGCAGGCGCTGCGCCACCAGCACGCCTTCCGCGATCACCAGACCCTTGCCCTCGGGGAGGTCGGGACGGCGGTCCGAGGAATTGAGATCGCGGAAGTCGTCCAGCCTGGTGTCGGCCGGATCTGTTATGTCGATGACGTGAACCACCGGTCCATCGTGCCGTATGCGGGGCGTCACAGCGTTGACTCCCCTCCACCGAGCGCGAAAGCTCGGAGGAATGAAGCAACTGCAGGGACGCACGGCTCTGGTGACCGGCGCCTCCGGCGGTCTCGGCCGCGTCGTCGCCCGGGCCCTTGCGAGGGAGGGCGTCGCCGTCGCGGTATCCGGCCGGCGTGCGGACCGCCTCGCGGACATCGTCGGAGAACTGCGTGCGCTGGGTGTGCGTGCCGAGGCCGTGCCCGCGGACCTGGACCGGCTCGGTCAGCTCGATTCGCTGATCGACCGCGCCGAGGCGGCGGTCGGCCCCCTCGACCTGCTGGTGAACAACGCCGGCGTGGAGAACGTCTCGGCCTTCACCCGACTCGACCCCGGCGAGCTCACCGCCATGGTCGACGTGAATCTCACCGCGCCACTACTTCTCACGCGCCGTGTGGTGCCCGGGATGCTGGGCCGCGGTCGCGGTCACGTGGTGTTCATCTCGTCGCTGGCCGCGAAGATCGGTCCGGCGTACTGCGCGCCGTACGCCGCGACGAAGGCCGGATTGATCGGTCTCACCCAGTCGCTGCGCGCGGAGTACGCAGGCTCGCCCGTCGGTTTCTCCGTCGTGTGCCCCGGCTTCATCGCCGGCGACGGCATGTACCAGCGGATGACGGAACGCGGAATCAGGGCCGGCCGGATCACGGGCGAGACCAGCACCGACAAGGTCGCCGCCGCCGTGATCCGGGCGATTCGGCGTGACCGGCCCGAGATCGTCGAGAGCGGAGCGCCGATCCGCCCGCTGCTCGCCCTGTCACAGATCGCGCCGGGACTGGTCGAACGGGCGGCCGCGAGGTTCGGCGCCACCGCGATGTTCCGGCGGTTGAGCGAGGACCGCGGCAGGGTGGAGCCGGACGGTTGACCGCCGACGGGGTTGTCCGAGTCGCGTATCCGGGGGCCGGCACTCACCTAGGCTCGCGGGCGTGAGTGATTCCACGCCGACGATCGGTTCGCCAGCGGAACTGGCGCGGGCGCTCGACGCCACCGGCTACCTCGCCGACGACGGCGTCGCGATGGCCGCGTTCCTCGCCATCCGTATGGGACGTCCGCTCTTTTGCGAGGGCGAACCCGGCACCGGCAAGACGTCGCTCGCGGCCGCGTTGTCGGAGGCGTTCGGTCTGCCGCTGATCCGCCTGCAATGCCATGAGGGCATCGACGCCGCGCAGGCGCTCTACGACTGGGACTTCCCGCGGCAGTTGCTGCACCTGCGGACGCTGGAGGCGGCGAGCGACGGCACGCTCGAGGCCGACACGGTCGAACGCTCGCTGTACACCGAGCGGTTCCTGCTGGCGCGCCCCTTGCTGCGGGCCCTCACCGAAGCGCCGTGCGTGCTGCTCGTCGACGAGATCGACCGCGCCGACGACGAGTTCGAGGCATTCCTGCTGCAGGTCCTCGACGAGAATGCCGTCACCATCCCCGAACTGGGCGAGGTGCGGGCGGCGACACCACCGCTGGTGGTGCTCACCTCCAACCGCACCCGCGAGGTGCACGACGCCCTCAAACGCCGCTGCCTCTACCACTGGCTCGAACACCCCGATCTGGCGCGGGAGGTCGCGATCCTGCGCCGCCGCATCCCCGGAATCGGGGCCGAACTCGCCGGCCAGGTCGCCCGGGCCGTCCACTCCCTGCGCGAGATGGAACTGCTCAAGCCGCCGGGGGTGGCCGAGTCGCTGGACTGGGCGCGCGCACTGCGGGAACTCGATCGGGACGTGCTGGACGCGGAGACCGCCGCCGCGACGCTCGGCGCGGTCCTCAAGTACCGCGAGGACCTCGAACGGGTGGCCCGGGTCGGACTAGACCGGCTCCTGGCGGGGTGAGAGGCGTGTCCACGACCCCGGACAGCGGCGACCCGCTGGTGGGCATCGCCGGGTTCGCGCACGCCCTCGCGGCGGCGGGACTGTCGGTCGCGTCGGACGCCGTCGCCGCGTTCACGCGAGCCCTCGGCCAGGTGGATGTGGGCGATCCGAGCCAGGTGTACTGGGCGGGTCGCGCGACGCTGTGCCGCGGTCCCGACGACATCCCGCGGTACGACTCGGCGTTCTCGGCCTGGTTCGGCGGTACCGTCCCGGCTCGCACGCCGCGGTCCGGGGAGCAGCCTCGCCGCGCCAGTATCGCGGCTCTGACCACGACGGAGGGCGGCGACACCGGTGGCGACGCGCCGCATCTGCGGGTCGCCGCGGACGACACCGAGGTGTTGCGCCACCGCGACATCGCCGACCTCACTGCGGCCGAGCGCGCGCACCTCGCCGAGCTGATCGCCGCCCTGCGCCCGCGGCCCCCGACCCGCCCGGCCATCCGTATGCGCCCGGCCCGCCGGGGCACCGTGGACCCGCGGCGCACCGTGCGGGGCATGCTCGCGGCGGGCGGCGAACCGGTGCGGCCGAGCCACCACCGCAAGGCAACCCGGTCGCGCCGGATGGTGCTGCTGATCGACGTGTCCGGATCGATGAGCCCGTACGCCGATGCGCTGCTGCGCTTCGCGCACGTCGTCGCCCGCGGCAACCCCGCAGGAACCGAGGTGTTCTCGCTGGGCACTCGGCTGACGCGGCTCTCGCGGGCACTGCGGGTCCGCGACCCGGAAGTGGCGCTCGCCGCCGCGGGCCGGGCCGTGCCCGACTGGGCGGGCGGCACCCGTCTCGGCGAGACGCTGCGCGCGTTCCTGGACCGCTGGGGCAGGCGGGGCGTGGCGCGCGGCGCCGTCGTGGTGATCTTCTCCGACGGCTGGGAGCGCGGTGACCCGACCCTGCTCGCGGAGCAGATGGCTCAGCTGCGCCGGCTCGCCCGCACCGTGCTGTGGGTGAATCCGCACGCCGGCGCGGACGGGTACGAGCCGGTGCAGTCCGGGATCGCGGCCGCGCTGCCGTACGTCGATCGTCTGCTCGCCGGCCACAGTCTCGCGACATTGCAGGAACTGCTCGAGGTCGCGCGCCGAACGTGACCGATCCGGAACCGGTTCCACGATTTCGGGTGTTGGTCGCGCTCCGTCGGCGCAGAGTAGGACGTATCACCTGAGGCTCCCGGCTTTGGAGGCGCGATGCGCATCACTGTCACCGTCGACGGAACTACATACACGGACGAGGTGGAACCGCGACTACTCCTCGTCCACTATCTACGGGATCGGCTCGGCAAGGTCGGCACCGTCATCGGCTGCGACACCGGAAACTGCGGGGCGTGCACCGTTCATCTGAACGGTCACAGCGTCAAGTCCTGCTCGGTGCTCGCCGTGCAGGCCGACGGCGGCGACGTCCTCACCGTCGAAGGCCTGTCCCGGAACGGGACGTTGCACCCCGTGCAGCAGGCGTTCCGCGACAATCATGCCCTGCAGTGCGGCTACTGCACCCCCGGCATGATCATGCAGACCCTCGACCTGCTCGCCGAGGAACCCGACCCGGACGAGCGGACGGTGCGGCTGGGGTTGGAAGGCAACCTGTGCCGCTGCACCGGGTATCAGAACATCGTCAGCGCGGTGCAGGATGCGGCGCAGCGGTTGCGCGGCGGCGGCACCACCGAAGCACCGACGGCGGATGCACCGAAGACCGACACCGCGCAGGGAGGTGTGCGATGACCGCCACCGCGGAACCGGAGATCGGGAAGGCCCGCACACGCAAGGAAGACGAACATCTGGTCACGGGCCGCACCCGCTGGACCGACAACCTCGTCCTGCCCGGCATGCAGCACCTGGCGATTCTGCGCAGCCCGTTCGCGCACGCCCGCATCACCGGTGTCGACGCCTCCGCCGCCCGCGAGATGCCCGGGGTCGTCGCGGTCCTCACCGGCGCCGATCTCGCCGACGAGCAGGGCAGCCTGCCGTGTGCCTGGCCGATCACACCGGACATGAAGTCGCCGCCCGCCCCGTCCCTCGCGGTCGACGGCGTCAACTTCGCCGGCGAGGCCGTCGCGGTCGTGGTGGCGCGCAGCGCGTACGAGGCGCACGACGCACTCGAGGTGATCGACGTCGAGTACGACGAACTGCCGGTCGTGCTCGATCTCGCGGGCGCGGCCGCCGACGGCGCCGACCTCGTGCACCCGGATCTCGGGACGAACGTCAGCGCCACCTGGACCTTCGACTCCGCGGAGGCCGGCACGGGCGGCGACGTCGAGCAGGCCATCCGCGACGCGGAGGTACTCGTCGAGCGCACGTTCCGGCAGCAGCGGCTGATCCCGGCGTTCATGGAACCCCGCTCGGTGGTGGTCGACCCGACCGGCGCCCAGATCACCATGTGGTCGGCCACGCAGATTCCCCACATCCTGCGGCTGATGCTGGCGATGACGCTCGACATACCGGAGCACAAACTGCGCGTGGTCGCCCCGGACGTCGGCGGCGGTTTCGGCGGCAAGCTTCAGGTGACGCCGGAGGAAGTCATCGCGCTGCTCGTCGCGCGGCGACTCGGCAAGCCCGTCAAGTACACCGAGTCGCGTAGCGAATCGATGGTCGCGGCGCATCACGGGCGCGACCAGATCCAGAAACTGACACTGGCCGCCCGCCGCGACGGCACCGTCACCGGAATGAAGGTCGAACTGCTCGCCGACATGGGCGGGTACCTGCGCCTGGTCACCTCGGGGGTGCCGATCCTGGGCGCGTTCATGTTCAACGGCATCTACAAGTTCCCGGCGTATCACTTCACGTGCACCAACGTCTTCACCAACAAGGTGCCCACCGACGCGTACCGCGGGGCGGGCCGCCCGGAGGCGACGTTCGCGATCGAGCGGATGATGGACGAACTCGCGACCGAGTTGTCGATGGATCCGCTGGAATTGCGGGCGAAGAACTGGATCACCCACGAGGAGTTCCCGTTCGACACCGTCGCGGGCCTGACGTACGACTCCGGTAACTACGAGGCCGCCACCGCGCACGCGCGGGAGTTGTTCGACTACGACGGGCTCCGGCGCGAACAGGCTGAGCGCCGCGAGCGGAAGGATCCGGTGCAACTCGGCATCGGGGTGTCCACGTTCACCGAAATGTGCGGGCTGGCACCGTCGCGCACCCTCGGCGCGCTGGCCTACGGGGCCGGCGGGTGGGAGCACGCGGCGATCCGGATGCTGCCCACCGGCAAGGTCGAGGTGGTCACCGGTTCGTCGGCGCACGGCCAGGGTCACGAGACCGCGTGGAGCCAGGTGGTCGCGGATCAGCTGGGGGTTCCGTTCGAGGACGTCGAGGTGCTGCACGGCGACACCCAGACCTCGCCGCGTGGCATGGACACGTACGGTTCCCGGTCTTTGGCGGTCGGCGCGATCGCCGTAGTGAAGGCCGCCGAGAAGGTGATCGCGAAGGCCAGGCCCATCGCGGCGCACCTGATGGAGTGCGCCGAGGACGATCTCGAGTTCACCGAGGGCCGGTTCCGGGTGAAGGGCACCGAGAAAGCTGTCGGCATCGCCGATGTCGCGCTCGCCGTGTTCGCCGCGCACGACCTGCCCGAGGGTGTGGAACCGAATCTGGATTCCGAGGCCGCGTACGACCCGGAGAACTTCTCGTTCCCGCACGGCACGCACCTGTGCGCGGTGGAGGTGGACACCGAGACCGGGAAGGTCGGCATCCGCTCCTACGTGTGCGTCGACGACATCGGGCACGTGGTCAACCCGCTGATCGTGGAGGGTCAGGTGCACGGCGGACTCGCCCAGGGCATCGCGCAGGCTCTGTACGAGGAGGCGGTGTACGACGAGTCCGGCACCCTCCTGTCGGGTTCGTTCGCCGAATATCACGTGCCGTCGGCGGCGGATCTGCCGACGTTCACCACGGGCCGCACCGAGACACCCGCCACCGGTAATCCGCTCGGCGTCAAGGGGGTCGGTGAAGCGGGGACGATCGCGTCCACCCCGGCCGTCGTCAATGCCGTCCTCGACGCCGTCCGCCAGTTCGGGGTGCGCGACGTCGAGATGCCGTGTACGCCGATGCGGGTCTGGAACGCCATCCACACCGCTCAGGGAGGTGCCCGATGATTCCGTCAAGCTTCGACTACGTGTCCCCGACCTCCGTCGATCAGGCGGTGGCCGCGCTCGCCGAGGCCGGGGAGGACGCCAAGATACTCGCGGGCGGCCAGAGCCTGCTACCGGTGCTGCGGCTGCGGTTGTCTTCGCCGAGCACCCTCGTCGACCTGGGCCGGATCGGTGAGTTGCGCGGCGTCCGCGACGACGGAGACAGCCTCGTGATCGGTGCGATGACCACGTACTACGACCTGATCCGCGACCCGCTCGTTCACGAGCACGCGCTGCTGCTCGTCGAGGCCACCCGCACCGTCGCCGATCCGCAGATCCGGCATCGCGGCACGCTGGGTGGCGCTCTGGCGCATGCCGATCCGGCGGGCGACCTCTGCGCCCCCGCACTGGCACTCGACGCCACCCTGACCGCCGTGGGTACCGCGGGCAGGCGGAGCATCCCGGTCGCGGACTTCTTCGAGGGCTACTACACCACCACGCTGCGACCGGACGAGATCCTCGTGGACGTGCGGGTTCCCAAGCACACCGGCTGGGAGGCACGGTACGAGAAGTTCAACACGGTCGCGGAGGCATGGTCGATCGTGGCGGTGGCCGCGACGATCCAGGTCGACGGCGGCACGATCCGGCAGGCCCGGGTGGCGCTGACCAACATGGGGGCAGTGCCGGTGCGGGCTCGCGGTGTCGAGGACGCGCTCGTCGGCAATGCCGCCGATCCGGAACTGATCCGGGCGGCGGCCGAACACGCCGCCGAGGGCACCGACCCGATCACCGACGGCAACGCCGACGCCGAGTACCGCAGCCACCTCGCGAGAGTGCTGACCCGGAGGGCGGTGGCGACGGCGGTCGGCGTCTGAACGGTTGCGGCAGCCGTCAGGACCGCGGGTCGCGGCTCGCTTCCATGGCCTGCTCGGTGGCGTCGCAGACCACCACGGGGTGTGGTTCGAGAACGTTGTGCAGTTCGAACACCGGAAGGTAGCGGCCCGCATCCGGTCTGCGTACTTTCAGTCGCACTCGTTGGTGCCGCATCAGGTAGAGCGCTGCGCCGATGCCGCTCACCAGGGAGATCGCACCTCCGATCACGAGCGGGGCGCGGGGGTCCAGGACGTCGGCCAGCCAGCCCAGAACCGGACTGCCCAGCGGGGTGCCGCCGAGGAAACACAGCATGTAGATGCCCATCACCCGGCCGCGCATCTCGGACGGCACGGACATCTGCAGGATGTTCATCGCCGCCGTCGTGAACGTCAGCGTCAACGCGCCGGTCGGGACGAGCATGATCGCGACCAGCACGTAGGTGGGCATGAGTCCCACCAGGATCTCGAACGCCCCGAACGCGGCCGCGGCGCCGAGGAACGTGCGCAGGCGCGGCGGGGTCTTGCGTTTCGCGGCGATCGTGGCGCCGGCCAGCGTGCCCACGGCGAGGGTGGTCGACAGCAGTCCGTAGGCGTCCGCGCCGCGCTCGAACGTGTTGCGGGCGAGAACGGCGAGACTGATCGGGAAGTTCAGCCCGAACGTCGACACCATGAACACCGCCACCATCAGCACCCGCAGGTCGGTGCGACCCCACACGTAACGGAAACCCTCGCGGACCTGCCCCTTTCCTCGTTCCGCCTGGGGTGCCGTAAACAGTTCGCGGGCGTTCATCATCAGCAGGGCGATCAGCACACCGGTGAACGTGCCCACGTTGAGCAGGAACACCCACCCCGTGCCGATGAGGGTGATCAGCACACCGGAGATCGCCGGGCCGATGATGCGAGCGGTGTTGAACGTCATCGAGTTCAGGGCGATGGCATTGGGCAGCGACTCCTTGCCGACCATCTCGATCGTGAACGACTGCCGCGCCGGCGCGTCGATCGCCGACGCGCAACCCAGCAGAAACGCGATGAGGTAGACGTGCCACAGGGCCACCAGCCCGCCGACGTCCAGCAACCCGAGCACCAGTGCGCACAACGCCATCGACACCTGCGTCGCGATCAGGATGCGCCGCTTGTCGTACCGGTCGGCGAGCACGCCGCCCCAGACGGACAGGAACAGGGTCGGACCGAACTGCAGTGCCATCACGATGCCGACCGCGAGTGCATTGCCGTTCGACAACGTCAGGACGAGCCAGTCCTGCGCCACCCGCTGCATCCAGGTTCCGACGAGGGAGACGATCTGCCCCGACGCCCACAGCCGGTAGTTCCGGGTGCGGAGAGCGACGAACATGCCGGTCTTCGGCTGGGCTGAGGCAGTGGACTCGGATTCGGGCGGCACACATCCATCTTGCTCCCGGGCCCCGCGCGCCATCGACCGGCCCTGGGGGACATCGGCGGCCGGATTACTCCGGATGCCGGCTACGTTCTCCGGCAAGGGGTTTCCCCGCGCCGCGGGGTTCGGGCAGGCGAATGCCGTTGTACGGGTGGGGACTGCAGGCGGCCGTTCGGACTACTCCGAGTCGGCGACGATGGACGTGATGATGCCGACGGCGTCGCGGAGGGTCTTCAGCTGAGCCTCGTCGAGCCCGGACAGCCGCTCGTTCATCCATGCCTCGCGGGCGTGGGTCTCGTCGGCGATCAGCGCGTGACCGGCATCCGACAGCGTGACGATGATCTGCCGTCCGTCGGTGGGATGCGGTGCCCGCTCGACCAGCCCCAGTTCGACCAGCGACGCGATGACCCGGGTCATCGACGGTGGCTGCACCTTCTCACGAGCCGCGAGATTGCCCGGCGTCATGGCGCCGTCGCGGGCAAGGGTGGCCAGAGCCGACAGCTGGGTCAGCGATACCTGGGCGTCGACGCGGCGCCCACGCAGGTGACGCGTGAGGCGCACGACAGCCAGGGAGAGGTCGCTGGCGAGTGCTCGCGTATCCGTGGTCACGGGAATGACAATACGGGACCGATCGGCCGCCGTTTACGTTACTGCGTCGGTGATCGGACCGACCGCGAAGTAGGCCACGAAGAGAAGCGCCACCACCCACATCAACGGGTGAATCTTCTTGATACCACCGCTCGCAGCATTGAGCACGACCCACGACACGAATCCGACGCCGATGCCGTTGGCGATCGAGTACGTGAACGGCATGACGGCGATGGTGAGGAACGCGGGCAACGCGATCGAGAACTGGGTGAAATCGATGTCGCGGACCTGACCGATCATCATCGCGCCCACCACGACCAGTGCCGGCGCGGCGGCCTCGATCGGCACCACCGAATACAGCGGGGTCAGGAACATCGCGGCCAGGAACAGCAGTCCCGTCACCACATTCGCGAGTCCGGTGCGGGCGCCCTCGGCAATACCCGAGGCGGATTCCACGAACACGGTGTTGGACGACGCCGACGCGCCGCCACCGACGATGGCACCGGTGCCCTCGACGACCAGGGCCCGTCCGATGTTGGGCAGGTTGCCGTCCTCGTCGGTGAGGCCCGCCTCCTTGCCGAGCCCGGTCATCGTGCCCATGGCGTCGAAGAAGTTGGCGAGCACCAGCGTGAACACCAGCAGGCTGGCCGCGAGTACGCCGATGCGGGTGAACGCGCCGAAGATGCTGACGTCTCCGACGAGGCTGAGATCCGGAAGTTCCGCCAGCACATCGGGTGCGGCCGGGACACTGAGGTTCCAGCCGTAAGGGTTCACGCCCAGCGACGGTCCGACACCGGCGACGGCCTCGATGATCGCGGCCAGCACGGTGGTGACGACGATGCCGATGAGCAGACCGCCGCGCACCTTGCGCACCACCAGGACACCCATCAGCAGCACACCGAATACGAACGTCACGGTCGGCCAGGAGGAGATCGATCCGTTGATGCCCAGGCCGACGGGGACGGTGGTGCCGGCGGCGTCCGGGATGCGCCGCACGAACCCGGCGTCGACGAGACCGATGAACGCGATGAACATGCCGATACCGGCGGCGATGGCGGATTTGAGCTCGGCCGGAATGGCATTGAAGACGGCCGTCCGGAATCCGGTGAGCGCCAACACGACGATGATGACACCGTCGATCACCACGAGGCCCATCGCCTCGGGCCAGGTGACCTGCGGTGCGATGGTGACGGCGAGAAGACTGTTGATGCCGAGGCCCGCCGCGATCGCGAAGGGATAGTTCGCGACGACCCCGAACACGATGCTCATCAGTCCCGCCACCAGGGCCGTGACCGCGGCCACCTGGTTGACGGGGAGGATGTTGCCGAGGACGTCGGTCTTCGCGACGGCGTCGTCGGCCGAGAAACTACCGAGGATGAGCGGGTTCAGCACCACGATGTATGCCATCGCGACGAACGTCACCACTCCGCCGCGGACCTCCGCTCCTACCGTCGAACCACGCTCGGTGATCTTGAAGTAGTTGTCGAGCAGTTTCGGAGCAGCACCCATTGTTCAGTCCCCATCGCCAGAAGTCGCGCGTCGCCCTTGGAGATTAGGGCACCACGGCGAGGGTAGCGTTCATTCGGTGAACGAATCCGCAGATCGCCCACCCCTCACTCAGCGCCTCGCCGACCCGCGACCTGCGCTGATACTGGGAACGCTGGCGTGGGCGGTCGCGGCCGTCGTGGTGATCGTCACGGGCGATCGGTGGTCGGATGCGCTTCCGACGTGTATAGCGGGGGTCGTCGTCGGATTCCTCGGCTACGGATTGTTCGCGTTGCAGCGGCGGGCGGCCCGGCGCGGCAGCCGCGGGGCACAGCAGGGACTGCTCTAGATCTCGCTCGAGGTCAGGGTTCGGCGGGGCCGGGTGCGGGTCAGCAGGATCCAGAAGGCCGCCCAGAACGCGCCGAACGCCCACCCGGCGAGGACGTCGGTCATCCAGTGCGCGGCGAGGTAGACGCGCGACAGCCCCACCGCCAGCGTGTACAGCACCAGCAGCACGACCAGCGCGATTCGGACGTACCCCACCAGCACCACCCGGAGGGTCACGGCGACGAGAACGCTCGCGAGGATCGCGGTCATCATCGCGTGCCCGGACGGGAACGAGAACGTCGAGATCTCCACCAGCCGATCCGGCAGTGGCGGGCGGTGCCGCTCGAACAGGTTCTTGAGCGTGGTCATCACGGCCAGGCCCGACAGCATCGCGCCGGCCACGAGGACGGCTTCGCGCCGACGGTCCCGGAGCAGGAGGGCGATCGTCAGGACGGTGGACACGATCCAGGCCGCGACCGTTCCGCCGCTGTGCGTGACGACGGTGACGACGTCGATCAACCACGGTGCGCGCTCTCCGACGGCACTGTCGAGCACGCTCTGGTCAAACGACACCGGCGGCGCCCCACGTGCCTTCGGCCCACGACTCGGAGCAATGGGGGGTTCCCTGCTCGTCCACCCACCACGGGACCGCGATCTCGGTGTCGACCGCGCCCGTGAGCTTCACCGTGAGCCGGGGATGGACGACGACGGGACCGTGCGGCAGGTCGCGGCCGAGTGCGGCGAAGGCGAGCACGGCGGCGGGTTCGCGGTCCCATGAGGATTCACGGCCGGAACCGGTGACGGTGCCGCGGATCGCCGCGGACGCGAGGGGGAGGTCCAGCAGATCGGCGAGAGCCTCGGCGGTGTCCAGGCTTCCCACCACCAGGCGCTCGCGCGGCACCGCGGCGGCCAGCCACGGTGCGTCCAGCACCAGGGCGTCGCCGGGGTCGACGAGTGCGCCCGTCAGGCCGCGCACGTGTTCGGGCAGGTGAAGTTCCTCGAGGTCGAGAAGATGGGCGGCCGCGGCGGCCGCGAGCAGGCTGTGCGCCCGCGCGATCACCGCCGGGCTCGGTTCGCGGTCCGGATCGGCCAGTCGATCCAGGAGTAGCTGCGCGAGTTCGGGAGAGTCGACCGTCGACGGCGCCAGGGCCGCCGCGAACACGGCGGATTCCGGGTGCTCGACGGGGTCGAGCAGTCCGGCGAACGTCTCGTCGGTGGGATCGCGGAGCAGACCGAGCACCTGACGGTCCAACTCCGCGTTGTGACGCAGCCACCAGGCCGTGTACCCGGCGCGGTCGGCGAGCAGCGGACGCGTCGACGGGTCCCGGGCGAGCATCGTCAGCGCCTGCGGCCAGCGGTCCTCGTCCACCAGGTCCAGGTCGCGCACCGCCCCGATCTCGTCGGGGTCGTCGTCGAGCGTGTCCCACCAGCGGTCCTCGTCGTCGAGGTCGTGATCGGGGCCGGTGGGGAGTTCGGTGCGCAGCACGGTGAAACCCCAGCCGACACCCACGGCGCGGAGGGCGTCCTCCCCCACCCGCTCGGCGAACGCGGCGTCGACGCACGTGAACGGTGAGTCGTCCACCAGGACGTCGGCGAGAGGCGCACCGGGCAACAGCAATTCGTCCGCACCGCGCAACTCCCCGTCGACATCCGGCAGGGGCAGCTGGCCGAGCCACGACGGCAGGGTGCCGGGGTCGACGCGCCCGGCGAGTGCGAGCACCGCGGTCGACAGTTCTTCTGCCGCCGCCGCGTCGTCGGGGTCGAGGTCCTCGATCTCGGCCCGCAACGCCGGATCCGAGAGCAGGTCGACGGCCGTGGCGGTCTTCGCGCCGAGCCGCGACAGTAGCGGGTGCGCGGCATCCGGGTGGACGAGCCGCGTCCAGTCGACCCCCAGGACGCCGTCGATGTCGTGCCCCAGCAACACCGTTCGCGGACCGGTCACCGTGCGGCCGTCGGACAGCGGAACCGGGATCGACGCCAGTTCCTCCGCCGCGAGGGCGTCGACGGCCAGCGGTTCGAGCGCCGCGTACAGGCGCTGCCACCAGGATGGTGTCCGCTCGATGCCACTGAGAAGTTCGGTGAGGCGCGCCAGGCCGAGGCGGTGGGCGTCGACGGCGGCCAGCGCGGGCGCCCAGCGCGGCCCGGACAGATCCGGGACGACGAGGCCGTCGACGATCTCGGTGAGGAGTTCGGCGAGTTCCTCGGTGAGCCCGGGGACCACGGACGCCCGAACCGGGGCCTTGTTCGTACCACCGACAGTCGGCAGCCAGGGCTGCTCCCGCAGTTCGGTGACGAGATGGTCCCGCAACGCCGAGTCCACCTCGCTGCGTGCGAACGCGGGAACGGGAACCAGCGACAGTCGCTGCTCGGGCGGCACCGCGGCCACGAACTCGGCGTATCCGGACGCCAACTCGGCGGTCGACGCGCCGGGCAGGATGCGCCTGCGGTCGGGTTGCATGGCGATGTCCGCGACGAGGATCGCGGGTATCGACAGTTCCTCGTCCGACCGTGTGGGGGCGCGCAGGACGTCCTCCGTCACGGGTGAGACGACGCCGTCGCGCACCGGGACGAGCCAGCGTGCCCGCCCGGACTCGTACTGCCACCAGCGGTCGTCGCCGATCGCGACCTCGGTCAACCCGGAATCGAGTGGTCGTTCGCGTCTACGGAACTGCTTGTCGCCCACGGTGATCGAGACGAGTGCCGGGAGTTCGAGCAGGAGGTCGGGTGCCTCGCGGGCCATGTAGGCGAGCAGCGACTCACCGTCCACGTCCTCGCGCAGCGTCAATACGACTTCCGAGGCCGCGCCTGCGGCCGGGCGGTTCTCCGTCGGCCACGCCAGCCGCAGGGCAGGCACGTCCGCTCCCGGGTCCGCACCGTCGAGTTCCCGGAGTTCCGACCTCGTCCGTTCCCCGGAGAACAGCACCGAACCGGACGTCGACCGCAGTTCGACCTCGTCGCTCACCGACAGCACCGCCGTGAAGCCGACGCCGTAGCGGCCGACGGTCGTCCCGGACTTGTTCGACGCCCGCAACGCGACCAGCGCCTGGACTCCGGGCTCGTCCAGCGGGGTGCCCGTGTTGGACACGCTCAGGACGCGGCCGTCGAGTTGCACGGACAGCTCACCGGGTACTTCGGCGCGGGCGGCGGCGTCGGCGGCGTTCTGCGCGAGCTCGGTGAGGAGCCGGTCGCGGTAGCCGGCGCGCGCCAGATCGGATTCGGCCGCCGCGTCCTCCCGCAGACGGGTCGGGGACGTTCGCCACGCCAGAAGCGTCGAATCCCTCAGGGCGGCGGTGCCGAAAGGATCGGCTAGCTGGTCGATGCGGATTCCTCGGCCTCGGTGACCTCGGCAACGGCTTCGGGCTCGGGCCGCGACTCGGATTCGGCCTCGGTGTCCGTCTCGGCGACGGCCCGCTCGACGACCTCGACGGCGCCGTCGTCGTAGGCGTCGAATTGCGGCGAACCGGCACCCGAAGGCAGCAGGGTGTCGGAGTGGGCACCGCAACCGTAGGTCGCGTCGACCACGTGCCCGTCGGCGGCCATCTCGTTGCCGCACACCCCGAACGACGCGTGCAGCGAACCGGCGAGCGGGAGGTAGAAGCCGCACAGCCCGCACGTCGACGGCGCGGCCTTGGCCATCTCGGAATCGGGGCCGTAGTCGCCGTCGTGCCAGCGTTCGGCAGCGTCGACGCGGCCTTCGAGGCTCATCACCTGCTTGCGGCCCAGGCCGAGTTCGAGGGCGGTCTCGTCGATCTCGGGGTCACCCGTCGCCATATAGCCCGGGACCAGGCGGGGGTCACCGGCCGGCGGTGCCAGCAGATCGCCCGCGGACAGGTCGCCGGGGCGGATGCGCTGGTCCCACGGGATCCATTCGGGTGCGACCAGCGCATCGGGTCCGGGGAGGAGGGCGAGTTCGCTGACGGTGGCATGGTCCGCTTCGGGATCGGCAGCCACCACCACCGCCCACTGCCAGCCCCGGTAGCCCGGAAGGTCCGCAACGAAACGGTGAGTCGCGGCGCACGCGTCCTCGGACGTGACGCCCAGGTAGTCGCCGACTCCCCCTTCCTGCAGTTCGACCAAGGCGGTTCGGGCGAGCTCGACGGCGTCGGTCAGTACGGGACGCGCCACTGCGCGCTCGTCGGAAGAAGCAACACTCACACCACCAGTTTGCCGCACCACCGCAAGTGCGTGCCCACCTGGGCTGTCATGCTGGTCCGATGACCGGCCGGAGGCACCTCGTCCCAGCCCTGCTCGCGGTGGCGTGGATGGTCACCGCGTGCTCCCCGGAGAGTCCCGTGGCGGCGGACGCGTCCGACGCGGACCTTCACGTGGAGATCGTCCGCACCCTCGACCACGACCCGAATGCGTTCACCCAGGGACTCGAGATCGACGGCATCGAGTTGCTCGAGGGCACCGGCCGGCCCGGCGAGTCCTGGGTGCAGGCCACCGACCTCGACAGCGGCACCGTCCGGATGCGTGCCGAATTGCCGTCTCCCCTGTTCGGCGAGGGCATCACGGTGAGCGGCGACACGATCTGGCAGCTGACGTGGCGTGACGGGGTGGCCGTCGCCCGGGATCGCGCGACACTCGCCGAACAGCGGCGTGTCCCGTTCGACGGCGAAGGGTGGGGCATCTGCGCAGTGCCCGACGCGCTCGTCACCAGTGACGGCTCACCCACCCTCACGTTCCGCGACCCGGTCACGTTCGAACCCCGGCGCACCGTGCAGGCGGTGCAGGACGGAAGCCCGCTGGCCGGCCTCAACGAACTCGAATGCGCGGACGACGGTACGATCTACGCGAACATCTGGACCACCGACACCCTCGTCCGCATCCATCCCTCGGACGGGCGGGTCACCGCGGAGATCGACGCCTCCGCCGTCCGCGACGCCCTTCCGCCCGGCCCGCGGGACGTCGACGTCCTCAACGGCATCGCCCAGATCCCGGGAACGGACCGCTTCCTCGTCACCGGAAAGTACTGGCCGCGCATGTTCGAGGTGCGGTTCGTTCCCTGACAGGCCGATCTGACCAGCATTGGCCGGGGTTGCTGTGGTCGCATGTCTCCCGACTAGGACAGAATTAGGGAGTGACCGGACCGCGCGAACCCTACGAGCCTGACGGCGGTCGGGCTCCTGACGAGAATTCCGGGCCCCCCGTTCATCCCGGCTACGACAAATACCCGCCCGCCGCACGTTCGGGAGGTCGACGCACACCGCTCCCACCCCTCCATCCGGTCGGCGGCGGGCAGCGTCCCCGTTCCGACGAGGAGCGGGCCGACGCCCCCAAGGCGCCGCCGATGCCGCGCAAACTCACCGTCACCCGGGTCGCGGCAATGCGCAGCCGGGAACTCACCAACAAGGGCATCGCGACGTTCCATCGCGCGGCCAAGGCGGACGGTGCGGACAAGTCGGGGCTCACCGCGCTCACCTACGCGGTGATGGCCAACAACGCGACCGACGCGGCCATTGCCGTCGCCCTGGCGAACACACTGTTCTTCTCGGCCGCGACGGGCGAAGACAAGACGAAGGTCGCGCTGTACCTTCTGATCACCATCGCCCCGTTCGCCGTCATCGCTCCACTGATCGGTCCGATGCTCGACCGGCTTCAGCACGGCCGTCGCGTCGCACTGGCCACGTCGTTCGGTCTCCGGACGATCCTGGCGATCGTCCTCGTCTTCAACTTCGACAGCTGGGTGCTGTATCCGGCCGCGCTCGGAATGATGGTGCTCAGCAAGTCCTTCTCGGTGCTCAAGAGCGCGGTCACACCACGTGTGCTGCCACCGGAGATCGACCTGGTGCGAGTCAACTCCCGGCTCACCGTGTTCGGACTGCTCGGCGGAACCATCGGTGCCGGCGCCCTCGCGGGTGGTCTCGCCATGGCCACCGGATCCGTCGGCGCGCTGTGGCTGGCGGCGGTCATCACCGCCCTCGGCGCGTACCTCAGCATGCGGATCCCGTCGTGGGTGGAGGTCACCGAGGGCGAGGTCCCCGCCACCCTCACGTATCATGGCGACGAGCACCCCACCGAGGTGCTGGGACGCACCCGCGTGCTGCAACCCGAGGCCGCGGCCACGGCGAAATCCGGTAAACGCAGGCAACCGCTGGGCCGCGCGGTCATCACCGGGTTGTGGGGCAACAGCACCATCCGCGTGCTCACCGGGTTCCTCACGCTGTACATCGCGTTCGTCGCGAAGTCGAGGACCGACCACGAGCCGCTGGTGCAGGCCGCGATGCTCGGTCTGGTCGGCGCCGCCGCCGGCATCGGCAACTTCACCGGCAACGCCGCGGGTGCCCGGATCAAGCTCGGCCGTCCCGCCCTCATCGTGCTGCGCTGCACGGGTGCCGTGTGGGTCATCGCCGTCCTCGCCGCGATCACCGACAACCTGCTGACCGCCGCCCTGGCCACCCTCGTCGCGTCGGCGGCCAGCGCCCTGGCCAAGGTGTCGCTGGACGCGTCGTTGCAGCACGACCTGCCCGAGGAATCGATCGCGTCCGGATTCGGTAGATCGGAGACGGTTCTACAGCTGAGCTGGGTCGTGGGTGGCGCGCTGGGCGTCCTGCTGCCCACTGAATACTGGATCGGGTTCTCCGTCGTCTCTGCCGTCATGACCATCGGCCTCGTCCAGACCGTCCTCACGTACCGCGGGAGCACCCTCCTGCCCGGGCTCGGCGGAAAACGTCCCGACCTGGCCGAACAAGAAGTGTCCGAGCCCCACTCGACCCACCGGGCCGACCGATCGACAGGAAATGTGAAGTAAGTGAGAATGCAGGCGCGAACCAAGAAGATCCTGGCACTGATTGCGGTGGGCCTGATGGTGGTCCTGGTGGCCTTCGTCGGAGTCATGTACGCGCTCATCCGCAATTCCTCGCCCCGCCTGCCCGAGATCACCGCCTTCGCGCACAACCGGGCCGAGCAGATCCCCCCGCTGGCGTACTGCAACCTGTATCTCGAGGACTGCACGACCGGCGACCTCGCCGAACTCGACGTGCCCCCCGGCTCCTCGCTGCAGCTGTCGCTGCCGCAGGAGATCGTCGATGCACCGTGGCGCATGCTCGTCGTGTACCAGGACGCATCGGGGCAGGTCGTCGTCCAGCAACAGGCTCACCGTGCCGGTGAGACCCGCGCCGTGACCGTGCCGTCGTCGGAGGACCTGCAGCTGGCAGGCGTCGAGATCCAGTTGCCGTCCGCCGTCATCGACGAGCAGGGGCTCACGCAGGCGCGGGCCGCCTGGTCGATCAAGACGGCCTGACCGAGCCGCTCACACGAGAAGGGCCTCCGCGCACCGATGCGCGGAGGCCCTTCTCGTCGTTCGTCGAATCAGCTGTCGAGCTCGCGCGCGACGGCGCGGACCACCTCGGAGATGCGCTGGGCGGTCTTGCGGTCCGGGTACTTGCCCTTGCGCAGGTCGGGCTGGACCTTCGCCTCGAGCAGCGTGATCATGTCCTCGACCATGCCGTGGAGTTCGTCCGGCGTGTGCTTCTTGGCGGACGGCTCCTTGCGCGCGGCGTTCTGACGCAGCGACGGCGCCGGGTCGAGCACCTTCAGGCTCAGAGCCTGGGGGCCGCGTCGACCGGCGGCCATGCCGAACTCGACACGCTGGCCGGCCTTGAGGCCCTCGACGCCCTCGGGAAGAGCGGACGAACGCACATAGACGTCCTCCCCTTCTTCCTGCGACAGAAAGCCGAAGCCCTTTTCGACGTCGTACCACTTCACCTTGCCGGTCGGCACCGCGTTCACCCGCTCATCACTTGGAGTGCAGTTGGTTGCACTTGGTATGCAAAACAGCGCGCCCCACCTCTGGTGCGGGACGCGCAGTGCCCACAGTCTACCTTGGACAGACCCCCTCCGGCATCCGGGTTTCCAGGCACTATCGTTGCTGGTGTGGCCCACGAACCGACTCCTTCGAGCACTCCTCAGACACCCCGGAGGGGCGACGGACTCCTGCGCGTCGCACTCGCCCTCTTCGCGATCGGCTTCGTCGCGATCGTGGCGATCTTCCTGACCCCGGTGCTCTCCGATTCCGAACCGGGCCTCGTTCTCTATCTCATCGCCCTGGCGTGCCCGATCGGCTTCCTTCTCGGAATCGTCGCGGCACTGAGGCAGGGCCGACGCTCGCGCTGACACATCCGACCACCGACCGATGGGACGATCATGAGAATTCTGCTCAACATCATCTGGCTGATCTTCGGCGGTCTGTGGCTGGCGCTGGGGTACTTCGTCGCCGGAATCCTCTGCTGCATCCTGATCATTACGATCCCGTTCGGCATCGCGTCGTTCCGGGTCGGCGTCTACGCACTGTGGCCGTTCGGCAAGACGGTGGTCGACAAGCCGACGGCCGGTGTGGCCTCGCTGATCGGCAACGTCATCTGGTTCGTCATCGCTGGTCTGTGGCTCGCGATCGGGCACGTCGTGACGGCAATCGCCATGGCGATCACGATCATCGGTATCCCGCTCGCGGTCGCAAATCTCAAGATGATCCCCATCTCGCTCATGCCCCTCGGCAAGGACATCGTCGACGCTCCCCAGTGATGTGAGCTTCCTCACATAACGGCTCGGTAACGGAAGGGCAACGGCTCGGCGATACGGACGTCTTGTCGCCACTAGCTGGGAAGAGTCCCTGCGCGCCCAATGAGGCCCCGCAACAGGCGAAGACACTCCGCGTTATCAAATGGTGACACTGCGGCCTCGGACCGTTACCGTCGTCACCGGCCGAGGAAACATCGGCCACATCCGGCCCGCCGCGCCAAGCCTCGTCCCGCGGGTACCGGAGTCCCGACGAAGCATTCCAGGGACGAGGACGGGGGACCCAAAGTCCTCCAGGGAACGCAAGTTCTCAGACGGACACCGATCCGAATGTGCCTCGCACACTCGGATCTTGGGGTGAAGCCAGACCCTCTCCAGCCAGGAGAGGCGAGGCCGGGCGACCTCTCAGCCCGAACCCGACAGCTGACCTCGCAGGCGCGTGTGGAGAGGATCTCGACCACTATGAGCGGACGCCATCGCAAGCCCACCACCACCGGCCGCACCGTCGCCAAGGTCGCCGTCACCGGCGCCATCATGGGCGTCGCCGGAGCAGCCTTCTCGGGCACCGCGAACGCGGCACCCGACTCCGACTGGGACCGCCTCGCGCAGTGCGAGTCCGGCGGAAACTGGGGAATCAACACCGGAAACGGCTTCCAGGGCGGACTCCAGTTCTCCCCGAGCACGTGGAACGCACACGGTGGAACCCAGTACGCGGCCACCGCCAACCAGGCCTCGCGTGAAGAGCAGATCGTCGTCGCCGAGAAGGTCCTCGACTCCCAGGGCTGGGGCGCTTGGCCGTCCTGCTCCTCGAGCCTCGGCCTGAGCAGCGCACCCACCCAGCGCACCGCCCCCGCAACCGTGCCCGAGGCCCCCGCGGCGCCGGCACTCCCCGACCTCACGGGCGGCGTCCCCAGCACCAACGGCACCTCGCAGTACGCCGGTGCCGTCGACAGCGCGATCGAGGCCGTCAAGGCTCAGGGCATCGCGATCGATCCCCAGATCCTGCAGCTCATCGACGCGAACAAGGGACTGCTCCCGCAGTAATCCCCCGCAATTCACAGAAGAGGGGCCCTGCACCGATCCGGTGCAGGGCCCCTCTTCTGTCGTCGGGTCAGCGGTTGATCACGGTGTGCGGATGCGCGTACGGCAGTGAGTCCGCCGGCAGCGGGAACTCGGTGTCCTCGCCGAACGGGGACAATCCGCCCGCACGGCTCGACGACAGTTCGGTCACGGCGCTATCTCCATCGGCGGTTTCGGGCCACCCTGGATCCACGTACTGCTTCTTCGAATTGTTAGCCACGGTGCCATTTTGACAGGAGCATTCGGCGACGTACAGCCCAGGTCTCTAATCTGATAGTCGATGACCGACACCGACGACACCACCGCGAGCACCAACGGCACCGCAGCCTCGTCCCGCGGCGCCGCGACCCTCGCGGACTGGCTGGCCGCGCGCAGCGACGCCGAACTGACGGATCTGCTTCGCAAACGCCCCGACCTGGCGGTTCCACCGCCGGCCACGATCGTCGTCCTCGCCGGCCGCGCCGAACAGCGGGCATCGGTGGCCCGCGCGGCCGACAACCTGACGTCCCTGGACTTCGGCATCCTCGAGCTCCTGGCGCTCGAACGGGCCGACGAAGTCGCCGTGCCGCGGGCCACCCTGCAGGACGCGGTGGGCTCGCGGGCGACGAAGAAGACCGTCGACGCGACGCTGGACGGCCTGCGGTCCGTGGGGATCGTCTGGGGGGACAAGACGTCGCTGCGTATCGTTCCCGCCGTCGTGGCCACCATCCCGTGGCGGGTCGGGCGCAGCGCCGAGCCTGTCGAGACGCTCGACGAACCCGGGATCACGGCCGCGCTGGCCGGACTGCAGAGCGTCGAGCGGGACATCCTCGAGACCCTGTCGAAGTCGAGTTCGATCGGACGGACGCGTGACGCGGCTCCCGGAACACCCCCCGACCGTCCCGTCCAGCGGCTCCTCGCCGCCGGGCTGCTGCGGTGGATCGACGACGAAACCGTCGAACTGCCCTACCAGGTGCGGCAGGTCCTGCGCGGGGAGGCCGTCTTCGACCCCACGTCGCTGGCAGCGCCCACCGTGACCGGCCGCAAGCACAAGCCGGCCGACATCAACGCCGCCGCGGCAGGTGAGGCGCTCGAACTGGTTCGTCACTGCGAGGACGTCGTCAAGGCTCTCGGCGAGGTGCCGGCGCCTGCGCTGCGGGCAGGTGGTCTCGGTGTCCGCGAACTGCGGCGGATCGCCAAGACGTCCGGCATCGACGAGAACCGGCTGAGCCTACTCGTCGAGCTGCTCTCGGCCGCGGGACTGATCGCGAGCGGCACCCCGGACCCGGCCCCGACGTCCGACAGCGGGGAGAACTACTGGGCTCCGACCACCGCGGTCGACAACTGGCTCACTGCGCCGGTCGCCCGGCGGTGGCACGCCCTGGCCGCCGCGTGGCTGGAACTGCCGCGCATGGCGTGGTTCATCGGCATGCGCGATGCCAACGACAAACCGGTCGCCGCCCTGTCCGAGGAAGTGCGCGCGCCGTCCGCGCCGCGCGACCGGCAGGCGATCCTCGGGCTGCTGGCGGAGTTGGGCAGCGGCCACTCGGCGGATCCCGCGGAGGTCAGCCGGCTGCTGGCGTGGCGTCGCCCCCGCTGGGGTGCCCGGCTGCGGGTCCACGCGGTGGAACGCACCCTCGACGAGGCCGCGACGCTCGGACTCGTCGCCCGCGGCGCGCTCAGTTCCCCCGGACGCGCACTGCTCCACGGCGGCGACGCCGAGGCCGAGATGCACGCGTCGCTGCCCGAACCCGTCGACCACGTCCTCGTCCAGGCCGACCTGACGGTCGTCGCCCCCGGCCCGCTGACCCCCGATCTTCTGGAGCAGATCACACTGGTCGCGGACATCGAGTCCGCCGGGGCGGCGTCGATGTACCGGATCAGCGAAGACAGCGTCCGCCGCGCCCTCGACGTCGGGATGACGGCAGCCGAACTGCACAGCCTCTTCGCGACCCGGTCACGCACACCCGTCCCGCAGTCGCTGTCGTATCTGATCGACGACGTCGCGAGACGGCACGGCCGGCTCCGGGCGGGCGTCGCGGCGTCGTTCGTCCGCTGCGAGGACCCCACACTGCTCGCGGAGGTCCTGGCGTCGCCGGTGGCTTCATCTCTGGCCCTGCGCGCGTTGGCACCGACGGTGGCGGTGTCGCAGGCACCGCTCCGGGAAGTGCTGGGCGAACTGCGGGCGGCCGGTTTCGCGCCCGCAGGCGAGGACTCGTCCGGCGCCCTGGTCGACCTGCGCCCCCGCGGCGCCCGGGTCCTGACCCGGCGCAAGGCTCCCGCGGGCCGCACCCCGGCTGTCGCCACGGACGCCCAGCTCGACGCGGTCGTCCGGACCCTCCGCGCCGGTGACCTGGCGGCGTCGGCCAAGGGGTCCGGCAGCGTCCGGTCCGACGGGTCGCGGGCCAGCAGCGCCGCGACCATCGCCCTGCTCAACGCCGCGGCGCGGGAACGCACGAGCGTAACGATCGGTTACGTCGACGCGCAGGGCGTGGCGACGCACCGCATCGTCGATCCCGTGAGTGTCGGCGGCGGTCAGCTCGACGCGTTCGATCCGGCGAGCGGCGCGGTCCGGCGATTCACCCTCCACCGCATCACGTCCGTCGCCCGCGTCGTCTGACCCGTGAGTACTTGTCAACCACGGGCGGTTAACAAGTACTCACGGGTCAGATAACGATTCTGCGCAAACGCCCAGGAATTCCGGGGCGCGCAATACCGTGATGCTGGTATGTACCTGGCCGGGGACGACTACCAGGAGGCAGAACCGTGATTTGCACAGCAACGAAGCCGTCACATGGCTGGTTACGAGGCGTCGTCCGGCTCATGGTTGCCGTGGTGATCCTGCCGCTGGCGTTCGTCCTCGTCGGCGGCGGAACGGCCTCCGCCGACCCGTACAGCCGTCTGCGCGAGCACTGGGTCGACGCCCCCGGCGGGGTCGGGCAGATCAAGGTGCGGATGTGGCTCGCGAACAACGGCAGCAACAAGGCCCTCTATTTGCTCGACGGCCTCCGCGCGACCAACGACGTCAGCGGGTGGGAACACGAGACCAACGCCGCGTGGCTGTCCGACCACGGGATCACGGTCGTCGAGCCGGTCGGCGGACAGTCCAGCTTCTACACGGACTGGTACGCGCCCAGCAACACCAACGGTCAGCCGTACACGTACAAGTGGGAGTCGTTCCTCACGCAGAACCTGCCCGACTTCCTGGCGAACAATTACGGCATCAGCCGTACCAGCAACGCCATCGCCGGGCTGTCGATGGGCGGCAACGCGGCGTTGATCCTCGCCGCCTACCACCGCGACCAGTTCACGTTCGCGGGCTCGATGTCGGGGTATCTGAACCTGTCGGCGCCGGGCATGCGTGAGGCGATCCGGTTGGCGATGCTCGACTCCGGTGGCTACAACTCCGACTGCATGTGGGGCCCGCCGTGGGATCCGGCGTGGCTCCGCAACGACCCGTTCGTCGCGGCGCCCCTCATGCGCGGGCTGCCGATGTGGATCTCGGCGGGCGCTGGCCTCCCCGGCCCGCACGATCAGCCGCAATCCGCCATCGACGTGTTCAACGTCGGAACCGGCATGGGCCTCGAGGCCATCGCGCTGGCCCAGAACCGTGCCTTCCAGGTGCGGCTCGACACCCTCGGCATCCCCGCGCACTACGACTTTCCGGCGACGGGAACCCACAGCTGGGGCTACTGGCAGGACCAGCTGTGGGCCATGTTGCCGATGATGAAGGCGTCGATCGGCGCCTGACCATGGCCTCCGGCCCCGTGAGTACTTGTTAACGTCCCGCGGTTAATAAGTACTCACGGGCGGCGAAGCCGCATAGGCTCGCGCCGCGGTGCTCAACCGGTGCGCCGCCGGGACAGGTTCTCGGTTGCGAGCCGGACGCGTTCCTCCGTGGCCAGGTCCAGTGATGCCGTGGCCTCGTCCAGCAGCAGGATGTCGGGGTCCACCAATTCGGCGCGGGCGAGGGCCAGCAACTGACGTTGCCCGGCCGACAGGTTGCGCCCGTGCTCCCCGATCGGCTGCAGGTAGCCGAGGGCGAGCCGGGACACCATCTGGGGGGGCCCCGACCGCTCGGCTGGCGGCCTCGACCTCCGCGTCGGTCGCGTCCGGGCGCCCGTAGGCGACGGCGTCGCGGACGGTGGCGCCGAACAGGTGCGGCTCCTGCGGAACGACACCGAGTCGCTGCCGGAACGACGCGAGGTCCAGTGACCGGGTGTCGATACCGTCGATCCGCACCGCGCCGTCGGTGGGGTCGTAGAACCGGGCGAGCAACTTGAGCACCGTCGACTTGCCCGCGCCGGTCTGGCCGACGAGGGCGACCGTCTCGCCCGGTTCGATGCGAAGCGCCACCCCTCGCAGCGCCTCTCCCTTGCCGGATTCGTACGCGAAATGGACGTCGTCGAACACGATGCCGCCCTGGAGGCGGTCGAGGACGATCGGCTCGCCCGCCTGCGGCGTGGTGGTCGGTGTCCGCATCAGACCCCGCAGTCGGCCGAGTCCGATCACCGCCTGCTGGTAGCCGTCGAACACCTGCGAAAGCTGTTGCACGGGAGCGAAGAACAGTTCGACGTAGAGCACGAAGGCAATCAGGGTGCCGACGGTGAGGGTTCCGCGAGCTGATCGGTCGCCTCGAGCTGAAGCCGGGTGGTCTTGATCGACACGCTGAGCGAGGTTCCCTCCGGAACCTGATCGGGCACAGCGTCATCGAGAGCCAGCCCGCCGGAGGAACCGGAGGTGCAGGACGCGAGCCCGAGCGCCACGACGCCGGCGAAGGCGGTGCGTGTGAGGCGGCGATACCCGGCGGAAGACACGAGTGAACTGGACATGAATGATCCTTCGAAGGATGTGATCTCCGGTCGGGCACACCGGACGTGGTCGGTCGAGTGCCACAATGGAGCGAGAAAGGAAGAACAGAAAGGTATTTCGAGCGTCCGCCGAGGTCAGCGCGGAGACGTCAGATGCGACCCGGTCGCGAGCGGCGACAACAGGACTCGGAGCAACACGAGGATGTACGCACGCTGTCCGCCATGGTGGTGTTCACACCAATATCCTTGCGATCCAGTGCAATCGACGTCAACATAGCTTCCCACCGAATTAACTCCGGACCTGTGATACACGTCACGATATGCCGGCCAACGGCCGCACGAAGCTGGTGAGAGGCGCCCGGTAGAGCTCCGCGAGGATCACGGAGCCGGCGGATAACGGCAGTGCCCGCCGGGGAAAACTGGTGGACAACACGGACCGTGAGGGGTCGTCACACGTCGCCGACGACTCCCCGACTGCTCGCCGAACCGTGTCGAGAGAACCCGGAATCCGGCTCACGCCTTGGTCGCAGACGATCAGGACCTCCGGATTGAACAGGTCGAGCAGACGCGCTGCGACCACCCCCACGGAGTGCGCCCGTTCCTCGAACAGTGCCAGTGCCGCCGGCTGCCGACGTCGACCCGCGTCGAG
Organism: Rhodococcus sp. IEGM 1351; assembly: GCF_030056875.1. NCBI lineage: Bacteria > Bacillati > Actinomycetota > Actinomycetes > Mycobacteriales > Nocardiaceae > Rhodococcus > Rhodococcus sp. IEGM 1351. The sequence goes on along the minus strand of NZ_JASHKU010000009.1, from coordinate 199,466 downwards.
AAGGTCGCCGAAGATCGGCCGCTCGATGATGCCGAGTTGCATCGCCCTGCGCACCAGCACCCGATCCGACAGGGTGGCCTGCACGCATCCGGTACGTCCGCAGGTGCACTCCTCGACACTGTTCTCGACGGGCACGTGCGCCACCGCGCCTGCCGCCGCGCGAGGACCGTGGTGGACCACGCCTCCGGTCGCGAATGCGGCGTCCACCACGTTCCCGACGAAGAGCTGCACCACGCTGTCCCGCGCCCGCGGCTCCCCGAACAACACCTCCGCGTCGATGAGGGCGCGCGCGTGCGAATCCATCCGGACGTCCAGACCGGTGCGGTGCTCGAGATCCGCCCTGACCGGGTACCCGTTCCATCCCGGGATCGGATGCTCAGGCACCACACCCGATTCCGAGTCGATCCAGCCGCCGGCCGCGAAACCGACGCCGATCGGGACGGATACGTCGCCGTGTCGGGCGGCCAGCGCCTCGAGGGTCGTCACCGCGTTCCGCAGGATCTCGGCCGGTCCCAGCCCGAGGTGCGGATCACGGGATCGCGCCAGCACCTGCCCGCGCAGGTCGAGCAACGCTGTGGTCACGTGGGTCATCGCCAGATGGATGCCGTAGACGACGAAACGGCTGTCGTCGAGGTCCACCGGGACGTGTGGCCGTCCCAGACCGGTGGGTCCCGAGATCTCCGGCAGTTCCCGCAGTAGACCGCGTTCGACGAGCTGTGCGCTGGCGGTGGTCACCGTCGCGGGTGAGAGCCCGGTGACCCGTGCGATCGTGCTGCGCGCGACCGGCCCGCGGTCGAGGACGGTGCGCAGCACCGTGCCCGCGCTGGCGCCGGAAGGGCCGGCACCACGCCGGGTGTCGGGCTGGGTTCGCGCCATCGTTCCCACCTTCCCCGTGCGCAGTGATCTCGGTAGATCTCGAACGCTAACGAAGGGGAACGTGCAGTTCAACGGACTCGATTCCCGTGAATTTAACTCCCTGTGAGTACTTACTAACGTCCCGCGGTTAACAAGTACTCACGCGGCGCTAGCCACCCAGATTGACCTCGATGCAGTACGTGCGCTCGGGTTCGGAGAACGCGATGGGGAATGCGGTGTCGAACTCGTTGCACAGGGTTTCGTCGTTCTCGCCGTCCGCGCGTCTGACGACCTTGACGGTCTGCGTGTCGGTGCAGTCGGACGGCACGATCCGGCCGTCGTCCTCGAGCAGGTAGCAGGACCCCTCGATCATGTTCGGAACGAGGCAGAGCGTGGTCTGCACGCCCTCGTCCTCGCTCACGAGGGTGTAGGAGAAGTAGTCTTCCGCGCACTGGACGTCGCCGTCGTTCTTCTGCGCCACCTCGTACGTGGCCTCGCTGTCGGAGCAGTCCCGCTTCTCGTGTGAGGTGTCGGCCGCGGTCGTCGACGCGGATTCGAAGAACAGGCAGTCGCCGACGTCGAGAGCGTTCTTGTCGGCGCTCCTCACGGCGAACACACCGAACGCGGCGATGGCGGCGAGAATCACGACGGCGACGACACCGAGAGTGATGAACAACCCCTTCCGCGATTTCTTCGGCGGCGGCGGGTACTGGCCGGGCGGATACTGGCCGGGCTGCTGCCCGTACCGGCCCGGCGGGTACTGACCGGGCTGCTGCCCGTACTGCCCCTGCGGGTACGGCTGCTGCGGGTACTGCCCCTGCTGGTAGGGCTGCTGCGGCCCACCTTGCGGGTACGGTTGCTGCGGGTTGTTCGGCGGTTCGCCGGGGACGTTCGGATCGGGACGGTTGGGGTCGTCGGGGGGCTGGGTCATCGCGAGCCTCGTCTCTGGGTCGATCCATCCGGCTGCACCTCAATTTAGGCCCCGACCGCCGCGGATGTGCAGGTATCGCGCCGCGTCGGAGGCTGCGACGTGGCGCGGTGTCGCTCAGATCAGGACAATGGACAGGCTGGCTACATCCGGCACCGCATTTTCGAGGAGGCTTCCGTGACCGACGGACCGTTGATCGTCCAATCCGACAAGACCCTGCTGTTGGAGGTCGATCACGAACGCGCGAACGACGCCCGCCAGGCGATCGCGCCGTTCGCGGAACTCGAGCGCGCGCCCGAACACGTCCACACCTACCGGATCACCCCGCTGGCCTTGTGGAACGCGCGCGCCGCCGGACACGACGCCGAGCAGGTGGTCGATGCGCTGGTCAACTTCTCCCGGTACGCGGTGCCCCAGCCGCTGCTGGTCGACATCGTCGACACGATGGCCCGGTACGGGCGGCTGCAGCTGGTGAAGAACCCGGCCCACGGTCTGACGCTGGTCAGCCTGGACCGCGCGGTCCTCACCGAGGTGACCCGGCACAAGAAGATCGCCCCGATGCTCGGTGCCCGGGTCGACGACGACACGGTCGTGGTCCACCCGAGCGAGCGCGGCCGTCTCAAGCAGTTGCTGCTCAAGGTCGGCTGGCCGGCGGAGGATCTTGCCGGGTACGTCGACGGCGAGGCGCACGCCATCGACCTGGACTTCGACGGCACGTCCCCCGGGTCCGCGGACGGCCAGTGGCACCTGCGCGACTATCAGGAGATGGCCGCCGACTCGTTCTGGGCGGGCGGGTCCGGCGTCGTCGTCCTGCCCTGTGGTGCGGGTAAGACGATGGTCGGTGCGGCGGCGATGGCCAAGGCGAAGGCCACCACGTTGATCCTGGTGACGAACACGGTCGCGGGACGGCAGTGGAAGCGCGAGCTGATCGCGCGCACGTCGCTCACCGAGGAGGAGATCGGCGAGTACTCGGGCGAGCGCAAGGAGATCCGTCCGGTCACGATCGCCACGTACCAGGTGATCACCCGGCGCACCAAGGGCGAATACAAGCATCTGGAACTGTTCGATTCCCGCGACTGGGGTCTCGTGATCTACGACGAGGTGCACCTCCTGCCCGCACCGGTGTTCCGCATGACCGCCGACCTGCAGTCCCGTCGACGCCTCGGCCTCACCGCCACCCTGGTGCGCGAGGACGGCCGTGAGGGCGACGTGTTCTCGCTGATCGGACCCAAGCGGTACGACGCGCCGTGGAAGGACATCGAGGCGCAGGGGTGGATCGCGCCCGCCGACTGCGTGGAGGTGCGGGTGACGCTGACGGACGCCGAACGGATGTCGTACGCGGTCGCCGAACCCGATGAGCGGTACAAGCTGTGTTCCACCGCGCACACCAAGATCGCGGTGGTGAAGTCGATCCTGGAACGGCACACCGACGCACCGACGTTGATCATCGGCGCGTACCTCGACCAGCTCGACGAACTGGGTGAGGCGTTGAACGCCCCGGTCATCAAGGGGTCGACCAAGAACAAGGAGCGGGAGGAACTGTTCGACCGTTTCCGGGCGGGCGAGATCCAGACGCTGGTCGTCAGCAAGGTCGCGAACTTCTCGATCGACCTGCCGGAAGCGTCTGTCGCCGTTCAGGTTTCGGGTACGTTCGGTTCTCGCCAGGAGGAGGCTCAGCGTCTGGGCCGCCTGCTGCGACCCAAGCACGACGGCGGCCAGGCCCACTTCTACTCGGTGGTGGCACGCGACACGCTCGACGCCGAGTACGCCGCCCACCGGCAGCGCTTCCTCGCCGAGCAGGGGTACGCGTACCGGATCACCGACGCGGACGACCTGCTGGGCCCGGCCATCGGGTGACCGCCTGCCACCGGACCGGGGCCTCTAAGCTGGGGCCGTGCGACATTTCGAGTTCACCGTCGACCGGCCCTACGCGAAGTCTGTCAACCAGACGTTCGCCGACATGCGACGCCTGCAGGTGTCGGCGATCGTGGTGGCGCTGCTGTTCGCGGCCGCCGCTGCCGGTCTGATCCTGCTCGCCCACCCCTGGTCGATCATCCTCGGTGTCGTCGTGGCGATCGCCGCGCTGACGTCCGTGTGGGTGGCGTTCTGGGTGCCGAAGAAGGTCGGCAGCATCGAGGAGTTGTACGCGAAGAGCCCGCTGGTGCCTGCGGTCGTCTCGGAGGTCCATCCCCGCGCGGTCACCCTGCTGTCGCTGATCGACGTCGCGAAGCCCTCGGCGGGCCGGGCGTCGTACGCCCTCGTCACTCGCAACGTTCCGATCCGGACCGGTCAGAAGCAGCGGGTGGGCGACAGGGTGCCGTCCGTCGCACTCCTGAACGACCGCAGCACCCGCAACGACGCCGACACGTGGGAGATGGTCAGCCCGATGCCGATCGCGTGGGGCACCCGCGACGCGGCCGTGCGTTCCCGCGCGGAGGACGCCATCGATCAGGTCGAATGGGATTTCCTGCAGAGCCGGATCCCCGAGTCCGAGCAGATCCGGACCAGCCCCGAGCAGCGAGTCGCGGTGTCCGAGCACGACCTTCCGGAGGGCCTGCGCTGATCGGCCGCTAGTCGGGCCAGCCTTCGGCCGGTTGCCGCGGGTCGCCTGCGAGCAGGGCGGCCACCCACGAATCGCGCCGGACGCCGCGCTGCACGAGCCCGGCGCGCTGGATGCCCTCGAACCGGAAGCCCACCCGGCGGGCGACCGCCGCCGAGTCGAGATTGCCGACGAACGCGCGCCATTCGATGCGTTCTAGCCCCAGGCTGTCCGGCCGGAACGCGAAATCGCACACCAGGTTCACCGCGGTCGTCATGAGACCCCGCGACCGTGCCGCCGGCGACAGCCAGTATCCGATCTCCGCCGCCGTCACGTCCCGAGCCATCAGTCCGATCATCCCCAGCACGGGACCGTCCTCGCGTTCGCGCAGCGCCCAGGTGGGACTGCGGTCGGCCCAGCCGGACGGCACCGTCTGCCGCACGAACTGCTCGGCGTCCGAGCGGCCGTACGGCGCGGGCATCGTCGTCCACTCGGCTATCGACGCGTCGCTGCATGCCGCGCAGATCTCGTCGACGTCGGTGACGACCGGCGGGCTCAGCCACACGTTGTCGGCGGCGAGGGTGACGACGAACATGCCCGCCACTCTATGCCCGGTAACGCGGTCCGCTGATCAACGCAGCGCGGGCAGCACTTCGTTCTCGAACAGTTCGATGCCCGAGGTGTCGTACGCGGCTTCGGGGAAGTAGAAGATGCCGTAGGACATGCCCTGCTCCTTCAGCACCGACAGCTTCTCGACGATCTGCTCCGGCGTTCCCACGCCGGGCATTCCGCGGAAGGCTCCCAGCGCACCCTCGGCGGCCTCGGCGCCGACGTGGGGGGTGAGCCGGTCCTTCAGGGTGAGCAACCGCTGCTCGACCTCCGCCTCGGTGGTGCCGATCGCGACGTTGTAGTTGGCCGAGCGGGTGATGGCGTCGAAGTCGGTGCCGACGGTGTCGCAGTGCTTCCGCAGGATCTCGGATTTCTGCGCGAAGCCCTCGGGTGTGCCGTCGAAGTTGGTGTACTGCGCGTACTTTGCCGCGATCTTCAACGTCACCTTCTCGCCGCCGCCGGCGATCCACAGTGGAATGCCGCCTTCCTGCAACGGAAGTGGGCGGACGATGGCTCCGTCGACCTGGTAGTGCTTGCCTTCGAGGGTCGCGGTGCCGTTGGTCCAGGCCTGACGCATGATCTGCACGCCCTCGTCGAGTCGGCCGAGACGCACACCGGCGGAGGGGAATCCGTATCCGTACGCTTTCCACTCGTGCTCGTACCAGCCGCCGCCGATGCCCATCTCGACGCGTCCGCCCGAGATGAGGTCGGTGGTGGCGGCGACCTTCGCGAGGTAGGCGGGGTTGCGGTAGCTCATCGCCGTACACATCTGGCCGAGACGCACCCGCGAGGTGACCGCCGCGAACGCGGACATGAGGGTCCACGCCTCGTGCGTGGCCTCCTCCGTCGGTGCCGGGACGGTATGGAAGTGGTCGTAGACCCACAGCGAATCCCAGGACGAACCCTGATCGGCGCGCAACGCGAAGTCGCGCATCACCGACCACTGATCCGAGGGATCGATTCCGACGAGATCCAGTCGCCAACCTTGAGGAACGAACAATCCGAAGCGCATGAAACGAATGTACCTATGCTTCCTGTTTTTCGAGCGGTGAGGAACCGGGCTCCGACGCGGTCGGCGGTGGCCACGGGGAATAGACCGGGATGAACCGGAACAGGAGTCCGGCGCCGACCAGCGCCGCTGCCCCGATCGCGGCGACGGCAGCCCCGAGCGGAACCACCGCGGCGAGCGTGCCGACGCCGAAGGGTCCGGCGAACATGCCGGTGTCGTGGGTGAGCCGCCAGGCGGCGAGGAATTCGGCGCGCGTCGCCGGTGGGGAGATGTCGGCGCCGAGCGTCATGATCACGCCGTTGCCGAGCCCGTTGCCGATTCCCATCAGGACAGCGACGACACCGATCGACAGGAGGTCGTGCGAAAACGGCAACGCCAGGCAGGACGCCCCGATCACCAGAAGCGACGGCACCGCGATGAACCGGCGGCCGTACCGGTCCATGAAGTGTCCGGCCGGATACGAGCACAGCAGATCGACCGCCGCTCCGACTCCGAAGACGAGACTGACCTGGGCGGCATCGAGTCCGAGATGGGCAGCCCACAGTGGCAGCACCGCCTCCCGCGAGGCGCGGGCCGCCCCCATCAGGAGCGACCCGGCGCCGAGCGTGGCCAGCAACTTCCGGTGCCGGCGCACAATCGACGGCAGCGTCGCGTGGGTACCGGCGGTGCCTGCGGGGCGCCTCGGCGGGTCGGGGACTCTCGACATCAGCCATCCGGACAGCACGACGCCGACGAACTGCACCATGAATCCGCCCCGGGCGCCGACCACAAGGATCACGGCGGCACCGAGCAGCGGTCCCACGAAGAAGCCGAGCCGCCACATCGCCGCGAACGACGACATCGCCCGGGCGCGCAGCCCGATCGGCACGGCGTCGGCCAGGTAGCTCTGGCGGGCCAGCCCCCACACGGCGTTGGCGAGCCCGGTCAGCAGTGCGCCCACACCCAGCATCCACGGTGTCTGCGCGAGCAGACAGACCAGCACTCCGGCGGCGCCGACGGTACTGCCGCCGATGATGGACCGCCGCTCCCCGAACCTGGCGACGATCCGGCCCGCGGGCAGGTCGCCCAGGACGGCGCCGAGCCCGACGACCGCGACGATCAGCCCGGACACGGCCACGGACGCACCCAGTTCGCGGGCCGTCAGTGCCATAACCGGGGCGGCGGCCCCCTGGCCGATGCCGAAGATCGCGGCGGGGACGAAGACGGTGGTGACGAGAGGTTTCAGACCGGTCTCGCCGCTCATGCGCTCGCTTCGTCGACCGCGCCCGCGAACCGGTTACCGACGTCCGTGAGACCGTAGTGACCGCGCAGGGTGGTCGCGGTGTACTCCGTCCGGAACAGTCCGCGCTGCTGCAGGATCGGGACGACACGGTCGACGAAGTCGTCCAGTCCGCCGGGCAGGTAGGGCGGCATGATGTTGAAACCGTCGGCCGCGCCCTGCTCGAACCACGTCTGCAGTTCGTCGGCCACCTGTTCGGGCGTGCCGGCGAACGTGCGGTGCCCGCGTCCGCCACCGAGCAGCCCGATCAGCTGCCGGACGGTGAGCGAACCGTCCGCGGCGAGATCCTTCACCAGCTGGTAGCGGCTCTTGTTGCCATGGATCTCGTCCAGCGGCGGAAGCGGCGGAAGCGGGGCGTCGAGGGAATGCTTCGTGAGGTCGACACCGAGCATCGTGGACAGCTGCCGCAGCGAGTACTCGGGCGAGATCAGGTCGGTGAACGACTGCTCGAGCGCCTTCGCCTCCTCCTCGGTGTCCGCGATGAACGGCACGATGCCGGGGAGCACCTTCAGGTCGCCGGCATTGCGGCCGTGCTTGACGACACGCGCCTCGAGGTCGCGGTAGAACTCCTGACCCTGCTCCAGGGTGCGCTGTGCGGTGAAGACGGCCTCGGCGTACCGCGCGGCGAACTCCTTGCCGCTCTCGGACGAGCCGGCCTGCACCAGCAGCGGCCGCCCCTGGGCGGACCTCGGCGAGTTGAGCGGCCCCTTGACCCGGAACCGCGGCCCGTCGTGGTCGATGGTGTGGACCTTGCCGGGGTCGGCGAACACGCCGGTCTCCGGGTCGAGCACCACCGCGCCGTCCTCCCAGCTGTCCCACAGGGCGAGCGTGACGTCGACGAATTCCTCTGCGCGCTCGTACCGTCCGCTGTGGGCGGGGATGCCGTCGACGCCGAAGTTCGCCGCCTCGTCCGCACCGGCCGAAGTCACGATGTTCCACCCTGCCCGGCCGCCGCTGATGTGGTCGAGCGACGTGAACTTGCGTGCCAGGTTGTACGGGTCGGAGTAGCTCGTGGAGGCCGTGGCGATCAGTCCCACGTGTTCGGTGGCGACGGCGATCGCCGACAGCAACGTGACGGGCTCGAAGATCGCCTGCGTGTTGTGCTTGATCCGCGGTCCGACGGCGAGACCGTCCGCGAAGAACACGGAATCGAGCTTGCCCCGCTCCGCGATCCGGCCGAGTTCCTGGAAGTGTGCGACGTCCAGAACGCGGTGCGCCTCGGTGCGGGGATGGCGCCACGCCGCCTCGTGATGTCCCACACCCATGAGAAAGGCGTTGAGGTGGAACTGGGAATCCTGTGACATGTGGAGTTTCTTTTCCGGTAAGTGACTAGACCCGCCAGCGGGACAGCCTGCGTTCGATCAGTACGAGAACGGCGTTGAGCGTCAGCCCGAGAACAGAGATCGCGACGATGCCCGCATACATGTTGGGGATCTGGAAGTTGAACTGGGAGGCGGTGATCAGGTAGCCGAGGCCTGCCTTGGCCCCGACCATCTCGGCGGCGATCAGCACGAGGATCGACGACGCCGCCGCCATGCGGATTCCGGTGAAGATGGTGGGAACGGCGGCGGGCAGCACGACCTTCTGGAACAGGCGCACGGGCGACAGTCCCAGCGAGGACGCCGACTTGATCAGCAACGGGTCGACGGTGCGCACACCGGAGATCGTGTTCAGCAGGATCGGGAAGGTGCACGCGTAGATCACCAGGGCGATCTTGGACTCCTCACCGATGCCGAGGATCAGGATGAACACGGGGAGCAACGCCAGCGCCGCCGTGTTGCGGAACAGCTCCAGGATCGGGTTCAGGAAGTCCGACACCGGGCGGTACCAGGCGATCGCGATGCCCAGCGGGATCGCGATCACGACCGCCACGAAGAATCCGATCAGGGCGCGGGAGAGGCTGGCGGACACGTGCTGCCACAGCTCACCGCTCTTGAGCAGATCGAAGAATGCCTCGACCACCGTGGTGAACGGGGGAAGGAACACCTCGTCGACGAGACCGACCCGCGGAGCGATCTCCCACAGTGCCAGGAAGGCGACGATCGCGACGGACGGCTTGAGGATCCGCCAGGCGATCGGACGCAGTGCCGCACCGGCACGCTGGACAGCACCCGGCTGCGGCGGGGTGGAAGCGGGCGACGGAGCCGAGGTCCCGGGTCGATCGATTGCGACGGGAGCTTCCGGTGACGCGAGTGCGCTAGACATGTGCTTCCTCCTTCTCGATTACCTGTGCACGCTCCACTTCGCCGTGCAGCAGCGTCCAGATGCGGTGGCGGTAGTGCCGGAACTGCTCGTTGGACCGGACGTCCTCGCCGCTGCGGTCGATGTCGATATCCACGAACGTCTTCACCCGGCCGGGCCGCGACGTCAGGACGGCGACCCGCTGCCCGAGGTAGATGGCCTCGTCGATGCCGTGCGTGATGAACAGGATGGTCTTGCCGGTGGCCTTCCAGATGCGTAGCAGTTCGTCCTGCAGCGACTCACGGGTCTGCGCGTCGAGCGCCGCGAACGGCTCGTCCATCAGCAGCACCTCGGGATCGAACGCGAGGCTGCGGGCGATCGCGACGCGCTGCTTCATGCCGCCCGACAGCTCGTGCGGGTACCGGTCGCCGAAGCCCTTCAAGCCGACGAGCTCGAGGTAGTGCTCGGCCAGTTCGCGCCGTTCCTTCTTGGGCAGTCCCTTGGCCTCGAGCCCGAATTCGATGTTGTGCCGGGCCGTCCGCCACGGCAGGAGTGCGTACTGCTGGAAGACGATTCCGCGGTCGAGACCGGGCCCGGTCACCGGCTGCCCGTCGAGCAGGATCCGGCCCGACGTGGGGGTGCTGAGTCCGCCGAGCAGGTCGAGCAGCGTGGACTTCCCGCAACCACTCGGCCCGACGAGGACGAGGAATTCGCCGTCTGCGAGATCGATGTCGATGTCCTCGATCGCGGTGAACTTGTCCTTGGACCCTCGCACGTCGAACTGTTTGGTGACGTGCTCGAGGCGGAGCTTGGGCGTCTGAACCCGATCGGGGTTCGAGGCGGTGGTGCTCATTTCTGTCCTTCCAGTACTTCTCCGTCGGGCCCGCTCTCGGGCTGGAACGTGCCGTTGGCGTACGGGTTGAATTCGTTGGTGTAGAGGTCGGTTGCGGTCAACTTGCCCTCGTCGAGCTCACCGTTGCGGACGAGCCAGTCGATCCAGGTCTGCAGTTCCTTCTCCTGGATCACGGCCCCGGCGACAGGAATCCCGGAGCTGCGCCAGTAGTCGATGGCCTCGTCGCTCTCGTTGCGGCCACGCTTGTCGATGATGCTCTTGAACCGTGCGACGACCTCCTCACGCGGAGTCACCTGGGTCCATCGGATGGCCCGGGCCGTGCCCTGCACGAAGTCCGCAACGGCGTCCTTGTTCTTCGCCAGGAAGTCGTCGCGCACCACGTAGGTTCCGTAGCTGAATGCGCCGAACAGATCCCGGTCCGTGAACAGCGGCCGGATACCCCCACGCTCCTGGGCTGTTTCGCGGAAGATGCCGTTGATGGCGGCCACGTCGATCTGACCTTCGCGCAGGGCCGTTTCGTTGTTCACCGGCGGAACCACGGTCAGCTCCACCTGTTTGATCTCGTCCTGGGTCAACCCCTGCTGGGCCAGCCACTCCCGGACCAGGAACTCGTGGTGCGCACCGAGCGTGTTCATCCCGACCTTCTTGCCGATCAGGTCGCGCGCCGAGCGAATGGGGCTGCCGTCCAGCACGAAGTATCCCGTGTACTCGCCGGCGTCCGCGCCGTAGGAACTCAGCACCGACGTGATCGGTGCCCCGGCGGCATTGAGTTTGACGACGGCTCCGTTGAACGCCGAGCCGAACTCGATGTCACCGGTGGCCGCCGACTGGATGTCCTGCGGGCCGCTGGTGGTGTCGCCGACCCATTCGAGCGTGATCTTGTCGTAATACCCTAGGTCCTCGGCGAGCTCGTGGAATCCCACGTCCCCGGCCCACCCCTGGTAACGCAGGACCGTCCTCCCGTCCTCGATGGTGGCGGTCTCCGACGAGCCGGCGCACCCCGCCACTCCCGAGGCCAGCGTGAACAGTGCTGCGGTTGCCGCGAGGGCGCGCACGGCGCCGCGCCGGAAGTGGGACATCGACATCACTTTCTTCTCGTGGGGATCTGGGGTGGAGTTCACTTGGCGGCCAGCGCTTGTCCGTCGGGGCCGCTGTCGGCGGGGTACGTGCCGTTGGCGTACGGGTTGTACTCGTTGGTGTAGACGTCGGCGGGCGTGAGCTTGCCGTCCTCGAGTTCCCCGTTGCGGACCAGCCAGTCGATCCAGGTCTGAATCTCCTTGTCGGTGATCACGCCACCGGGACCCGCCACACCCGGCGTCTTCCAGTAGTCGACGAGGTCGGTGGTCTCGTTGCGGCCGCGCTTGGTGATGATGTCCTTGTACTTCGCGATCACGTCGTCGCGCGGAGTCGTCTGGGTCCAGCGGATCGCGCGTGCCGTGCCCTGCACGAAGTCCGCGACGGCGTCCTTGTTCTTCGCGATGAAGTCGTCGCGGAACAGCAGCGAACCGTAGGTGAAGGAACCGAAGATGGATTCGTCGGTGAACAGCGGGCGGATGCCGCCGCGTTCGACCGCCTTGTCGCGGAACACGCTTCCGAGCGTGCCGACGTCGATCTGACCCTGCCGCAGCGCCTGTTCGGTGTTCACCGGCGGAACGACGGTCAACTCGACCTGCTTGATCTCGTCGGGGGTCAGGCCCTCCCGCGCCAGCCACTCACGCACGAGGAACTCGTGGTGCGCGCCGAGCGTGTTCATCCCGACCTTCTTGCCGATCAGGTCACGTGCCGACGTGATCGGGCTTCCGTCGAGCACGTAGTACCCGTTGAACGTCTCCTTGTCGGAGCCGTAGTAGCCGATGACGGACGTGATCGGCGAATCGGCCGCGGCCAGCTTCAACACCGCACCGTTGAACGCGCCACCGAAGTCGGTCTGCCCCGTGGCGGCATTCTGGATGCTCTGCGGCCCACTGGTGGTGTCGCCGATCCAGTTCAGTTCGACCTTCTGGTAGTAGCCCAGGTCGGCCGCGAGTTCCGGGAACGAGACCTGTCCCGTGGTCCCCTCGTAGCGCAACACCGTCTTTCCGTCGGCTGTCGTGGTGGTCTCGGAACCGGAGCACGCGACAGCAAGGCTGGTGAATGTGAGAAGGGCGGCCGCTGCGGCCAGAGTCCGCGCGAAACGTGGACGAATCATCGAAGGTCTTCCTAGTGTGTGATGCCCGCCCACGACGAAGCGGCGGGTCCTGCGAGCGCACTCCCGAACCCGCCCGGCGGACGCCGGACGGGTGAGCAGGACGTGCAGAAGAAAAAGGGGTGCGAAAAAGCCAGGTCAGCTACGACAGCCGAAACACTGGAACATGGCAGACTCCCTGGACGTGGTGTGGTCGCCACACCATACGTCCGGACCCACCACCAGGGTCAACGGTTACGCACACGACGGATTTTATGTCTGGACCGCACGTAGGATATCGGCATGCCCACTGCGACGCTGGTAGACGAATTCGAGTCCCACCGGCCGCATCTGCTCTCCGTAGCGTACCGGCTGACGGGAAGCGTCAGCGACGCGGAGGACGCCGTGCAGGAGTCGTGGCTACGACTCGACGACGCGGACGCCGCGAACATCCGCGACCTCCGGCCGTGGCTCACGACGGTGGTCGGGCGGATCTGCCTCGACCGGTTGCGGTCGGCCGCGGTGCGGAGGGAACAGTATGTCGGCCAATGGCTTCCGGAACCCATCGTCACCGGACTGTCGCCGTCAGCCGAGCCGGACCCGCTGGAAGCGGTCGTCCGGGACGAGGACAACCGCCTCGCCGCGCTGATCGTGCTCGACACGCTCACCCCTGCGCAACGGGTTGCGTTCGTGCTGCACGACGGTTTCGGGGTGCCGTTCGACGAGGTAGCCGGGATTCTCGGAATCGAGACGCCCGCGGCGCGTCAGCTCGCGTCGCGGGCCCGCAAGGCCGCTGCCGCAACCACACCCGCCGTTCCCGACGAGGAGCATGCGCTCGCCGTGCAGCGACTGCTCGAGGCACTCGCCGCCGGCGACCTCGACGCGGTGGTCGCGGCGCTGCACCCGGATGCCCTCGTCATCGGCGACGCCAACGGCACCACGAGCACCGCCGTCAACGTCATCCGCGGCGCGGACAAGTTCGCCCGCTTCTTCCTCGGTCTCATCGAACGGTACGGGCCGGCGGTGTTCACCGTCATGCAGCCGGTCCTGGTCAACGGCCAGCTGGGCTTCTTCAGTGCCGCACTCACCGGCGACGAGGCCCACCGCAGCTCGCCGCCGCGAGTGGGTGGGTTCACCGTCCGGGACGGACTCGTCTACGCGGCGTACGACATCGCCAATCCGGAGAAGTTCGGCGGGATCAGGCTCCCGGGCCTTCCTTCGTGACCGCGGCGTCGTCGGCCCACGGCACCCGGCACGAATCGGTGCCGAAACCCTGCTCCGTGATGCCCAGCGCCGAGTACATCCGGGCGCGCATGTTCTCGATGCCGATCTGGTAGGACAGTTCGACGACACCGGCCCGGCCGAACCGGCGCTCGAGGTCTGCCACCTGTTCGTCGGTGACCGTGGTGGGCGTCGCCGTCATCGCGTCGGCGTATGCGATGGCCGCGCGCTCGTCCTCGCTGTACGCGGGCGAGTCGGCGTAATCGGCGATGTGCTGGAGCCGCTCCACGTCGAGGCCGTCGAGGCGTTGCAGCATCGTGCCGAAGTCCACGCACCACGAGCAGCCGATCGTCCACGCCACGCGGTAGACGGCGATCTCCCGCACGTTCGCGGGAAGCACGGTCGACGCCTTCTGCACCGCCAGCTCGTGCCGGGCCGACGCGACGAACAGCTTGCGGTGATGGGCGAGCACGGTGAACGGCTCGGGCACCTCGTCGAACTTGTGGGCAGCATATTTGTAGGCGACCTTCACCAGCGGGCTCGCGTCCGCCGGGGCCACTGCGGGAATGCGGGGCATTGCGTCCTCCATCGTCACCGGGCGCCCTTCGCGCGCCGTCTACAGAGAAGACGAGACAGCCCCGCAGAACGTGACGCGGCCCTGTGCAACCCTCGCCGCCACACCGACTACGCTGCAGTAATGCCCGCAACGCCGCGCAACCGCACCGTCCAGCGCTTGCAGCCGTTCGCGTCCACCATCTTTGCCGAGATGACGGCGCTCGCCGTGCGCCACGACGCCATCAACCTCGGCCAGGGTTTCCCCGACACCGACGGTCCCGCGTCCATGCTCGACACCGCGCGCCGAGCCATCGCGGACGGGCTCAACCAGTACCCACCCGGCCCCGGCATGCCCGTGCTCCGACACGCTGTCGCGGCCGACCGCCTGGCCCGGTACGGGCTCGACCACGACCCCGACTCGGAGGTGCTGGTCACCGTCGGCGCCACCGAGGCCATCAGCGCCGCCATTCTGGGGCTGGTCGAACCGGGTGAAGAAGTGGTGCTGATCGAGCCGTACTACGACTCCTACGCAGCGTCGGTCGCGCTGGCGGGAGCGGTGCGACGCAGCGTGCCGCTCGCCCGCTCCGGCACGAAGTTCCTCGTCGACCTCGACGCTCTGCGAGCCGCGATCACACCGAAGACCCGGATGCTGGTGATCAACACCCCGCACAATCCGACCGGCACCGTGTTCACCCCGGAGGAGATCGCCGCCGTCGCGGAGCTGGCCTGCGAGCACGACCTGCTGGTTCTCAGCGACGAGGTGTACGAACACCTGGTCTTCGACGGCCGAACGCACACCGCCCTGGCCACTCTGCCGGGAATGTACGAACGGACCGTCTCGGTGTCGAGCGCCGCCAAGACGTTCAACGTCACCGGGTGGAAGATCGGCTGGGCGTGCGGTCCGGCGGAACTGATCGACGCCGTCCGGACCGCGAAGCAGTACATGTCCTTCGTCGGCGGCGGACCGTTCCAACCCGCGGTGGCGCATGCGCTGAGCCACGAGCAGCAGTGGGTGAAAGAGCTGCGGGACAGTCTGCAGGCCAAGCGGGACGTGCTCTACGACGCGCTCGTCGCGTCCGGTCTGGAGGTCCATTCGGGCGGCGGCACGTACTACCTGTGCGCCGACATCACCGCGATCGGCGAACGCGACGGCATCGACTTCTGCCGCAGGCTCCCGGAGCGCATCGGCGTGGCCGCGGTGCCGGTCAGTGTGTTCACCGACCATCCGCAGCCGTGGAACCCGCTGGTGCGGTTCGCGTTCTGCAAGCAGGACCACGTGCTCGAGGAGGCGGCGCGGCGGCTCCGGACCCTCGGGGAGCCCGGATCGTGACTGCCCGCACCATCCCCGCCGACTTCGTCCGGCGATCGCTCGAGCTGTCGGCGCGCAGTGGGGTCGATCTCTCCCCCGCGCTGTCGGCGGCGGGAATCACGACGGCGTCGCTGGAGGATCCGCTGGCCCGGTTGACGCCGACCCAGGTCACCGCGTTCACCCAGGCGGTCTGGCAGATCACGGGCGACGAATTGTTCGGGCTCGGGCCGGCCCCGGTCCCCCGCGGCACGTTTCGGCTCGTCTGCCTCGCGCTGATCCACACCGCGGATCTGTCCGCCGCTCTCGAGCGGATGGCCGACATCCTGCGCGCCCTGCCGTCGCTGCCCGCGCTGCACATCGGTCCCGGTGTCAACGGCGGAACCCGGATGACCATCGACATCCGCCCGGCCGCGGCCGAACGGTCCACCGAGGACGTGCAGTCGTCGCTCGAGGCGACGCGGGTGACCACCGATTTCCTGCTGATCCTGCTTCATCGTTTCGCGGCGTGGCTCGTGGGCAAGAGGGTCCGGTTGCTGGCAGTGGAACTGCCGTATCCGGCGCCGCTGCCGCACCTCGCCGAGAACTACGATCACATCTTCGGTGTCCCCGTGACATTCGATTCCGACCTTCCCGCAGTCGAATTCGACAACGCCGTCATGCGGGCGCCCATCATCCAGACCGAGGAGACGCTCGAGGACTACCTCCGAGAGTCACCGACGCTGCTGATGTCGGAGCGTGACTACGACAGCACGGCGTCGGCGCAGGTGCGCCGGGTCCTCGAGCTGGGCATGAAAGGCCGGACGTCGACGGCCGAGGACATCGCGGAGATGCTGTCGATCAGCGTCCCCCACCTGCGCCGCCTGCTCCGGCAGGAGGGGACGTCGCTGAATCAGCTGCGCGAGGAAGTGCTCCGCGACGCCGCCGTGGCCGGGCTCCGACGAGGCGAGACCGTGGAGGACCTGTCGGCGCGACTCGGCTTCTCCGAGCCCAGCGCGTTCCGTCGCGCCTTCAAACGCTGGACCGGCAGCACCCCGAGTTCCTACCGCGGAGCGTGACAGCGCGTCAGCTGACGCAGAACTCGTTGCCCTCGGGGTCTGCCATCGTGACCCACTCGCTCGGTCCCTGGCGGCCGCGGTGCAGCACGGTGGCGCCGGACTGCTCCAGCTTCTCGGCGACCTCGTAGCGGGCGTCGCCGACCCTGATGTCCAGGTGGAGCCGGTTCTTCACCGTCTTCCGTTCGGGAACCAGCTGGAACAGCACGCGCGGGCGCTCCGGGTGCTCCGGATCGCGGATGGCCTGGCCCTCCCGCCAGACCAGGACACCCTCGAACTCCATGGTGTCGGACTCCTGCGCGTGGCCGGCCTGGACGAGCCCGCGGATGAACTCCTCGTTGCTCGGCTCCACCTCCCAGCCGAGCGTCTGCGCCCACCATTTGGCCAGGGTATGCGGGTTCTCCGAGTCCACTGTGACTTGAAATTCATATCCCATGGCCCGACGGTACAGCGGGGCACCGACAGGTCCCAGTGAGCCGAATCCCGGCACCTGCCGGTGTCAGGGTTTGACGAGGATCCGGATGGGGTCTCCCTCGTGGTTCGCGAGCTTCTCGATGCCCTTTGCGACGTCCTCGAGCGGGATGATCTCGCTGATCGACCGTGACAGGTCGAGGCGGCCACGGGACACCAGTTCGGCGAGGGTTTCGATGTCCACGTTCTTGTAGCCGAGGTGGCCGAGTACCTGCTTCTGGGACAGTCCGAACTGCGCGGTGGTGCCCACCGAGGCCTCCTGGGCGCTCAGCCCGACCGCCACGAGTCGGCCTCCCACCGTCAGGCAGTCGAGTGCCTGCTCGAACGTCACTGTCAGTCCGGCCGCGTCGAACGCGACGTCGAGCATCCGGCCGCCCGTCGCGTCGGCGACCTTCTCCTTCAGGTTCTCGTCCCGGGAGTCGAATGCGTAATCGGCCCCGAGCTCCAGGGCACGTTCCCGCACAGCGGGATTGATGTCGAACGCGATCACGGGGACAGCTCCGACCAGGCGCGCCAGCTGCACGATGTGGGTGCCGACTCCACCCACGCCCCACACGCCGACGGTCTCCCCGACCACCACCTTGCCGGTGCGCACGACCGCGCCGAACGGCGTCGACACCGCGTCGGCGAGGATGGCCGCCTGCTCGAACGGAACGTTGTCCGGGATGCGGGTCAGTCCCCCCGCCTGCGCCACCGTGTATTCGGCCCACGCGCCGTCGTAGGCGAACGCCATCAGCTGGATGCTCAGACAGTTCGTGAGGTCCCCGCGGCGGCAGTTGCGGCACGCAAAGCAGGGCCGGCCCGCGGACGGCACGACGCGGTCTCCCTCGGACCAGCCGGTCACTCCGGCACCGAGTTTCGCGATGGTGCCCGACGCCTCGTGGCCCTGCGTCACCTCGGGCAGGAGCGCGGGGAACGTGCCGTCGATCAGGCTCAGGTCGGAATGACAGATGCCGCAGAACTCCACTTTGACGAGCACTTCACCGGGTCCGGGTTCCGGAATCGGAACATCTTCGACCGCAATGCTTTTCGTGTCGGCATGGAATCGCTGCGCCCGCATGGTCTCGGCCATCTCTCACCCTTCGTCGTCGTCGCTTCCGACGGTACCCGCGAAACATGCTCATGCGTGCATAATTCAGGCCACTGCCGGTTCAGACCGTCGCGGGCCGCGTCCGGTCGAGAGCGAGGTGAACGGCGAGGCCGCCGAGGACGCTTCCCATCACGAACTTCTGCGCACGCAGCCACACCGGGCGTCCGGACAGGAACGCCGCGACAGTTCCTGCGACGCAGACGATCAGCGCGTTCACGGTGAGCGCGACCACGATCTGCACGGTGCCCAGCAGCAGGCTCTGCAACCACACCGGCCCAGCGCCGGGGTGGACGAACTGCGGGATCAGCGCCAGGTACATCACCGCGATCTTCGGATTGAGCAGGTTGGTCGTGAGCCCCATCAGGAACAGCCGGGCGGACGAATCCCGGGGCAGCCCGCGGGCAGGCGCGAACGGCGCGTGCCCGCCGGGCCGCAACGCCTGCCACGCCAGCCAGCCCAGGTAGCACGCGCCCGCCAGCTTCAGCGCGGTGTACGCCTGCGGGACGGCGGAGAACACCGCCGAAATGCCCAGTGTCGCAGCAGCCAGATAGCACAGGAATCCGAGAGCGACCCCGGCCAGCGAGACCAGCCCCGCCGCCCTGCCCTGAGTGATGCTGCGCGAGACCAGATACACCATGTTCGGTCCCGGTGTGAGAACCATGCCGAGGGCGATCGCCGCCACTCCGAGTACCGCCGCCGAATCGATCATGCCCGTGACGATCCCACCGCGGCGACGCGCCGTCGCGGTCCAGTCCGGCCTCGGTGGACCTGTGTCCGGGTTGCATTCGTCGACGACCAGTGGGAACGTCGGAAGAGTAAAGCGTTGTCCAATCCGAAAGGGTGAAACACGAGTTATGCGTACGGCCGTAGCCGACAACTACCCCACGAGGGACCGCAACGAGTGCACGATGACCGTCCGCCAGGACCCGGTCACCTGGTCGGACCAGAAACGGGGTGATTCCCGCTCCGGTCCGCTCACCGCGAATCAGATTGCCGTCTACGACAAACGCGGATATCACTCCGCCGAGTCGATCATCCCACCACGCGACGTGTTCAACCTGGTCGACGAGATGACCCGCCTCGCCGGGACCGATACGCTGCGCGGCGACGGCCGGGTCGTGCGGGAGAACGGCGACGGCGCCGTCCGTTCCGTGTTCGACGTCCACCGTCTCAGCGACGTCGTCGACGAGATCATCCGCCGCCCCGAGGTGGTGGGTATCGCCCGGCAGATCCTCGGTTCGGACGTCTACGTCCACCAGTCGCGACTCAATTTCAAGCCCGGTTTCTCCGGCGGCCCGTTCTACTGGCACTCCGACTTCGAGACCTGGCACGCCGAGGACGGCATGCCCACTCCTCGCGCCGCGAGTATCTCGATCGCGCTCACCGAGAACTACGGGCACAACGGCGGGCTGATGATCATGCCCGGATCTCACCGCGCGTTCGTGTCGTGCGCCGGCGAGACCCCCGAGGACTACTACAAGGAATCGCTGGTCAGCTACGTTCCACCCACGGGTTCGCCCGATCAGCCGACGCTCACCCGGATGGCGAACGAGTACGGCATCGACATGATGACCGGACCGGCCGGCTCCGCCACCGTGTTCGATTCCAACTGCATGCACGGTTCGAACGGCAACATCACGCCGTTCGCGCGTTCCAACCTCTTCATCGTGTTCAACAGTGTCGAGAACACCCTGACGGATCCGTTCTCGGCGCCCGCACCGCGCCCCGACTACCTCGGTAGCCGGGATTTCACCCCCTTGCGGTAACGAGCACCATGACGTACCGCGGCCCCGCTCCCTGACGTCGGAGCGGGGCCGCGGTCTGTCGATGCCGCGAAACCCGTAGCCTTCGCGCCGTCCTGCATGCGACGATGACTGGGCACGGTTCGACCGCCCGGCCGGGCGCCGGCCGAACCTTCATCTCCCGGAACGGGGAATGATGTTTGCCTACATCGCGCGCACTGTCGTCGCACACCCGTGGCAGGTCATCGCGACCTGGGTGGTCGCGGCAATAGCCGTCATCCTGTTCGCACCGAGTCTCGACGACTACACCACCGGCAACCAGCAGACGTTCCTGCCCAGTTCATTCGAGTCCTCCGAGGCGCAGGCCGTCGGAAACGAATACTTCCCGAGCCTGTCGGGCGCCACCGGCAGCCTGGTGGTGGTCCGCGCCGACGCCGCCCCGCTGTCACCCGCCGACCAGCAGACGGCGCTGAATCTCGCGACCACGCTTCAGAATTCGGCGATCCCGGGAGTCGTGAGCGTGCAGGGGTCGCCTGCGTCGCTGTCCGCCGACGGGAAGGCCGCCGCACTGCAGGTGGTGTTCGACGGACAACCCGGCGACGACCAGGTCAACGACGCCGTGCCGGTCATCCGGGGCGACGCCGAGCAGCAACTGAACGGCACCGGCCTGGTGAGCGGGCTGACCGGGAACGCGGCCATTCAGGTCGACACCACCGCCGCCTACGACAACGCCGACAAGGTCATCACGATCGCCACGGTGATCGTCATCCTCACCCTGCTCGGCCTGATCTTCCGCAGCCCCGTCATCGCCGTGCTGCCGGTTGTCGTGATCGGTGTGGTGCTGTCGGTGGTCACCGGACTGACCGCCGTGCTCGCCGATCTGTTCGACTTTCAGGTCAGCACGTCGCTGCAATCCATACTCGTGGTCGTCCTCTTTGGTGTCGGCACCGACTACATCGTCTTCCTGCTGTTCCGCTATCGCGAACGTCTCCGGCAGCAGGCCGCGGCGGGGTCCACCACCGACACCCATCGAGAGGCCCTCGTGTTCTCCACCGACGTCGTCGGGCGCGTCGTCGCGTCGTCGGCGCTCACGGTCATCGTCGCGTTCGCCGCCCTGCTACTGGCGAAACTCGGCTCGCTCACCACGCTCGCGCCGGGACTCATCGTCGCCGTGGCCGTCATGCTGGTGACGGCGTTGACGCTCATCCCCGCCGTGTTCACCGTGCTGGGCCGCCACCTGTTCTGGCCGCTCGGACCGGGGCACGACAGCCCCCACACCCCGTTCGCCTCGATCGGCGCCGCGATCGGGCGCCGGCCAGCCGTGTTCGCCGTCGCGATCGGCGTCGTGTTGATCGCGCTCGCCTCCTTCGCGTCCGGCTACAAGTCGACGTACAACACGCTGGGGGAACTGCCCTCCGACACGCCGTCACAGCAGGCCTTCGACACCCTCGATCAATCCTTTCCCGCGGGTGCGCTGAGCCCGACCCAGGTGTACGTCGTGGCTCCCGGACCGCTGGATCCCGCGTCGCTGACCCCGCTCGTCACCGCTCTCACGCAGGTGCCGGGCGTGTCCTCGGTCGCCCCGCCGCGACCCAGTCAGGACGGTCGAGCCGCGCTCGTCAACGTCGTACTCGCCGACGACCCCTACTCGAACGCGTCCCTCGACCTCGTCGAGGGACCGATCCGCGACGCCGCCCACGGAGCGGTCCCCGGCTCGGAAGTCGTTGTGGGAGGGCAGACATCCACGTTCGTCGACGTCCGCGCGCAACTCGCGGCGGATACGCGCCTCGTGTTCCCCGTCGCCGCAGTCGCCATCGCGCTGATTCTCGCCCTGCTCCTGCTCGCCGTGCTCGCCCCGCTCAACCTGCTGGTGTGCGTCGCACTCACGTTCGTCGCCACCCTCGGCGCCGTGGTGATCCTGTTTCTGCACGGCCTCGGCTACGACGGGATCGACTTCTCGATTCCGATCGTGCTGTACCTGTTCGTCGTCGCGATCGGCACCGACTACAACATCCTGCTGGCCTCGCGACTGCGCGAGGAATTCCGCAACGGGTACACCCCGCGTGAGTCCGCGCGGATCGCCGTCTCCAACGACGCCCCCACGGTGGCCGCCGCCGGCCTGATCCTGGCGCTGACCTTCGCTTCCCTGACCCTCACCGGACTGGCAAACCTCGCCGAACTCGGCTTCGGTGTCGCGATCGGTGTCGCCATCGCCGCCTTCGCGATGGCCCCGATGCTGGTACCGAGCCTGGCGGCACTCGAACGTCGCGCCTTCTGGTGGCCGAGCAGGCAGAAGGCGACCGTCGACACCGGCGACGACCGCGAGCCTGCGGTGCCGCGGTGACAACCGCCGCCGTTCCCCGGGCTTCCGTGCAGACGCACCACTTCTCCGCAGCCGCACTCCTTCCAGGGCCCGAAAAGTAGTGCGCGAACCAAGAAGGGGTGCGTCTGAGCGGCGACTGCCGCCTCGGAAGACAGTGGGAACATACGTTCGAATATCGGGTAGCATGGCGGCATGACTTCCGCGGATGCGCGGTATGCGCACCAGGCCTCACTGTTCGACGACGCGTCGTTCGGTGTCGAACTGGGCGCGCTCGGGTCGACAGTGCAGCGTCGCATGCTCACGGCGGGAGCGTGGGTCGACGTGCGGCCGGGGTGGCTGACCGGTTCCGACGAGCTGTTCACCACGCTCGCGGAGACGGTGCCGTGGAAGGCGGAGCGGCGCCAGATGTACGACCGGGTGGTCGACGTCCCACGCCTCGTCCGGTTCTACCCGGAGGGTGAGCCGCTCCCCGACCTGCTGCTGGTCGCGGCACGCGACGCCCTGAGCACGCATTACCTGCCCGAACTGGGCGAGAAGTTCGCCACTTCCGGACTCTGCTTCTACCGCGACGGCTCCGACAGCGTCGCCTGGCACGGCGACGACACCGGCCGGAGCCGCACCGAAGACACCATGGTCGCCATCCTCTCGCTCGGCGCCGCGCGTCCGCTGCTGCTGCGTCCGCGCGGCGGCGGGCACTCGATCCGGTACTCGCTCGGCCACGGTGACCTGCTGGTGATGGGTGGTTCCTGCCAGCGCACCTGGGAGCATTGCGTACCGAAGAGCACCCGCCCGCTCGGACCGCGGATCAGCGTGCAGTTCCGCACGAGAGGCGTGCGGTGATCACTTCCGACGTGCGGCCACTGCCTGCGCGAGACGGTCCAGCTGCGCCGCCGTCGTGTTCCAGTCGATGCACGCGTCGGTGATGGACTGGCCGTACGTGAGGTCCTCGGCCTTTCCGAGCGTGAGGTCCTGACGACCGGCTTCGATGAAGCTCTCCACCATCACACCGACGATCCCCTTCTCGCCCTCCTCGAGCCGCACCGCGATGTCGTTCAGCACGTCGACCTGCCTCTCGTGGTTCTTGCTGCTGTTGCCGTGGCTGGCATCGATGACGACCCGCTCCGGCAGACCGCCCTTGCGCAGCCGGGCGAGCGTGTCCGCCACCGTCTCCGCGTCGTAGTTCGGTCCGTCGCTGCCCCCGCGGAGGATGACGTGGCAGTCGGGGTTACCGACCGTGCGGATCAGCGCGGCCTGCCCGTCGAGGTCGGTGCCGGGGAACACGTGGCTCGCCGCGGCGGCGCGGGTGCCGTCGACCGCCACCTGCACGTCCCCCTCCGTCGAGTTCTTGATCCCGACCGGCATCGACAGCGCGCTGCACAGCTGGCGGTGCACCTGGCTGGCGGCGGTGCGGGCACCGATCGCGCCGTACGTGACGAGGTCCGCGATGTACTGCGGCATGATCGGGTCGAGGAACTCGCAGCCGACCGGCAGGCCGAGCGAGGACACGTCGAGCAGCAGCTTGCGGCCCATGCGGATCCCGGTGTCGATGTCGAACGTGCCGTCCAGGTGCGGGTCGTTGAGCAGACCCTTCCAGCCGAGGGTGGTGCGCGGCTTCTCGAAGTAGACCCGCATCACGATGTGCAGGTCGTCGCGCAATTCCTCGGCCTTCGCGGCGAGTCGGCGGGCGTAGTCCATGGCGGCGTCCGGGTCGTGCACCGAGCACGGGCCCACCACGACGAGCAGTCGATCATCGTCGCCGTTCAGCACGTTCACCGTGTCGGCGCGGCCGGAGCGCACGGTCGCGGACGCGACGTCGTCAGGGGCGTGTTCGCGGCGCACGACCGACGGGGCCACCAGCGGGCTGATGCTCACGGTGCGCTGGTCGTCCAGCCGATCAGCGCTGGTAGTGGTGTCGAGAGTGACAGTCATGGGTTCGGGTTCCTGTTCTCAGGCCGGCCCTCGAAGACTGTGGAGATTCCCGCGAGCCGGTCTGTAATCCGGCTCTGGGGTGGAAGAAGTCAGCGCGTGGTTACGCCGACCGGCCCACCCGGGGCCGGCCTGCTAAACCAGAAATATGCGCGCTGCATGGCGCCCACAGTAACGGCTGCCCCCGATCGGCGCCACACCTACCCCGGCCCCTGACATTTGTCACGGTGAGGTCGTGACGGACGTGTGGGGGTCGGCGGCCGTCGGGATCGCACGCTGATTGCATGACATCGACAGCGCTCCACACCTCCACGAAGGCCTCCGCGTCGCCGGCTCCGGCAGTCAGCCTGCGAGGCGTCCACAAGTACTTCGGTGACGTTCACGCCGTCCGGGGCCTGGACCTCGAGATCCGGCCCGGCGAGATCGTCGCGTTCCTCGGCCCCAACGGCGCCGGCAAGACCACCACTGTTGACATGGTCCTCGGATTGTCCCGCCCCACAGCCGGTGAGGTGTCCGTCTTCGGCACCGATCCGCGCACCGCGATCGCGCAGGGTCTGGTCTCGGCGGTCATGCAGACGGGCGGCCTGCTGAAGGAACTGACCGTCGAGGAGACCGTCCGGCTCACCGCGAGCCTGTTCGCCGACACGCGGCCGGTCGACGAGGTCCTCACCCGGGCCGGCATCGCCGATCTCGCAAACCGGTTGGTGGGCAAGTGTTCCGGAGGTCAGCAGCAGCGACTGCGGTTCGCGATGGCACTGCTCTCCGATCCCGAACTGCTGATCCTCGACGAGCCGACCACGGGCATGGACGTCGAGGGCAGGCGGGACTTCTGGTCGGCGATCCGCGCCGACGCGGACAGCGGCCGGACCGTCGTCTTCGCGACGCACTATCTCGAGGAGGCCGACGCCCACGCCGACCGGATCGTGCTGGTGCGCAAGGGAAAAGTGGTGGCCGACGGCACCGCTGCCGAGGTGAAGGCATTGGCCGCGGGACGCACGGTGCGCGCCCACTTCCCGGGCGCCGACAGGGAACAGCTGTTCGCGATTCCCGGCGCCGACAGCATCGAGGTGCGCGGTGACAGCGTCCTCGTCCACTCGACGGACACCGACGCCGTGGCCCGCCACCTCCTCACGCAGACGCCTGCCTGCGACCTCGAAATCGTCTCCCGAGGACTCGAAGACGCGTTCATCACGCTCACCTCCGACGACTCCGCCACGGAAGGATCGAACTGATGACCACCCTCGCCGTACCCCGCCGCGTTCCCCCGCTCGGCGGCCTCAACGCCACCCTCCTCGGACTCGAACTGCGCCGGCTGCTGCGCAATCGGCGCACGATGATCATCACTCTCGTCATGCCGGTCGTCTTCTTCCTCATCTTCGGCCTGAACCCCAGCTACTCGGGTGAGAGCGCGGGCAACGGGAACGTCTCGGCGTACGTGATGATCAGCATGGCGCTGTACGGCGCGATGATCGCGACGACGAGCGGCGGCGCGATGGTGTCGGTGGTGTCGGTGGAACGGGCGTCGGGATGGAGCCGGCAGTTGCGGCTCACCCCCTTGTCCCCCGGGGTCTACATCTTCGTCAAGGTGCTCGTCGCGATGATGCTCGGGCTCGGGGCCGTCGGCGTCGTCTACCTCGTGGGCGCGTTCACGTCCGTCCGGATGGACACGTCCCTGTGGTTCGCGACGGCCCTGATCACCTGGCTCGGATCCGCAGTGTTCGCCGCGTTCGGCCTGTTCATGGGGTACCTGCTGCCGAGCGAGAACGTCATGCAGATCCTCGGCCCCGGGCTCGCCGTGCTCGGCTTCGCGGGCGGGCTGTTCATGCCGCTTCAGGACGGTTCGGTGTGGGCGTCGATCGCGCAGTTCATGCCCACGTACGGGCTGAGTCAGCTGGTGCACGCACCGCTCACCGGTGAGGCGATGCAGTGGACGTGGCTCCTCAACGTCGCGGTGTGGCTGGCGATCTTCGTCGGCGGTGCGGCGTGGCGTTTCCAGCGCGACACCGAGCGAGTGTGACGGCGGTATCGTGACTGCCGTGACCACCCCCGACGGCCCCGTCGTGACCAGGCGATGGGGCCGTTTCGGATTCATTTTCGCCGCCGCGTGGACGGTCTTCCTGTTCCAGCCGTTCCTCGACGGGTGGGCCGCCCGCGATCAGGTCCGGGGCTGGATCGGGATGATCGCCACGCTGGCATTCGCGGTGACGTACCTTGCGATGTTCCGGTGGTCGCATACCCGGCGCGCGCACAACGAGTTTCGGCCACCGCTGAACCAGGCGGTACCGCTCGTGTTGGCGTTGTTCGGGCTCGCAGCCGTCATGGTGGTCGCCGTCGGGTCGTCGGGGCTGTCCGCCGGCGTCTTCCTCGCCGTCTCCGCGGTCATGCTGTTCCCCGCGTGGCTCGGCGGGCTCACCGCGCTGACCGTCGCAGTTCTCGTGGAAGTGATCTCCACGGTGATGGACTGGGGGTCGGGCACCGGGCTCTCGCTAGGCGTGTGCGCGGCAGCATTCGCGATGTTCGGGGTGACCAAGCTGATCAACCGCAACATCGAATTGGTCCGGGAACGGGAAGCGAGCGAACGACTCGCGGTGCAGGAGGAACGCACCCGGATGGCCCGCGACCTCCACGACATCCTGGGGCACTCCCTCACCGTCATCACCGTCAAGGCCGAACTCGTGGGCCGGCTCCTCGACATCGACATCGACCGGGCCCGCACGGAAGTGGCAGACCTGGAACGCCTTTCCCGCGACGCGCTCGCGGACGTCCGGCAGGCCGTGCAGGGAATCCGGGGGCTGTCGCTTCCGGTGGAGATCGCCCGGGCCGGGGAAGCGTTGCGGTCGGCCGGAATCGAGGCCGAGCTGCCCAACAGCACCGAGTCGGTGCCCACCGGCCTGCGCGAGTTGTTCGCGTGGACGGTCCGCGAGGGTGTCACCAACGTGGTCCGGCACAGCGGCGCGACGCACTGCTCGGTCACGGTGGGCGAACGCGAGGTCACCGTCGTCGACGACGGCGCCGGCTGCGCCGAATCCGTGCACGGGAACGGGCTGGTGGGCCTGCGGGAGCGCGCCGCGGCCGCCGGAGCCCGGGTCGTCATCACCCATCCGCAACCGGGCGGGTTCTCGTTGCACGTGCTGAAGGAAGAGGTCCCGTGACGATCCGGCTGCTGCTCGCCGACGATCAGGCACTCGTCCGCGGTGCCCTCGCCGCCCTGCTCGACCTGGAGGCGGACCTGACGGTCGTCGCGGAGGTCGGGCGCGGCGACGAGGTCGTCGCGGCGGCGCGCGAGCACTCCCCCGACGTCGCGCTCCTCGACGTCGAAATGCCCGGCCTGGACGGGATCGCCGCGGCCACGGCACTGCGGACCGAGATGCCGCAGACCCGCGTCCTGATCGTGACGACGTTCGGTCGTCCCGGGTACCTGCGCAAGGCACTGCAGGCCGGTGCATCGGGGTTCGTCGTGAAGGACACCCCGGCCCGGCAGCTCGCCGACGCCGTCCGGCGCGTCCATGCCGGACTGCGCGTCGTCGACCCGGCTCTCGCCGCCGACAGTCTCGTCAGCGGGGAATCACCGCTCACCGACCGGGAGACCGACGTGCTGCGGGCGGCGCGGGACGGTGCGCCGGTCGCCTCGATCGCTGCCGCACTGTTCCTGTCGGCAGGCACGGTACGCAATCACCTGTCTTCGGCGATCGGCAAGACCGGCGCCAGCACCCGCGCCGAGGCCGTCCGCGCCGCGGAGTCGAACGGCTGGCTGTAGGCCCTCCGGGCTCGTGCGCCTTTTTGGTAGTTGGGGCTACCAAAAAGGCGCACGGGCCGAAGGCCTATGCTGGCCGGTGCAGCTGGTTCGCCCGGCACGGTCGTGAGGAGCCCCGAAGACCGCACCTGGCGTCGAAGCACGTCGGCCTCCCCGGAGTCCGCGTGTGAGAGGGAACCCGGTGATAATCCGGGACTGTCCCGCAGCGGTGAGCAGGAACGACCGCCGTCACCATGCACTGGGCAACCGCCTGGGAAGCGACGGCCACTAGGTCCGGTGTGATGTCACACCGGCTGCCTGCAAGTCCGAAGACCTGCCGACTGTGTCGGGCACGCCGTGCCCGACGGTTACCGCCTCGTGGATTGGGCGTGTAGACCTTCTCGCGCTGCAGCACGTCCCTGGGCTCGAGAGGTGTACCCGTTTGCCGGCGGTAGCCGTACCGCGTACGCAACTGGAGATACCGTGACATTTTCTTTCACCGCGACCGTGCTGGGCTCACCTCGCATCGGTCCGAATCGCGAACTGAAGAAGGCCGTCGAGTCGTACTGGGCAGGCCGCCTCGACGCCGAAGCGCTCGACGCGCTCGCCCGGGATCTGCGCCGTCAGACCTGGACGAGCCTGCGCGACGCCGGCCTCGACTCCGTGCCCGTCAACACGTTCTCGTACTACGACCATGTGCTGGACACCGCGGCGATGCTCGGCGCACTGCCCGACCGTGTCGCCGGCATCGAGAGCGACCTCGACCGCTACTTCGCCGCCGCCCGCGGCAACGACACGGTCGCCCCGCTCGAGATGACCAAATGGTTCGACACCAACTACCACTACCTGGTGCCGGAGATCTCCCCGACGACGACGTTCGCCCTCGACCCGTCGAAGGTGCTCCGCGAACTCGAAGAGGCACGTGCCCTGGACATTCCGGCCCGCCCGGTGGTGGTGGGTCCGGTCACGTTCCTGCTGCTGTCGAAGGCTGTCGGCTCGGACGCACCCCTCCTCGACCGCCTCGACGAACTCGTCCCGCTGTATGCGGACCTGCTCGGTCGGCTCGCCGACGCGGGCGCCGACTGGGTGCAGATCGACGAACCCGCGCTCGTCGCCGACCGCACACCGGAGGAGATCGCGGCGGCCAAGCGGGCCTACGACCGGTTGTCCGCGCTGGAGTCGCGACCGGCGATCCTCCTCGCGTCGTACTTCGGCAGTCTCGGTGACGCACTCCCCGCCATCGCCTCGACCGGTGTCGAGGGAATTGCGATCGACCTGGTCGCCGGATCCGACACTCTCGCCACCGTTCCCGATCTGACCCGCAAGCACGTCGTCGCCGGCGTCGTCGACGGACGCAACATCTGGCGCACCGACCTGGACGCGGCACTGGCGTCGCTCGGCACCCTGCTGGGCAGCACCGGTTCGCTCGCCGTCTCGACGTCGTGCTCGCTGCTGCACGTCCCGTACACGCTCGACGCGGAGACCGGACTCGGCAAGGCGCTGCGGTCGTGGCTGGCGTTCGGTACCGAGAAGGTCCGCGAGGTCGTCACCCTCGGCACCGCACTGACCAGCGGTCGTGAATCCGTCGAGGACGAGTTCGCGCTCGCCCGCGCGGCGGCGTCCACCCGCAGCACCGACAGGCGTCTGCACGACGCCACGGTCCGTGCCCGGCTGGACGCGCTCACCGCGTCCGATCCGGGGCGCAGTCCCGCCGCGGAACGTCGGGAAGCCCAGTCGGCGCTGTCGCTTCCGGTGCTGCCGACCACCACCATCGGCTCCTACCCGCAGACGACGCAGATCCGGGTCGCGCGCGCGGCGCGGCGCAAGGGTGAGATCGACGAGTCCGAGTACCTGAACCGGATGCGCGCCGAGGTCGCCGATGTGGTTGCGCTGCAGGAGAAGCTGGACCTCGACGTGCTGGTGCACGGCGAACCGGAACGCAACGACATGGTGCAGTACTTCGCCGAACAGTTGGACGGGTTCTTCGCGACGGACAACGGCTGGGTGCAGTCGTACGGCAGCCGCTGCGTCCGCCCGCCGATCCTGTACGGCGACGTGCGACGCAGCAACCCGATGACCGTCGAATGGATCACGTACGCGCAGTCACTCACGCAGCGTCCGGTGAAGGGCATGCTCACCGGTCCGGTGACGATCCTGGCGTGGTCGTTCGTGCGCGACGACCAGCCGTTGGCCGACTCGGCCAACCAGGTGGCGCTGGCCATCCGCGACGAAACGGTGGACCTGCAGGGCGCGGGCATCCGGATCGTCCAGGTGGACGAGCCCGCGCTGCGCGAACTGCTGCCCCTGCGGGCCGCGGATCAGCCGGCGTACCTCGACTGGTCGGTCGGGGCGTTCCGTCTCGCGACGTCCGGGGTCTCGGACTCGACGCAGATCCACACCCACCTCTGCTATTCGGAGTTCGGTGAGGTCATCGAGGCCATCGCGAGGCTCGACGCCGACGTCACCTCCATCGAGGCCGCGCGCTCGCACATGGAGGTCCTCGACGACCTCAACGCCGTCGGCTTCGATCTCGGCGTCGGCCCGGGCGTGTACGACATCCACTCGCCGCGGGTGCCCGGTGTCGAGGAGATCGCGGCGTCGCTGCGGGAGGCGCTGAAGGCGGTGCCGGTGGAACGGCTGTGGGTCAACCCCGACTGCGGTCTGAAGACCCGTGGTCCCGCCGAGGTCGAGGCGTCGCTGCGCAACCTCGTCGACGCGGCGAAGCTGGTCCGCGCGGAGCTGTAGGCGGCTCCGCCGCCCGTGAGTGGTTGAGGAGTCTCTGGACTCGTCAACCACTCACGGGGCCGAAGGCCCTGCTCTGCGACGGATTCTCACCGAACCGGCGACGGTAGGCGGCCGCGAAGAGGCCGAGGTTGACGTATCCCCACGCGCCGGCGATCGAGGCGACGGTCTCGCCCGGCGATGCGGTGAGCAGTTCCTCCCGGATGCCCTGGAGGCGCTGCTCACGCACGTACTCGGCCGGGGTGGTGTTCAGGTATTTCCGGAACGACCCGGACAGGGTGCGGACGCTGACACCCACCGCGTCGGCGATGTCGGAAGCGGTCGGCAGTTCGCGGGCGTACTCCCGGATGTATTGGACGGCGTGCCGCACATAGCCGGGCGCCGCCGGGCCGGTGGACCTGTCCGGGTCCACTCCGGCGCGAGCCGCCCATTCGGTGAGCAGGTGCCCGACCAGCAACTCCTGCAGGTTGAGTCCGATGCGCCCCTCGGTGGCGTGCCCCGGTAGCTCTCCCGTCGTCCGCATCGCGTAAGCGAGCAGCGCCTGCCAGCCGGATCCGCCGCCCCCGATGGCGCATTTGCGTTGCCATAGAAGATCTCCGGGGTCGAATCCCCACCAGCGCACAGCCGTGTCCGTGAGCAACGCATGGGGAACGGTGAGATTGAGCTGGACGTGGTCGGGCGAGAACTCGACGAGGTAGTCGACGCGACTGCAATCGGCGACGAACGTGTCACCTGCCGGTGTGTCCGCGGTGGCGTCGTGGTCGAGGTGGTGCCGGGCGTTGCCCCGGATGGTCGTGAGAACGAGCGCGTTTCCTGCGTCGGACGAGAAGTCGCCGACCGAGACGGGGATTCCGTAGGAGAACCGGGTGACGGTGATGTCGCCGATCTTCGTGGAGTACATGCTCGACCGGGGTGACAGCCCGACACCGAGCGGACGCACGACGTAGGGCATGTACACGCGGTCGGACCAGAGTTGGATCTCGCTCCAGTCCTCCGACGCTCTGCGCTCGGCGGCCGTCGGCCGTCCCACCGCAAACGGATCCAGCACGACCATGCGTCGAGTATTCCACCCGCACGAGGCCGAAGGCCCATTGCTTATATCGTGAGTGTGTGCTCATAATATGGGTGTACCTGTGACGCCAGTCACTACCCCGCCTCCTCGATAAGGACGCGCACATGTCAGACGTAGCAATCCTGATCAACACCACGGTCGCCGTCGCGGCGGTCGTTCTGATGATCGTGCGTTTCAAGTTCAACCCAGTGGTGTCACTGGTCGTCGGATCCGCCTACCTCGGACTCACGACGGGACTCGGCACGGCCGAAACGGTGGAAGTCATCAGCACCGGTTTCGGCGACATCATGGCCGAAGTGGGACTTCTGATCGCCTTCGGCGTCCTGGTGGGCGCCATGTTGAAAGAAATGGGCGCGATCCAGCGCCTGGTCGGAACACTTCTGCGGGTGTTCGGGCCGAAACGAATGCCCTATGCGATGTCGCTGACGATCGCGACGTTGCTGCAGTCCATCTTCCTCGACGTCCTGCTCGTCATCTCCGCCCCGCTCGCCCGCAACCTCGCACCGAAGGTCGGCCGGGTCGGGACCGCACGCATGGCCACCGCCCTCGCCATCGGCCTGGAGTGCGGCATCGTGCTGATGGTTCCCGGTGTCGGCGCCCTCGCCCTCGCCGGACTTCTCGGTGTGCCGCTCGGCAAGATGCTGATCTTCGGCTTGATCCTGGTGATCCCGACCGTGGCGATCTCCGTCGCGATCATGTCGTTCCTGTTCACCCGCGGTTGGTGGAACCCGGAGAAGGACGAGGAGCACTTCCATCAGACGGTCGTCGACGACGAAGAGGACCAGTGGACCGACGGCGGCAGCGGCGGGACCACCCCTCGGCCCGATGCCGGCGGACGCGTCGCCCAGGCGCAACGCACCGCGACCGTCACCGAGGTCACGGCCGAGCGCGCGGCGCACGACCGCCCCCTGATCCTGCTCCTCGCTCCGCTGCTCGTCTCCCTCCTGCTCATCGCGACCGGCGCGATCCTGGACATCGCCGAGATCAGCAATCCGGTCGTGTCGTTCGTGTCCGAGCCGCTCATCGCGCTGCTGATCGGACTGATCGGCACCAGCTTCGTCGGACGGCTCAGCATCGGCCAGCACCGCGTCCAGAAGGCGATCGCCAGCGGTTTCAGCGAGAGCGGCCAGATCCTCATCCTCACCGGCGTCGGTGGGTCCCTCGCCGCGACCATCGCCGCGGCCGGTCTCGGCGACATCCTCGGCAAGTACTTCACCGCCAATCACGCCGCTCCGCTGCTGATGGTGTGGGTGATCGCCGCCGTCCTGCACGTCGCCGTCGGCTCGGTGACCATCTCCGCGATCACCGCCGCGGGCGTCCTCGCCCCCATCGCACCGACCCTCGGCCTCGACCCCGTCCTCATCGCCCTCGCCGCCGGCGCCGGCTCCCTGTTCGCGGTGCATGTCACCAGCAACACGTTCTGGCTGCTGCAGTCCTTGATGGGTCAGACCACACGAGGCACGCTGAAGACGTGTTCGGTGGGAGTATCGGTGGCATCGGTCGTCGCAATACTGCTCGTCCTGCCCATGAGCCTCGTTCTCTGAGCGTCACTATCAGTTAAGGATCACCATGTTCTCCGACAACACCATTCGGCCCCTCGACGGGGTTCGGGTACTCGAGCTGGGCAACTACATCGCCGCCCCGACCGCGGGCCGGATGCTTGCCGACTTCGGGGCCGAGGTCATCAAGGTGGAGCGCCCGAAGACCGGCGACGAACTGCGCAACTGGCGGCTCTACTCCGGCGACACCTCGATGCTGTACCGCACGATCAACCGCAACAAGAAGTCGATCGTGCTGGACCTGCGCACCGAGGAAGGCAGGCAGCTCGTCCTGGACCTCGCCGCCAAGTGCGACATCCTGCTGGAGAACTTCCGGCCCGGCACCCTGGAGAAGTGGGGCATCGGACCGGACGCGTTGAACGCGGCCAATCCGGACCTGGTGATCACCCGCATCTCGGCGTTCGGGCAGACCGGGCCGATGTCGCAGCGCCCGGGGTTCGCCGCGGTCGCGGAGGCCGCGGGCGGATTCCGTGAACTCGTCGGCGACCCGGACCGGCCACCGGTGCGGGTGGGGGTGTCGATCGGTGACTCGATCGCCGGCCTCTACGCGGCGTTCGGGGCGGTGATGGCCCTGTTCCAGCGTGAGGCCGCGAAGGTCGCCGGAACCCAGGGTCCGTCCCTGCCGCATCGGATCATCGACGTCGCACTCAACGAATCGATCCTGTCGATGATGGAATCGCTGATTCCCGACTACCTCGCGTACGGCATCAAACGCGAACGCGTCGGCGGCCGGATGGAGGGTATAGCCCCGTCGAACGCGTACATCTGCAGCGACGGCGACAGCATCATCATCGCCGGCAACAGTGACGCCATCTTCCAGCGCTACATGGACACCATTGGCCGCCCCGACCTCGGCGCCGACCCGGATCTGTCCACCAACGCCGGACGGTGGGCGCGCCGCGACGAACTGGACGCGGCGATCGGTGAGTGGACGATCCAGCACTCGCGCGAGGAGGCGCTGAAGGTCCTCGATGCGGCGGGGGTGCCGTCGGGTCCGATCAACACCGCCGCCGACATCTGCAGCGACGAGCAGTACGCGGCCCGCAACATGATTCAGCAGTTCACCGTCGACACCGGTGAGGCCGAGCCGAAGCAGGTCGGATTCCCCGGCATCGTCCCGGTGATCGGCGGCAAGTCACTGCCCATCCGCAGTGTCGGACCGGACCTCGGCGAGCACACCCGCGAGGTCCTCGAAACAGTGCTCGGCAAGACCCCGGAACAGATCGACTCCATCGTCAACGACACAGTAGGTGGCCTCTCATGACGCAGTCCTTCGAATCACGCGCCCTGCTCCGCGACGTCACCCTGCGCGACGGATTGCAGTTGACGGGCAAGATGCTGTCCACCGCCCGGAAGCTCGAGATCGCCCGGCGGCTCCTCGAACTCGGCGTGCCCGCGCTCGAGATCGGGTCGATGGCCCGTCCCGACCTCGTCCCGCCGATGGCGAACACCGTCGAGGTGATCTCGGAGCTGACTGCGGAGGAACTGGACCACTGCTGGGTGTGGGTGGCGACGCCCCGGCACGTGGAGAAGGCCGCCGCCGCAGGCGCACGCCATTTCCAGTACTGCTTCTCCGCCTCCGATTCCCACAACCAGGCGAACATCGGACGTTCCACCGAGGACAGCCTCGCCGCGATGCCCGCCGCGATCGAACTCGCGCAGGAGGTCGGCGGCAGCATCCAACTGTGCATCGCGACGTCGTTCACCTGCCCGTTCGAGGGCCGGGTGCCGGAGCAGCGGGTGATCGACATCGCCAACGATCCGCGCGCCCACGGCGCCGTCGACGTCGTCGTCTGCGACACCCTCGGCCAGGCCGTTCCCGCCGAGGTGTACTCGCTCGTCTCCCGGGTACGGCTCGAAACCCCGCAGCGGGGCATCGTCTTCCACGGCCACGACACCTGGGGGCTGGGGGTCGCGAACAGTCTCGCCGCGGTCGCGGCCGGCGCCATGACCGTCGACGGCGCCCTCGGCGGACTCGGCGGCTGCCCGTTCGCACCCGGCGCCAGCGGCAACACCGCCAGCGAGGATCTGCTGTTCGCCACCCGCCCGGACTGGCTGAACCCCACCACATTCGGATCGCTCGTGGAACTGTCCGAGAAGACGCTAGCCGAACTCGGCGAAGCCAACCGGTCCAAGGCCGCGCAGGGCGCACGCTCCAATGCCACCGCGTTCGAGTGGGTCATCGGCGGCGGCCGATGAGCGGCGCCCGGTTCTACGTCACCACTCCGATCCCCGAACCCGCTCTCACGCTGCTGCGCGCTGCGGGCAGCGTCGATGTCCCCGACGAGCTTCCGGACGCTGCCCGGCTGCGGGAGGTCTGCGTGTCCGGCGACTACGACGTGGTGGTGTCCCAGCTTCGCGACACGTTCGACGCCGACCTCCTGGCCGTCGCGAAGATCCGCGGGATCTCCAACTACGCGGTCGGGTTCAACAACGTCGACATCGGTGCGGCCACCGCGAACTCGATACTCGTCGGCAACACACCCGGTGTGCTCACCGACGCCACCGCCGACGTCGCGATGCTGCTGATCATGGCCACTGCCCGCCGCGCCGTGGAGGCCGACACGTTCGTTCGCGCCGGGCGGTTCACCGGATGGGAACCGAACCTGCTCCTCGGCCAGGATGTTTCGGGACGCACGCTCGGTCTCGCCGGGTTCGGGCGGATCGCGCGGGCGACCGCGAAACGGGCACTGGCCTTCGGCATGCAGGTGCAGTTCTGCCCCCGGCCTCCCGGCGACCGGCCGGTGACGGACGAGGAGCTCGGGGAGTTCGCCGGACTCGTCACCCACACCGACTGGAACTCCCTCGTCGCCACCAGCGACTACCTGTCGCTGCACGTCCCCCTCAACGCGCAGACCCGCCACCTGGTCGATGCGGGCGTGCTGACGGCGATGAAACCCTCCGCGATCCTGATCAACACGGCCCGCGGTCCCGTCGTCGACGAAACCGCCCTCGTCGCCGCCCTGAAGTCCGGGGAGATCGCCGGGGCCGGGCTGGACGTCTACGAGGACGAACCCGCGCTCGCCCCGGGACTCGCGGAACAGTCGAACACGGTGCTGCTCCCCCACCTCGGCAGTGCCACGGTGTCGGTGCGCGCCGAGATGGCGAGGCTGTGCGCCGAGAACGCTGTGGCCATGGCGCAGAACCGGATTCCCCCGCATCCGGTCAACCCGGAAGCGTGGAACTCATGACGGTTCTGATCGCCCCCGACAGTTTCAAGGGCACCTACACCGCAGGCGAGGTCGCCGACGCCGTCGCCGGCGGGGTCGAGTCGTCCGGCGGTGCCCCGATCAGGCTGCCGGTCGCCGACGGCGGCGAGGGCACCCTCGACGTTCTCACCGTCCCCCTCGGACTGCGTCCGGTCACCACCCGCGCCCGCAACCCCTGGGGCAGCCCGTGCCGGCCGACGTACGGACTGTCCGACGACGGGACCGCGGTCATCGAGATCGCCGCAGCCTCCGGGATCACCACGCCACACGACGGCCCCCGCGACCCGATCACCGCCACCACCTACGGCACCGGGATGCTCGTCGCCGATGCCGCCCGGCGCGGTGCCCGGCACATCGTCGTCGCGGCCGGCGGGTCCGCCACCACGGACGGCGGCACCGGGGCCATCGCCGCCATCGAGGCGGGCGGCGGACTCCGGGGCGCCGCCGTCACCGTGCTGACCGACGTCACCACCCGGTACGTCGACGCCGCCCGAGTGTTCGGACCGCAGAAGGGCGCCGACGCGGGCGCCGTGCAGGTCCTCACGCGGCAACTCGAGGCGAAGGCGCGGGCTCTGCCCCGCGACCCGTCGAGTGTCGACGGGACCGGTGCGGCAGGCGGGTTCTCCGGCGGGATGTGGGCGCGGTACGGCGCCGAACTACGCTCGGGCGCCGAGTACATCCTCGACGTGACCGGCTTCGACACCCTGGCCGCGGACGCGTTGGCGATCGTCGTCGGCGAGGGCAGGCTCGACGGGCAGACGAAGGCGGGCAAGATCATCTCCGTGATCCTCGCCCGCGCGGGCACCACCCCGGTGTACGCCGTCGTCGGCTCCGTCGGCGACGATCTCGGCGACTACCGGTCCCGGTTCGCCGGCGTCCTCGTCGCCACGGACGCCGTGGCCATGCACGAAGCCGGCCGCGCGATCGCGGCGCAGCTCATGACGGGTAGCGGCCACCCAGCGTCCGGGTGACCTGCTCGGCGCTGCCGACGAGCAGATCCACCCATTTCTCGCACTGCTCGCGTGGCATGCGCAGTGTCGGCCCGCTGATCGCCAAGGCACCGATCACGTCGGCGGACGAATCGAACACGGGCGCAGCCAATCCCGAGGCGCTGTCCTCCCGCTCCCCCGCGGTGATGGCGTACCCGTCGGCCTTGGCCTGGTGGATCAGTTCGCGCAGCACCGCGGTGTCGGTGACGGTGCCCCCGGTCATCGGCTCGATCGGGCCGGCGAGGACCTGTTCGGTGAGGTCCGGGTTCCAGGCGAGCAACACCCGGCCCGCCGAACCCGCGGGCAGGGGGACGATCTTCCCGACGTATATGTTCCGGCGCAGCGCGTGCTCGGTCTCCGCGATGGCCACACACACGCGGTAGCCCTGCTCGACCCGGAAGAAGCTGGCGGTCTCGCCGGTGGCGTCGCGGATCTCCTTCAGCACCGGCGTCACGACAGTCAGCACGTCGAGTCCCTTGGTGGCCGTCGCGGCCCAGAACGCCATCTTCACGCCGATCCGGATCTGGTCGCCGGTCCGGTCGAGGAATTCCTGCGCCACCAGGTTGCTGACCAGCCGTTGGACCGTCGACGTCGGCAGACCCGTCGCCTGATGGATCTCGCCCAGCGTCATCGACGGCCGCGACAGGCTGAACGCATCGAGGATCTCCGTGATCTTGCTCAGCACCAGCAACGGTTGATGCTTGGAGGTCAATTCGCCGTCTTCCGCTCGCATGCCCTCGACGATAGTCGCCCTCACCAGCACGTGAGTGCCAACGAACGGCGGAACACACTTCGGCACTCACCTGGGGCGAATTGACTGTCGCCACACGGGCGGGGATGTGGTACCTATTGAAGATGCTCGAATTCGACTCGACGAAAGGCGCATGAGCGCCCACCGAGACATCTCTCCGGCACAACGGTTCGGGGAATTCACCCGCGCGTTCGACGCGCCTCGCTCGGCATCCCGGCGGTGCCGCGACCCCTCTACCCCCGGACGGGCACTTCGTGGTCCCCTATTTGTGATGCCCTACAACGACTTCGAGAAAGGAGGTAACCGTGAAGTTGGCTGAGGCACTGGCCGAACGTGGCGATCTGACGCGTCGGGTGGAGCACCTCAAGTCGCGCATCCTCACGAATGCGCGTCATCAGGAGGGCGAGTCGCCGGCGGAGGACGCCGCGGCGCTCCTCGTCGAACTCGAGAAGGTCCTGGACCGCCTGGAGGTCCTCGTCCGAAGAATCAATCGAACGAATACCGCTGCGCCACTGGGCGACGCGAGCATCACGGACGCACTGGCCCGCCGGGACATGCTGCGCATCCGGCACCGGGTGGTGTCCGCCGCCGCGGATGCCGCCTCCGGTCGTGAGCAGGATCGATACGGTAGGCAACTCCGCTCCGAACTCGTCTTCGTCGCGGCATTGCCCGTCCGGGATCTCCGGCGGACGGCAGACGATCTCGCCCGGCAGATCCGGGAAATCGATCTGCAAGTGCAGAAGGAGAATTGGGAAGTCGAGTTGCTCGACTGAACAGGCTGGGTAGTAGGTAACCGCCTCGGAAGCGAGCACACACCGCGAGTCGACGGTAATTCGGCTCTTCTCCGGCGTGGAGGGCAAACGCTCCGGGCACACACCCGGATCACACTGCAGCCCTGCACACCGCACAGGTGACAGTGCACGACGCACAGCTCATCACCGGGTGCTGATCCGAGACGGCGAGGGCGGGCAAGGGGCTACCCACACACGTGAGTGGCAGAGCGTGCCGAAGCACACTCTGCCACTCACGTCGGGGATCAGCCGACTACGAGGTCCAACTCGTCGTCGGACACTCCGACCGCGATGCTGCCACCCTCGACGAGGACGTCGTCGAGCAGCAGATCGGCGATCCGGTCGTCGACAGCCCGTTGGATCGACCGGCGCAACGGTCGCGCCCCGAACTCGGGCTGGTGTCCGTGCTCGGCAATCCAGTCAACCGCGTCCTCGCTGAACGAGATCTCGATGCCCTTGGACTGCAGCCGCTTCCGGCTGTCGTCCAGCAGCAGGTCGGTGATCCGGTGCAGCTGCTCGGTGTCGAGCTTGCGGAAGATCACGATCTCGTCGATCCGGTTCAGGAACTCCGGACGCATCGACTCGCGCAGCCGGCCCATCACCCGATCCCGCAGCGGCTTCTCCGAAGCCTCGGCGTCACCGGTGCTGAAGCCCAGCGCACCCGACTTGCTGGAGATGATGTCGGATCCCAGGTTGCTGGTCATGATCAGAACGGTGTTCTTGAAATCCACCGTCCGGCCCTGACCGTCCGTGAGCCGACCGTCGTCGAGCACCTGCAGCAGCGTGTTGAACACGTCGGGGTGTGCCTTCTCGATCTCGTCGAGCAGGATCACCGAGTACGGGTTCCGGCGGACCTGCTCGGTGAGCTGTCCCGCCTCCCCGTATCCGACGTAGCCGGGAGGGGCACCGACGAGCCGGCTGACCGTGTGACGTTCACCGAACTCGCTCATGTCGAGTCGAAGCATCTTGTTCTCGTCACCGAACAGCGTGGCGGCCAGCGCCTTCGCCAGTTCGGTCTTGCCGACACCGGTCGGTCCGAGGAACAGGAAGCTACCCACGGGGCGATCCGGATCGTTCATGCCGGTGCGGCTGCGGCGCACCGCCCGGGCGATGGCCCGCACGGCGTCGTCCTGGCCGATGACACGACGATGCAGTTCGTCCTCGAGCCGGCGGAGGCGTTCCTTCTCCTCCTCGGTCATCTGGCTGGCCGGGATTCCGGTGGCCCGCGACACGACCTCGGCGATCTGCTCGGCAGTCACCTCGGGCGTCACGTCGTTCGTGCCGACCGCCTTCCCCTCGATCCGGGCCTGGACCTCCATCGTCTCGTCCCGCAGTCGCGAAGCCATCTCGTACTGCTCGTCGGCGACGGCCTGTTCCTTGGCCTGCTCGAGTTCCGCGAGCTTCGCCCGCAGAGCCTCGACATCGACGCTCGGCATCCGCAGCCGCAACCGGGCTCCGGCCTGATCGATCAGGTCGATCGCCTTGTCCGGCAGGAAGCGGTCACCGATGTAGCGGGCCGACAGCTCGACGGCCGCCGTGATCGCCTCGTCCGTGTAGCGGACGCCGTGATGCTCCTCGTACCGGTCACGCAGACCGGACAGGATCGCCACCGCATCGTCGACACTCGGCTCCGCCACCGTCACCGGCTGGAAACGGCGTTCGAGCGCCGGGTCCTTCTCGATGTGCTTGCGGTACTCGTCGAGCGTCGTCGCACCGACGATGTGCAGCTCGCCGCGGGCGAGCTTCGGCTTGAGGATGTTGCCCGCATCCATCGCGCCGTCGGCGCCGCCACCGGCACCGGCGATGGAGTGGACCTCGTCGATGAAGACGATCAGCTCGTCCGAGTGGGCCGAGATCTCGTCGATCACCTTGTTAAGGCGTTCCTCGAAGTCGCCGCGGTACCGGGTGCCCGACACCATGCTCGACAGGTCGAGCTGGACGATGCGCTTGCCCGTCAGGCGGTCGGGGACGTCGCCGTCGACGATGCGCTGGGCCAGGCCCTCGACGACCGCCGTCTTGCCGACGCCGGCCTCACCGACCAGCACGGGGTTGTTCTTGGTGCGGCGCGACAGGATTTCGATTGTCTGCTCGATCTCGTCGGCGCGCCCGATCACCGGGTCGACTCCGCCGCCGCGTGCGCGTTCGGTGAGGTCGAAGCCGTACTTGTCGAGTGTGGGGGTCCCCGAGTTCGAGGACTCCTCCTCCACCGATCCACCCTGCACGGCGGTCTGCAGGCGCTCCGGGGTGATTCCCTCGGACGCGAGCAGGCGTCCGGCGGCGTGGTCCTGATCCGCGGCGAGCGCCAGGAAGAGGTGCTCGGGATCGATGTAGGTGGACCCGAGGGCGCGCGCGAGTTGGTGCGCCTCGAGCAGCGCCGTCTTCAGCGCGCCGCTCAGTGCGGGTGTTGCAAAGCCTGACGTGTCACGGCTCTGAGGCAGACGCAGTTCGACGGCATCGGCTACGGCCGACGTGTCGGCGCCTGCGCGGCGCATCAGAGAAGTGACGGGTTCGTGTTCTGTCATGACGCGCAGAACGTGGAGTGCATCGAGTTCCGCATCGCCACGACCTGCGGCGAAACGGGCAGCAGCAGCCATGAGCTCCTGGGTGGAGCGACTCATGAGCCGACTGATATCGATGCGACCTGGGCCCTCCGGCCCGAAGAATGCTGGCATTCCTCAGCCTCCTATAAGTTGAGCGTTACTCACTCAACTAACGTGCCAACCCTGCGATCAATTCCCAAGTGGGATGGATGTGAGCTCGATCACGAAAGTCTGTGGCGGTGCCGACCCAGTCCAACGACGACAGGAACCCGGATCTTCCCGCTCACGGCAGGGTGCGTCCGAGAAGGTCGAGCACTCGGGTCGCCTGGTCGCCGGTGGGATCGGGATCGGGGCGGAAGTCGGCGACGCTGACTCCCACGAGTCGAGGCGACCGCGCCAGTGGCGCGACCACGTCGGCGAGTTGATCCCAGTCGAGGCCTCCCGGCTGGGGGTACGTCACCGCATTGAGCGACTCGGGGTCCAGCACATCAGGTCGAGGTGCAACCAGACCCCGGTGCCTCTGCCGGCCAGCCATGCGGCAGCCTGCCGACCTGCGGCGACGGCGTCACGCACGACGGCCGGCGCGTCGATGCGGCGCAAGTCGGATGGCAACCGGACCAGTCCGGCGGCGGACGCCGCGTCCAGGCCCTCGGTGCGATGACCGATCAGAACGGTGTCGCTCGCCCCCACCATCGGGGGCGTCCCGGCCAGCGTGATCAATGCCTCGGCGCCGACTCCGGTGAGCACCGCAAGCTCCGCCGCCGACCACCAGCGGTCGCCGGCCCGGCAGGTCCGTCATCGCGACCGCCAGATCGTCCGCCAACGCGTGAGCGGCCCGCACCGTCTCGGACAGTGCGATCACGCCCGTCCGTTCGTCCCGGTCGGTGCGGTCGATCACGGTCGCGGCGTCGCCGACATCCCGGCCGGAGCAATCCCACGGTGCACCCAGCATGAACCAGCCGGCAGCGTCCATTCCGCCATGCGCTCCGCACCCGTGCGCCTTTTCGGTAGCGGGAACAACCGGAAAGGCGCACGGGCGCGAAGCGCCTGGTTCTACGCTGAACTGGTGGTGGCTCTCGTTCGAGCGGTCCGGCGGCTGGCTCTGGGACGCCCGCTGCGCAGCGACGACCTCGGCGAGCAGTTACTGACCAAGCGACTGGCGCTGCCGATCTTCGCCTCCGACCCTCTGTCGTCCGTGGCGTACGCGACGCAGGAGATCCTGCTGATCCTGTCCCTGGGCGGTCTCGCGTACTTCTACCTGACGCCGTATCTGGCGATCGGGGTCGTCGTACTTCTCGCCGTGGTCGCCCTGTCCTACCGCCAGGTGGTGTACGCCTATCCCAGTGGGGGCGGCTCGTACGAGGTGGCCACCAAGAACCTCGGTCCGTCCGCGGGGCTGACGGTGGCATCGGCACTGCTCATCGACTACGTCATGACGGTGGCGGTGTCGGTGTCGGCCGGCGTCGACAATCTCATCTCCGCCGTGCCCGCGCTGAACACGCACCGGGTGGCGCTGGCCGTGGCGTTCGTCGTGCTGCTGACTGTGATGAACCTGCGCGGGATCCGCGAATCCGGGACGACGTTCGCCTTCCCGACGTACGGGTTCATCGCCGGGGTGATGATCCTGATCGTGACGGGATTCGTCCGCGTCGCGGCCGGCTCGACACCCGTCGCCGAAAGTGCCGGGTACACCATCGAACCGGAACTGTCCGGGCTGACCGGTCTGGCCCTCGTGTTCTTCGCGCTGCGCGCGTTCTCGTCCGGATGTACCGCGCTGACGGGTGTCGAGGCGATCTCCAACGGGGTGCCTGCGTTCCGTAAACCCAAGAGCGCCAACGCCGCAAAGACACTCATGGCGATGGCGGCGACGGCCATCGTGATGTTCGCGGGAATCACGGCGCTGGCCATCGTCACCAAGGTGCACGTCGCGGTGAACCCTTGCGATCTGATCGGGTTCGCCGGAAACTGCGAGACCGATCCGCAGCGCACCGTCATCGCCCAGATCGCGGCGGCCGTGTTCGGCGGCACCACCAACATCGGCTTCTTCTATGTCCAGGCCACGACCGTGCTGATCCTCGTCCTCGCCGCGAACACCGCCTACAACGGTTTCCCGCTGCTCGCCTCGGTGCTCGGCCGCGACCGCTACCTCCCCGTCCAGCTGAACACTCGCGGCGACCGGCTGGCGTTCAGCAACGGCATCGTGCTTCTCGCCGTCACGGCGGGTGGATTGATCGTCCTGTTCGACGCGTCCGTCACCCACCTCATCCAGCTGTACATCCTCGGCGTGTTCACGTCCTTCACTCTCAGCCAGGCGGGCATGGTCCGGCACTGGAACAGTGTGCTGGCAACCGAATCCGACGCCCGCGAACGTCGTCGCATCCACGGCCGGCGGGCCCTCAACGGCACCGGCGCCGTCCTCACCGGCACCGTTCTGATCATCGTCACGATCACGAAGTTCACCCAGGGTGCCTATCTCGTAGTCATCGCCATGCCGATCCTGTTCTTCCTGATGCGCGGGGTGCGGCGGCACTA
Organism: Rhodococcus sp. IEGM 1351; assembly: GCF_030056875.1. Taxonomy (NCBI): domain Bacteria; kingdom Bacillati; phylum Actinomycetota; class Actinomycetes; order Mycobacteriales; family Nocardiaceae; genus Rhodococcus; species Rhodococcus sp. IEGM 1351. The sequence continues at coordinate 155,442 of NZ_JASHKU010000009.1, read as the reverse complement.
CGACCGGATCGCGGCGCTTCTCGTCGTCGACGAGGACAGCTTCACCCTGCCCTCCCAGGTGCACACCATCGTGCTGGTGTCGGTGCTCAACAAACCCACCGCGCGGGCCCTGGCCTACGCCCGCGCCACCCATCCGACGACGCTCGAGGCGGTCACCGTGCTCAGCGCCAACACCGGAGAACTGCAGCGGGACTGGGAGAAGTACGAGGTTCCGGTGCCGCTGAAAGTCCTCGAATCGCCCTACCGTGAAGTCACCACCCCCATCGTGGGGTACGTGAAATCCGTCCGGAAGCGGATCCCGGACGGCGTGGTCACCATCTTCATCCCCGAGTACGTGGTGGGCCACTGGTGGGAACACCTGCTGCACAACCAGAGTGCGCTGCGCCTCAAGGGGAGGTTGCTGTTCACGTCCGGGGTGATGGTCACGAGCGTGCCGTGGCTGCTGGATTCGGCCACCCGGGCCGGATCGCCGCTCGGCAAGCCGGCGCCGGGCGACATCCGGCGTGGGCTCCCGCCCGCCGCCGAGCTCAGCGGAAAGTCGACTTCAGGTACTCCGTGAGACCGTCGACCGCGACCGGACTCTGCCGGAATCCCAGATAGCCGTCCGGACGGACGACGAACGCGGCGGAACCCTCCGCGCCGTACGCGTGCGCGAACTCGCCGTCGCGGTCCCGGACGAGGGGAAGCACCGTTTCCCCGACATCGGCGGAAGGCGACGCGACGAGGTACGTGTCGACGAGTCCCTGGGTCGCCGCCTCCACGGACGTCGCCGCGGCCTCGAGCAGTTCCAGCCCGCGCGCGTCGACCGATTCGTCGGCGTACAGCAGCAACGTGTGGTTCCGTCCTGCGAGGAGAGTGAACAGCCGGAGGGGAAACGCGACCGCGGCACGGGTCAGCCCACGGGCGTCCGGTGCGCGGCTGCCGGGCGTGAGCGCCGCATTCGACTCCGGCTGGGCGACGATCGGACTGTCCGCGTAGCTGATGAGGAGTTGAGCTTCGCGTCGGATCACGTAGTCGGGATCCGACGACCCCGCCCCAATTCCCTCCCGGGCGCTCCGCACGGTGCGTCCCACCACCTCCTCGCCGACGGGCCGCCGTTCTGCGTCGTAACTGTCCAGCAGATCGGAGGCCGCGGCACCGGACACGGCCAGCGCGACCTTCCACGCCAGGTTGTGGGCGTCCTGGATGCCGGTGTTCATGCCCTGCGCGCCGGTCGGCGGATGAATGTGGGCGGCGTCGCCCGCGACGAACACCCTTCCGCGCCCGTACGAGTCGACGATGCGGTGGCTGATCCGGAAGACGGAGGACCAGCGGAGGTTCGACGCCCGCGTCGGTTCGGGCGACAGGCGGTCGAGCACGGCCTGGATGTGGCTCAGCTCCGGTTTCGGTCCCGCTTCGAAGCCGTGCGCGATCTTGTCGGCCGCCAGGGTGCCGGTGCCGGCGAGGTCGCTGGGCACCAGCATCGACATCCGGTAGCGCCGGCGCCCGGGTAGCGGAATGCACACGAGCAGATCGTCGGTCTCGCCGTCCGTCTGATGCATCGACCGGATTCCGTAGCCACGTGGCATGGACCAGTCGACCTCGACGTCGCCGAGCATGTACTGCTCGACGAACGCACCGCCTTCGAAGGTGAGGCCGAGGCCCTTGCGGACGACGCTGTGGGCGCCGTCGCAGCCGAGAAGATACTGGGTTCGAACGGTGTCGTCGCCGTCCGCGCCGGTGACCGTGGCGACGACGCCGTCGTCGTCCTGCTCGAACGCCGTCAGTTTCGTACCTCGTTCGATCGTGGTTCCGAACGTGGCCAGGTATTCGGTGAGGATGCGTTCGGTCTCGTACTGGGGCAGACCGATGAATCCGAACGGGACGTCGCCCGGTAACGACAACTCCAGACGGGCGACCTCGTCGCCGTTGACGTACACGATCTGCCCGCGCATCTGGATCGCCGCGTCCAGGATGTGCCGCAACAGGCCCATGCTCTCGAAAACCTCGAGGGTGCGCGGTTGGATTCCCACCGCCTTCGCGTACTGCGGTGGCTCGAGCAGGGGATCGATGATGCGGCAGGCGACACCTCGCCTGCGCAGTTCGATCGCCGCCGTCAGACCGACCGGACCAGCTCCGACCACCAATACCTCGGGATGCACCACAAGACACCGCCTCGTCAGCAGGGACCGACCACCGACCAGTATGCGGGACCGACGATGCACTTGACCGGTGTTCGGGCCAGACCCCGATCCTTCACTCTCGCGCGGTGTGGAGTCTCGGCCGGTGAACGGCTTCCCGGGCCACCAGTTCGATCGTGACGGCCACCGCACACGTCTGCGCGAGCAGCAGTCCTACGAGGACGAGGATCTGGACCGCCCCGGCCTGGACGGCGGAACCGCTCGCGAGAAGCACCCCGACGAACGCCCCCGGCAAGGTGACCAGCCCGACGGTCCGGGTCTGATCGAGTCCCGGGAGCAACGCGTCCGAGGCCGCGGACCGGACCACTTCCATGCGGGCATCGCGGACGCCGAGTCCGAGACTGAGCCCCGCCTCGACCTCACCCCACCGTTGTTCGACCGCATCGAGCGCGCGTCGCGCGGCGAGGGAGGTGGCCGTCATCGCACCGCCGAGCACGATTCCGCCGACGGGAACGATTGCGACACCTTCGAGCGGAACCACCCGGCTGACCAGCATCAACGGCACGACGATACCCACACCCGCAGCGAGGGACAGCGCCAGCCACGCGGCCGACCGCCCGGCTCTCGCGCGCCGAGCGGACGTTCCCACCGCCGCCGCGAACATCACGGCCAACACGAGGATCGAGGACCACAGATGCGCGAGAGCCGCGGCCAGGATGAGGGACACCGCGGCGAGCTGGGCAGCGCCGCGAATCGCCGCGGCCGGCACGACGAGTGGGCTGCCGAGGTTAGTGACGCGGTAGACCACCGCCGCGCACACGACCATCACGGTGCACAGCACAGCCAGTCCGACACCGGGATTCGCCAAGGACGTACTCACCCGGCTCAGTGTTCCTCACTTCCTGGTCGCGGGAATACCGAGAGTGACCGTTATGCCGACGAATCCCGGGCCGTGCATGCGACCATGGATGGAGTCGACGCTCTACGCCCGATGACGCTGACCGGAGGCCGTGGCGATGGACGACCGGGCGAACACAGCGCACCCGCGGGTCGTGGTCGAGACCGAACACGGCCGGACGAGCTACGGCGCGGGCAAGGCCGTCCGCATCGGCCGGGATCCGCAGCTGGAGATCACGATCGTCGATCCGGTGGTGTCGCGCGAGCATGCACGGCTCACCTGGGACGAGGGATGGCAGCTGGTCGACTCCGGCAGCAAGAACGGAATCTACGTCGACGGTGCGCGTCGAGAAAAGGTCTCCGTCACGAACCCCGTCGTCGTCCGCCTGGGTGACGCGGCCGAGGGGCCGGTCGTGCGGATCTCGGTCGAGGACCCGGACGCCACGCGACAGGACGTGGGCGCTCGATGGGACGAATCGACGATCGGCGTAGGCGCCCCGAGCGCTCCGCCCCCGACCCCGCACGAGGCGGTCCCGAAAGGATCCCTCACGGTGGGACGGTCGCCCGACAACGACATCGTCGTCCGGGACGTGCTGGCCTCACGCCATCACGCCATCGTCCACAACGTGACGTCCGGCCTCGAGATCGACGACCTGGGGAGCGTCAACGGAACGTTCGTCGGAGGCATCCGGGTGTCGCGCGCGCAGCTGACCGACGGCGACGTCGTCACGATCGGCAACACCGATTTCAGCGTGCAGGAAGGCAGGCTCGTTCCACGGCAGGCGGTGGCTCCGACCGCAGGCGGACTGCGGGTGGACGGCGTCGGACTCACCATCGAAGGCGGGCGTCGGCTGCTCGAGGACGTCACGTTCACTGCCCAGCCCGGCAGTCTCACCGCGGTGATCGGCCCCTCCGGCGCGGGAAAGACCACGGTGGCCACCATCATCTCCGGTTCGGAACGCCCCACGGAAGGTGTGGTCGAGTTCGAGGGCCGCAGCGTGCACGCCGAATACCAGGTGCTGCGCTCCCGCATCGGAATGGTTCCCCAGGACGACGTCGTGCACCGGCAGTTGACGATCCGGCAGGCGCTCGGCTACGCCGCGGAGCTGAGGCTGCCGCCGGACACCAGCCGGACCGACCGCGAGGAGGTGATAGAGACCGTGCTCGACGAGCTGCAGCTGTCCGAACACGCCGACACAAGGGTCGATCGGCTGTCCGGCGGACAGCGCAAACGCGCGTCCGTCGCGATGGAGTTGCTCACCGGCCCGTCCCTGCTCATCCTCGACGAACCGACGTCGGGCCTCGACCCTGCGCTCGACCGGCAAATCATGGCGACGTTGCGCCGCCTCGCCGATTCGGGCCGCGTCGTCGTCATCGTCACACATTCGCTGTCGTACCTCGAGATGTGCGATCAGGTCCTGCTCCTCGCACCGGGCGGCAAGACCGCCTACGTGGGCCCACCGGACAAGGTCGGGGCCGCGCTGGGCAGCACCGATTGGGCCGACATCTTCGCCCGCGTCGCGGCCGACCCCGACGGGGTGTTCGCCGAGTACCGCGCCACCCGCCCCGCCGTAGAGGTGCCACCACCGAGCCCGCCCGGACCTCTCGGCAGTCCCGCGCACACGTCGCGGCGCAAGCAGCTGAGCACCGTCGTCCGCCGGCAGGCGCGGCTGATCCGCGCCGACCGGGGGTACCTGATCTTCCTGTCCCTTCTCCCGTTCGTGCTCGGCGGCCTGGCCGTGCTCGTGCCCGGCGACACCGGATTCGGTCCGTCGGGCCTCGACGAATCCGGTGAACTCACCCAGATCCTGGTCGTGCTGATCCTCGGCGCCGCCTTCATGGGTTGCTCACTGACCATCCGCGATCTGGTCGGTGAGCGCATGATCTATCACCGCGAACGCGCCGCCGGGCTTCTGCCGTCCGCCTACCTGACGGCGAAGATCGTCGTCTTCTGCGCCGCCGCGATCGTGCAGTCGGTGATCATGGTGATGATCGTGTTCGTGGGCAAGGGCTTTCCGGGCCGGGGCAGCGTGATCCCCTCCGGTTCCGTCGAATTGATCGTGGACATCGCCGTCACCACCTGCTCCTGCGTCCTCGTCGGATTGGCGTTGTCGTCGGTGGCACGCTCGAACGAGCAGGTGATGCCGATGCTGGTGGTCACGATCATGGTGCAGTTGGTGATGTGCGGAGGATTGATCACGATCACCGGACGCGCCGTGCTCGAACAGGTGTCGTGGCTCTTCCCGTCCCGCTGGGGGTTCGCGGCCGCCGCCTCGACAGTGGACCTGCGCACGAACGCCACGGGCACCGAACCCGACACGCTCTGGCAGCACACCGCATCGTGGTGGCTGCTCAACATCGCCATGCTGGTGCTCATCAGTTGCGTGCTCGCGGTCGTCACCTACAGCCGGCTCCGGCTGCGCCGTCCCCGCCGGCGCTGAAACAGATGCTGCGGTGTTCTACTCGTCTTCGAGACCCGCCGGTGCGCCGACGCCGAACACATTCATCATCTGAGACAGGGTCCGGTAATAGCCGACCAGGACCACGAGTTCGAGCAATGCCGAGTGACCGAGGCCGGCTTCGAAACGACGAAAGTCCTCGTCTCCGAGGGTGTCGGCGCCCGCGAGCAGACGACGGCACACGTCGTACGCAGCCTGTTCGGTGGTGTCTTCGGAACGGAACTCGCCGCTCCGAAGTGCCGTCGTCTCTTCGGCGCTCAACCCGACGGCGTGTCCGACCCGTTCGTGGGCATAGCGTTCGAATTCGCTCTCCGTTGCGGCAGCGACCGTGAGTATCGCGATTTCTCTGATCCGGGCGGTCATCGCCGTCCGATAGCGCACCGCACTCCCGAGTTCCTGCAGCGCAGAACCGAGTCCGGGCACGTGCAACATCAACCCGAAGGGGCCGTTGAGCCTGCCCTCGTCATCCTGAAGCGCGAACAGCTGGGGCCCCTGTGCGCGCGGACCCGTCACGATGCTGTCGTACAACGCCTTCTGCTCGACGTCCAACTCGGCCGGTCTCAGGGTTTTGATCCGTGAATCTGCCATGGAATTACCATCTTTCAAGAAGAGTAGGCCTGTGAGGGGCGATGATGAGACAGAGTATCCCCGCGCCGGGGGCCCCGTAGTTCTCCGCCGACCCCGAATCACACCCCGAACTGACGCTATTCGTCCGATGGATCTCCCCCATACAGAACAGCCGATTCCCGAATACTGCCTGATCCGCCACCCTTGAGCCACGGGCCACCCCGATGAGTGGATCCCGCGACCAGACGAAGAGGTGACGGCAACGTGACAACCCCGGTCGGGCAGTCCGCCCGATACGAGATCCAATCCTGTCCCGACATCGAGTTCGGGCGTCCCGACGGGCACATCCTCCGGCTCGATCTGTCTCTGCCGATCGGCGTTGCCGCCCCCGCCGTCGTCCTCTACCTGCACGGCGGTGGTTGGATGATCGGATCTCGCAAGAGTCATGCCGCACGGGCGGAGCGGCTCGCGCGGCACGGATTTGCTGTCGCGAGCATCGACTACCGCCCCTCCACTGTGGCTCCCTTCCCCGCCCAGATCCTCGACATCGTGACCGCGATCGAGTGGCTGAACGGTCCCGGACAAGCCTTCGGTATCGACGCGAATCGTGTCGCGCTCTGGGGCGCATCGGCAGGTGCCCACCTCGCGCTTCTGGCCACCGCCGCTCCGGCGATTCGGCGGGCACCGCACGACGTGCCGGGTCCACCCGTGCAGGCCGCTGTCGGCTACTTCGGATGTTACGACCTCACCTCCCGCGGCGACCTCGACCGCCCGGACACCGGCTCGCCGATACCTCGGGAGATCCTCGAGCAGGACTGGCCGTCAGGTGTCCCCGCACCGCCGTCATCTCGCTACCTGAGGGCCCGATTACTGGGCGTCGACGAATCGGCGATGAGCGATCGTGACCTCGCCGCCATCAGCCCGTTCGCGAGGGCGCACGACATCCACGTGCCGGTCTTCCTGCTCCACGGAACACGCGACTCGGTCACGTCGGTGCAGCAGAGCCTGCGGATGGCACAGGAACTTCGACGCCGCGGGGAGACGGTGCGCCTGCGCCTTCTCGAGGGCGCCAACCACGAGGACTCCGCGTTCGACACGGACGCCACGATCGCCGACGTCGCCGCGTTCCTGCACGAACACCTCGGCGGGCCCTGCCACACACCCCCGCTTCCCCACAATGCCGTACAACAAGGAGAGTGATTCGAAATGACCGCTCGAGTAATAGTCGTCGGCGGCGGACCGTCGGGTCTGACGGTCGCGACCGAACTGGCCCGGGCCGGAGTCGAAGTTGTCGTCCTCGAACGTCGAACGCAGCCGGTGCAGTCGCGGGCCGGAACCGTTCTGCCGAGGGTTCTCGAGCTTCTCGATTCTCGGGGCCTGGCGCAGAAGTTCATCGACCGCGCCGCGACCATTCGGTCCAATCCGCTGATTCCCGTGCATATCTGGGCGGGAATGCAACACGTGGAATGGCGTCACCTCGAATCGAGGTTCGGGTTTCGGCTGGTTCTGCCCCAGAACCACACCGAGGAACTATTGCTCGAGGAAGCGCTCCGTCTCGGTGTCGTGGTCAGGCACGGGGTGACTGTCGAATCCGTCGTCCAGCAGTCGACCGCCGTGACCGTGACCGCGGCGGCCGAGGGCGGACCCGTGAGGCTGTCAGCCGATTATCTGGTCGGCGCGGACGGCGGGCGGAGTATCGTGCGGTCGCAGCTCGGTCTCGGTTTCGAGGGCCACGGGCCGACATTCACCGGAATCGTGGCAGACCTGAGGATGGATCGGCCCTGGCCCGAAGCACGGCGGATGATCGACAACGACAAGGGCTGGGTCACCTCGTTTCCGTTCGGTGAGAACGAGTCCATCACCCGGTTCAACATCGTGCACGCCGAGCGCAGGCACGCTCCTGCGTCGGAGCCGGTCACGGCCGACGAGGTTCGCCGATGCCTCACCGATGTTCTGGAGAAGGACCTGCCGTTCGACGATCTGGTGTGGGCGTCCCGTTTCACCGATTCGCTCAGAATCGCAACGAAATTCCAGCAGGGTCGAGTGTTCCTCGTCGGCGAATCGGCGCGCATCCACTATCCCGCCAGCGGCGTCGGGATGAACTTCTGCATCCAGGATGCGTTCAACCTCGGGTGGAAGCTTGCCGCGGTCATCAATGAACACGCAGGACCGGCGCTCCTTACAACGTACGAGGCCGAACGCCGCCCGGTGGCGGAAGCACTGTTGCGCAGTGTCGCGGCGCAGTGTTCGGTCCAGTTCGACTTCACACCGGAGGGCGTGGCGTTCAAGCGGATGTTCGAACGCGATCTGTTGCCCATTCCGGAGGTCAATCGCCGAATCGGACTCGAACTCAACGGATTGTCGTTCCCCTACTCTGCTGAGTCGCACCAACACCTGATGGTCGGATACCGCTGTCCCGACCTGGATCTCGTCACCGCGACCGGTCCGATGAGGATGGGTGAAATGCTGCGCGATTCCGCTGTCGTCCTCGTCGACGCCACCGGGGCGGGCACCTACGCGGACCTCGATCTGCAGGGCGCGCCGGTTCGCACACACACCGGACACATCGTGCTGGCACCCGCCGGGCTGGGCGACGTCAAGAGCCTGCTGGTCAGGCCGGACGGATACATCGCCTGGGCCAGCGCCGACGCCCCCGCACGCGAGGACGCACAGCTGGCGATCAAGCGGTGCCTCGCCGTCGAATGACATGCCGGGAGGGTCCGGCACTCACTCGAGTGACTTCACGAGTTGCGCTCTGAGCCAGCGGTGTTCGGGATCCGCGTTGTACATCGGGTGCCACCACAGCGCATGGTTCAGTGGGGCGAGATTCAACGGGAAGTCGACCGACCGAATTCCCATTCCGCCGCTCATCCGGGCCGCCAATCGCTCCGGCAGAAGGGCGATACGATCGGTGTGGGCGACGAAATACGGCAGAGCCAGGTAGTTCTCGCCGACAACCTGCACGTACGGTTCGACTCCCTGAGCCCTGACCTGATGCAGCGGTGTCGTCGCGGCGTGGGGATGCGTCTGAAACACAGCCCACGGGTATTCGGTGAGCTGGTCCAGCCGTATTGCGTCCCCGACGTGCTCGTTGTCCTCGGCCACCACGCAGACCCACCGGTCGGAGAAGAGGTCGACCGAGGGCAGGTCGCTGACGAAGCCACGGGGTACGACCAGGGCATCGGCGGTACGGAGACTGTCCGATGCGCGGTCGACGATCTCCGGTCGCAACTGGACGAAGTTGATGCGCAGGTGCGGAGCCTGCGCCAGCAGATCGCGGGTGATGGTGTCGCCGACGGCGGCGAGCATGTAGTCGGACATGATCAGGGTGAACTCGCGGCTGGACCGTTCGATCTCGATGCCCGGCTCGGCGTCGAGCACTCGATCGACTGCGGAGATCGCCACCGTCGTGCGCTCGACCAGGCTGCGGGCGAGCGGCGTGAGTTGATACGAGTTGCCGACCCGCGCCAGTAGGGGATCCCCGAAGTACCTCCGAAGCCGTGCGAGCGCCGCACTCATTGCCGGCTGGCTCAGGCCGACCTCGATCGCCGCGCGGCTCACACTCCGCTCGCGCAGGAGCGCGTCCAAAGACACGATGAGGTTGAGGTCCAGCTTGGCGCGATGACCGGAGATCCGCTGTATCGAGCTCATGGATACAAACTATAGGCAACCCGGCGTTCCCAAATAACCGCGGGAAAATGAGACTGAGGACAGTCAATCTGCCTCTCTCCGAACAGGACACTCATGGACCCGAGTCATGCCCGCCCACGCCGCACACTCCTCCGCGGAGCAACGGTCGTCAGCGTCGATCCGGCCATCGGAAACGTCGACCGAGCCGACATCCTGATCAGCGACGATCTGATCGCCGGAATCGACGCGAGGATCGACGTCGAACCGGGCGTCGAGGTCGTCGACGTCGACGGCATGATCGCGCTTCCCGGCTTCGTCGACACTCACCGTCACACCTGGCAGAGCGTCATGCGGCACGGGTACGCCGAACTCGATCCCCTCCAGTACTTCGACGAAATGCTCAGGGGAATCGGGGCGGCGTACGAGCCCGAGGACGTCAGGGTCGGTAACCTCCTCGGCGCGGTCTCGGCGCTGAGTGCAGGCACGACCACCCTCTTCGACTGGTCCCACATCCAGAACTCGCCCGAGCATTCCGACGCTGCCGTCGCCGGTCTGCGCGAGTCGGGTATCCGTGCCGTCTTCGGCCACGGATGGCCCCTGCAGGGCGACGGCCGGTGGACCGAGAACAGCACGCTCACCCACCCGGCCGACATCGAACGGCTGCAGAAGGAGCACTTCGCCGACCCCGGCGGACTCGTGACGTTGGCGATGGCGGCCAGAGGCCCCGAGATGGCAGCGCCCGGGGTATGGCAGGCCGACCTCGCCCTCGCGCGCGACCTGGGCATCCGCACGTCGGTGCATGCCGGTGCGTACGCGCACAACGAACCGGTCCACGCCGTGGCGCAGTACGACAACGCGGGCCTTCTCGCCGACGACCTGACGTTCGTGCACTGCTGCCGCTCCTCCGACGCCGAACTCGCGATGATCGCCGACGCCGGTGCCACCGTGTCGATCGGCGTGCACTGCGAGCTCAACTCACAAGGCATCGGCGACATCCCCCTCGACCGCATGCTCGCCGCCGGTGTACGACCGAGCCTCAGCGGGGATACCGAAACCAAATGCAGCGGAGACATGTTCACGCAGATGCGAATGCTCTTCGGCTACCACCGTTCGTGGATGGGCGGTGGGCACAGCTCCGTCACCGCCGATCGGGCGCAGCTGTTCCTGCACGATGTGCTGGCATTCGCCACCATCGAGGGGGCGAGAGCGGTCGGGCAGGGCGATCGCATCGGCTCGCTCACTCCCGGCAAGCAGGCCGACATCATCCTGGTGCGTGCAACCGACCTGAACCTGGTGCCCGTACTCGATCCGGTGGCGTCCGTGGTCCTCGCCGCTCATGAAGGCAATGTCGAGTCGGTGCTCATCGGCGGGCGATTCGTCAAGCGCGGCGGAGTCGTGCTCGGGTGTGATCCGTCCGCTCTCGTGAGCGCGGCGGAGGCATCGCAACGACGGATCCTGGGAAGACGCGCCGGCCGCTAGCACTCGTGTGCGCGTGACCCCCCCGTCCGAACAGGGTGTATTCACCGCACGAATTCCCTCCATCAGGTGTTGCCGCTTCCCGGATAACCCGAGAACAGGAACAGTGATGGTCATCACCACCGCAACAAAGGAGCAAGGCATTGACCATGTCACGCGGGGACGAATTCCGGCGCGGGTGGCCGACTCTGTCAGCGGCCGCCGTGGGTGTCGGCACCGGGGTATCCGGGCTCGCCATCTACTCGGCGGGTCTGTTCACCGGCGATCTCGGTAGGGAGATCGGCCTCAGCGCCGCAATGTACGGGCTGTCCATCACCTTGCTGACCTTCGGGATGGCACTCGCCGCCCCCGTCGTCGGCTACGCCGTCGACAAGTTCGGAGTCAAGGCCCCGACGATTGCCGGAGCACTGTGCCTGGCAACCGGATTCACCGCACTGGGAACGGTCGTGCACTCGGTGCCGGCCTACATGACAGCGATGGCGTTGATCGGATTCTTCGGTGCAAGTTCCGGACCGATTGCCTTCACTCGGGCGGTGAGCAGCTGGTTCGACCGCGCCAGGGGCCTCGCGCTCGGCATCACGATGATGGGAATGGGACTCTCCGGCGCCATCATTCCGGTCGCCATCGGACGCGTCATCGAACTCGAAGGATGGCGGCTCGGCTACCTCACGTTGGCCTGCATTGCGCTCGCCGGGACCCTTCCCACCGTCTTCCTCCTGAAGGTCGCACCCCGAAGCGTAAGTACGCCGGGCACGGCCGGACGGTCGGCCGACGACGGTGACGACTTCGCCACCATCCGTCGGAACCCGCTCTACTGGCGGCTGATTCTCACATTCGGCCTGATGTCGGTCGCCTTCACCGGCCTCGTCCCCTACCTGGTCCCTATGCTTCGGCAGTACGGGATGAGCGTCGGCGGTGCGGCATCGATCGCATCGATCATGGGACTCGCGGTCATCCTGAGCCGACTGGTGATCGGACTGCTCATCGACATCCTCCGGCCTACCGCGGTCGCGGCCTCGCTCTGCCTGCTGTGCGCCACCGGCGTCGTGCTGTTCGCAGTCGGCGGAGTCGGATTCGCCCCCGTCCTGGCCTTTACGCTGGGGTGCATGCTCGGCGCCGAGCTGGACATGGTGGGCTACTTCACGTCGCGGTACTTCGGACTCGCCGCCTTCGGAAAGGCCTATGCAGGCCCCTATATGGCGTTCGTCCTCGGAGGCGGTATCGCGCCCCTGTGGGTCGGTGCCGTGGTGGACCGAACAGGAAGCTACACCGCAGTCCTCTACGTCGTCGCCGCGCTGACGGTGCTGTGCGCCGTCGCCTTCCTGGCCCTGCCGTCCCCGCGCCGGGTCACCCCCGCCCCTTCCGATACGAGGCCGACACCCGCCTCCGTCAACGCAGATCTCTGACCACACATAACAGACACCGCTCCAGGAGAACCACTTTCATGCGTATCGCCAACATCGACGACCGTGCCGCCCTCGTCATCGGAGCCGAGGGGGCCGAGCGGGGCGTCGACCTCGCTCACGCCTCCCGTGGCCGGTTCGGCCCCGACCTGCCCGCCGTCTATCAGGCTTGGGACGATGTCACCGCCTGGGCCACCGACCAGGACCTCTCGGCCCTGGCCGACGACAGCTTCCCGATCGACCGGTCCCTGCTGGGTGCACCGTCACCGGCTCCCCGGCAGGTGTTCGCGGTCGGGCTGAACTACCACGCGCACGCCGCCGAATCCGGTTTCGAATCCCCCACCCATGTGCCGCCGGTGTTCACCAAGTACTCCTCCAGCTTCACCGGCCCCGACACCGACGTCGTGGTTCCCGCCGGCGGCAACGTCGACTGGGAGATCGAACTCGTCGCCGTCATCGGCCGCGACACCACCAACATCGACGAGGCCGACGCCTGGTCCCACGTCGCCGGCCTCACCGCCGGACAGGACATCTCCGAACGGATCACCCAGACCCGTGGTCCCGCACCGCAATTCGGGCTCGGAAAATCGTTCGCCGGTTTCTCTCCGCAAGGTCCGTGGCTGGTCACCTCGGACGAGTTCACCGACCCCGACGACCTCGAACTCGGCTGCACCATCGACGGTGAACAAGTGCAGAAGGGCCGCACCCGCGACCTGATCTTCCCGGTCTCGAAGCTGATCGCCACCCTCTCCCGCACCGTGACCCTCTATCCGGGTGATGTCATCTTCACCGGCACCCCCGCCGGCGTCGGCGTCGGCCGCGACCCGCAACGGTTCCTGCAGGCCGGCGAGAAACTCGACAGCTGGATCGACGGCATCGGCACACTTCATCAGCGTTTCGTCGCCGACCCCGACGCGAAGTAGAGGACACCGATCATGGCACTGCACGGACTGGGCAAGGTCACCGTCGGCGTCCCCAACGTCGACGACACCATCGCCTACTACATCGAATTCGGCCTCGAGCACCGCGGGAACGGGGTGTTCGCCACCCGCAACGGCGGCGAACAACTCCACATCGTGCACGCCCCGACCCGGCGGCTGGTCGAATTGACCGTCGCCGCCGACGACCCGGACGACATCACCGCCATCACTTCACGGCTGACCGGGCTCGGTGTGGCGATCGAGCAGAACGGCACGTCCGTCAGTGCCGTCGAACCGGTCACCGGCACGATCGTCAGGGTGGCGGTCCGGCCCCGGATCGTCATCGAGCCCGCGGTGTTGCCGACGCCGTACAACGGGCCTGGGCGCATCGACCGCTGGGGGCGGGCCCCGTTCCTCACCCGCACCGAGCCGGTGCGCCCCCGCAAACTCGGGCACGCGGTGATCGGGTCCACCGACCTCCAGACCACGATGCAATTCTTCACCGAGGGTCTCGGATTCAAGGTCAGCGACTACATGGGCGACAAGGCCGCGTTCCTGCGCTGCTCCGCCGAGCACCACAACGTGCTCGTCATGGCCGCACCGGTGAACTTCCTGCATCACACCAGCTGGCAGGTCGACGACATCGACGAGGTCGGCCGCGGCGCCCACGCGATGCTCGAGAACAACCCCGAACGCCACATCTGGGGTCTCGGACGGCACTATGCCGGCGCGAACTTCTTCTGGTACCTCAAGGACCCGGCGGGGAACTTCTCCGAGTACTACTCCGACATGGACACCGTCCCCGAGGACGAACTCTGGTCACCGGAAGTGCTCCACGGCCTGCAAGGTCTGTACGCCTGGGGGCCACCGCCGCCCCCGTCGTTCCTCGAACCGGACGACCTCGCCGCCTTGATGACCGGAGCACACTCCACCACGGGGTGACGAGCGGGTAGAACGATTCGGTGTCGGCTAGATCAGTTCGACGACGGTCCCCAGGTCGTGCACATGCTCGCTGTCCGCCGGCCCGGCGGCCGGCGTGATGTCACCACGTGCCGTGAGTGCCATCGATCTCGCCTCGCCCGCGGCGAAGGCGACCGGTACCGCCACGGCAACGGACAGGAGGGCAGCTCCCGCGTCGAACACCAAGCGTGCGACACCGAAAGCACAGTTCGCCGATTCTCGGATCGTCATCGTCCGCCTTCCTTCATCCCAGTCCACAGGACGTAGCGGACCACTCCCTTTGACCTGACAATTACCCGATCGACGTTACGAGGGGCCCGCACTACTCGCGAGTACCAAACCGACCAGATCGAATGGTTTACCCGGCGGCCGTCGAATCCGGCGACGGAGGCAGAGAAGACAGGCACGTATCCGGGTAATTCGGCCGATGCGCCCGGATCGCGCCGGGAACACCCTGTAATCGGACGTCTCGACGACGCGACACCACACCGAGCGCACTGGAGTAACGACGGCATGAACCCACACACCGGGAATCACGGATATCACCTGGTTCACACGCTCCGCCGGCCTCCGGTGCGGCCGGGACGCCACGCACTGCATGCCGCCGCATCCAGAATCGGAATCCCGTGCATCCGCGGCGCCGGCGACCACCGCGCCTTCGACAGCTCCGGGCTCGTTCAATGGGCGTACAAACAGGCCGGTGTAGCCGTTCCGCGCACCACCTACGAGCAACTACGACACGGGACCGCCGTGGACGAGAGCGACCTGCAACCCGGTGACGTCGTCCTCTTCTACGGGGGCGGCCACGCGGGGATCTATGCAGGGAACGACACAGTCGTCCACGCACCCGCTCCGGGACGGCCGGTCACGCGAGTAGCCATGAACTCCATGTCATTTCACGCAGCGCGCCGATACTGACGACCGATTACAGCCTCCAGCCGACCTGAACAGGGCGGCTGGAGGCGCCGACCATCCGCGACACCGTTGACTCAGTGAGCGGCGTTGTACGCTTCCTCGATCTCGGCAGGAATACGTCCACGCGTGGACAACTCATACCCCTGCGACGTCGCCCATTCTCGAATTTCCTTTGCCTGGCTCCGTCCCTGCGACGGTGCCACTGCAGGAGTCGACCGACGCTTTCTTCCACCGACCCGAGTTGCATGCTCGATGTAGTAGTCGAGAGTCTTGTGGAATTCCCTGGCGTTCTTGACCTTCAGATCGATCTCGTAGTCGACGCCGTCGACAGAGAACGGAATGGTCTCCCCCTTACCGTTCTTGATCGGAGTTCCGTCGATGTCGTCGATGCGTTCGACAACAACTTTGCGCGCCACAGTCCCACTCCTTCATCGTCGATAACCCGGGGAACACTACGTCGAAGTATTGTTCACCTGCCAATCCCCGACGGAGTTTTCGAATTGCAGACCCGGGTCCGTCTGATTGGAGAACCCTGCCGGCGGGGTATTCGTCGGACATGACACCGAAGGACGCATCCGGACCGAAGACCACGACCACCGACAGCGGCGCCCCGGGCGCGGACAAGGACGTGATGTCCGATCCGGCCGAGGACGACAAGAGTTCGGGCGCCGACTGGAGCGGCGAAGGTGGCGCGACCCCTGAGGGCCCCGCCACCGACACCGACACCGACACCGACACCGAGGACTAGGTCACCAGGGGATCTGGCCGAGGACCACACCGATCACCAGCATCGACAGCGACACCAGCGCCGCGCGCCACAGCACCTTCTTGTGATGGTCCGCCAGCGGGACACCCGCCAGGGTCACGAGCAGGAGGATGGCCGGGACGAGGGGGCTCTGCATGTGGAACGTCTGGCCGGTGATGGATGCGCGGGCCATCTCGACCGGCTCGATGCCGTACGTGGCCGCCGTCTCGGCGAGCACGGGCATGATACCGAAGTAGAAGGCGTCGTTGCTCATGAAGAACGTGAACGGCAGGCTCAGGATGCCCGTGATGACGGCCAGGTGCGGTCCGAGCGAGGCCGGGATGATTTCGAGCAGCCACTGCGCCATGGCCTCGACCATTCCGGTGCCCTGGAATACGCCGGTGAGCACGGCCGCGGCGAACACCATCGCGACCACGGAGACGATGCTCGACGAGTGGCGGGTGATCGCTTCCTGCTGTTCCTTGACCCGCGGGAAGTTCACCGTCAGCGCGATCGATGCGGCCACCATGAACAGGACCGGAATCGGCAGTACGTCCATCACGAGCACGACGAGGAGCGCCACCGTCACGAGCGCGTTGAACCACAGCAGCTTCGGCCGCAGCGTGGGCCGCTGGGGGTCGAGACCGTCGACGAAGCCCTGGCCGTCGTCCGATCCGGCGTCGCCGGAGCCGCCACCCGTTCGGGGTGCGTCACCATTGCCCCCGGATCCGGATCCGGATCCGGTCACGGACCGCCGGAGGCCGGAGCCTGCGGAGACGAGGAGGCGCTCGTCGGTGAGTTCGAGCGTTCCGATGCGGCGGCGTTCGCTGTAGCCCAGCTGCACGGCGAACAGCAGCACGACGAGCAGTCCGACCACCAGCGACGGGATCATCGGCACGAACACGTCCGACGGTGAGATTCCCAGCGCCGCGGCTGCCCGGACCGTCGGTCCACCCCACGGGACGATGTTCATCGCGCCGTTCGCGAGGCCGGCGACCACCGTCAGAACCACGGGGCTGACCTTCAGCTTCATGTACAGCGGCAGCAGTGCGGACGTCACGATGATGAACGTCGTGGATCCGTCACCGTCCAGCGACACCACCATCGCGAGCACCGCGGTGCCGACGACGAGCCGCATGGGGTCGTTGCGGACGAGCCGGAGGATGAGTTTCACCAGCGGGTCGAACAGGCCGACGTCGATCATGATCCCGAAGAAGATGATCGCGAAGAACAGCAAGGCGGCCGTCGGTGCCAGCGCCTTGATCCCGTCGGTGATCATGTCGCCGATGCCGAGGCCGGCCCCGGCCGCGATCCCGAATGCGACCGGGACGGCGATCAACCCGACCACGGGAGTGGCCCGTTTGGACATGATCAAGAACATGAACACGGCCACCATCAGAAAGCCGAGTGCTACCAGCATTGCCACTCCTCGTCCGAACTCGCGTCGTGGTGTGATCGCGATAACAGCCAGTGTCGGGGGGAGGGACGCTCACAGTCACTGTTGCGTACTTAGAGAAGGTTGTGTTCTTTGTGGTGGCAACTACGGGCGCCCCCGGAGATGGTCGCGCAGAGTGTCTGTCTCATACTCCGCGCGGAACAGTCCACGCTTCTGCAGGACGGGGATCACCTCGTCGACGAAGTCGGCGAGGCCGTTCGGGTAGAGCGGCGGCATCAGGTTGAAGCCGTCGGCCCCGCCGCGGCGGAACCACACCTCGATCTCGTCGGCGATCGATTCCGGGGTTCCGATCATGGTGCAGTGGCCGCCACCGGCCGCCAACGTGCCCAGCAGCGACCGCACGGTGGGACGGTCCTTGTCGATGATCCGCAGGATCGTGTCGTACCGGCCCTGCGGCCCGGTGAACTCCGACAGCGGCGGCAGCGCGGGAACCGGTGCGTCCAATTCCCAGGCACTGCAGTCCTGCTGGACGAACATCGACAACTGCGCCAGCGACTGTTCGACGGGCAGGAGCGCGTCGAGTTCCGCCTTCTTCCGCCGGGCCTCCGCACCGGTCGAGCCGACATAGGTCACGAGACCGGGCATCACGACCACCGCGTCGGCGTCGCGGCCCGCCGCACGGATGCGCCGCTTCACGTCGCCGTAGTAGCTCTGCGCGGCCGTGAGGTCGTAGGCGACGGCGTAGATGCCCTCGGCGCACCGGGCGGCCAGGTCGCGGCCCTGATCGGACGCGCCGGCCTGGAACAGCACGGGACGACCCTGCGGCGAGTGCGGCACGTTCAGCGGACCGTCCACGAGGAAATGCTTTCCCCGATGCTCGACCGGCTTCACCTTGGCCGGGTCCGCGAAGATGCCCTCACGGTCGAGCACGAGCGCGTCGGGCTCCCACGAATCCCACAGAGCAAGTGCCACGTCGACGAACTCCGCGGCGCGCGAATAGCGTTCGTCGTGCGGCGGCATCGCCTCGAGTCCGTGGTTGCGCGCTTCGGCGTCGAACATGGACGTCACCACGTTCCAGCCGGCACGGCCGCCGCTGATGTGGTCGAGCGACGCCAGCATCCGGGCGGCGTGGAACGGTGTGTAGAACGTGGTGGACACCGTCGTCACGAGTCCGACCCGCTCCGTCGCCCGCGCCATCGCGGACAGCGCGGTGAGCGGTTCGAGGAACCACATGCCTCCGGATGCGGGGTCGCGCACCGAATGCCCGTCCGCGAAGAACACCGCGTCGAGGCATCCGCGCTCCGCGGTCTGCGCCAACTCCTCGTAGTAGGCGATGTCGCAGAGGCGCTCCACCTGGGACGAGGGGTGCCGCCACGCGGCGCCGTGGTGCCCGCAGCTGTAGAGGAACGCGTTGAAGTGCAGTTGCCGGGCGTCGCTCATGTCAGTCCTTGACCAGTCCGCCGTCGACGACGAGGTTCTGGCCGGTCACCGCACGCGACCACGGGGACGCGAAGAACAGCACCGCGTCGGCGAACTCGTCCGGCGTGGTGACCCGCTGCAGCGGGGTGCTCGCCGCGATGAGGTCGAACACCTCGTCGGGAGTGGCGACGCTCGCGTCGGTGGTGCGGAGCAGCCCGCCCGACACCATGTTGACGGTGATGCCGTCGGGACCGAGGTCGGCCGCGAGCGTGCGGGTCAGCGACAACGCCGCGGCCTTGGCGGCCGTGTAGTCGTGGTACGGGACGACGGGGTTCTGGAACAGGTTGGTTCCGATGTTCACGATCCGGCCGAACCCGAGCGAACGCATGCCCGGCAGCGCGGCCTGCGTCGTGTGCAGGGTCGCCTTCACGCTGCCACGCAGCTGCGAGTCGAAGGCATCCCACGTGATGACGTCCGCCTTGTCGCGTGCGTCGCCGTTGAAGGAGAAGTCGGCGAGCGCGTTGTTGATCACCGTGGTCACCGGTGAGCCGAAGTGTTCTTCCGCCGCGGAGAACAGCGCCGCCACCTGTCCGGCGTCCGTGACGTCGGCCCGGAGCGCGACCGCACGGTCCGCGCCCAGGGAGGTCGCGAGTTCTTCGGCCGCCTCCCGGCTGTTCCGGTAGTTCACGATCACCCGCGCGTTCTGCGCCGCGAACGACCGCACGATGGCGGCGCCGAGGCCCCGCCCACCGCCGGTCACCAGGACGATCTGCTTGTCGAGCTGCATGCTGTCACCTTCCGTTCGGTCGGCGACGAGACATCGGATGAGCGCATACGGCCGTCTCCGCGACATCCCTTCGCCGGCATTACCCAGTTCAGGTTCGACGGGTCTGTTCTCAGCCGTCCGGCTCGTCGCCGGGCAGCACCCCGTGTCACTGGCCAACAGTGTAAGCGCAATCACCGATTCCAGTTCTTGGTTGTGCACAACCTAGTTGTGTGCAACTATTCAGGGGTGACCGACAACCTCACCCTCGACCGCCAGGTGTGCTTCGCCCTGTACTCGGCTTCCCGGGCCATGACGGCGAGATACCGGTCGATGCTCGACTCGTTGGGAGTGACCTACCCGCAGTACCTCGTGCTGTTGGTGCTCTGGGAACGGGACGGCCGCGGAGTACGTGAGATCTGCGACGCCCTCGACCTCGACACCGGCACGCTGTCGCCACTGCTCAAGCGGCTCGAAACCCTGGGCCTGGTCGAACGCCGGCGCTCCTCGGCCGACGAGCGCCGGGTCGGGATCCACCTCACCGAGAAGGGTGCGGCCCTCCGCGCCGCCGCGGAGGGCATCCCCGCCGAACTCGCCGACTCGACGGGAATGGAGATCGACGAACTCGTCGCCCTCCGGGACACACTGTCGCGTCTCACCGAATCACTCCACAGCTTCACCACCCCTACAGGAGAGAAGTAACCATGAAGATCGTCTACACCGCCGAAGCCCTCGCGACCGGAGAAGGCCGCAACGGCCACGCCCGCACGTCCGACGGCAAGCTCGACCTGAACCTCGCGATCCCCACCGAGATGGGCGGGTCCGGCGACGGCACCAACCCCGAGCAGTTGTTCGCCGCCGGATACGCGGCATGCTTCCACTCCGCGCTCCAGCTGGTCGGCCGTCAGGCGAAGGCGAACGTCGCCGACTCGGCCGTCGGCGCCCGCGTCGGCATCGGCCCGACGGACAGCGGCGGATTCGGTCTCGCCGTCACCCTCGAGGTTTCCCTGCCCCACCTGCCGCGCGCCGAGGCGCTCGAGCTGACCGAGAAGGCACACCAGGTGTGCCCCTACTCCAACGCCACCCGCGGCAACATCGACGTCACCCTCGAGGTCACCGAAGACTGAGCAACCCTGACGGGCGTCGCGTCACCCGAACTTGAACTCGACGCCCGTCAGGTCCTCCGACAGCGCCCACAGCGCCCGCGCGGTGTGCTCGTCCCGCGACTTCTTGTTGGAGCCCACCACCTTCGGATGGCCACGCTGCTCGAACAGGCCGTCCGGCCCGATGTAGCTGCCACCGATCACATCGGGTGCCGTTGCCGCGTACAGCATCGGCAGCGCCCCCATCTCCGCCGACTGCGCGAAGATCCGGTTGCCGACGGCCATCAGCTTGTCCTGCACCGACTCGGTGTGGGCCTGCAGATTGGTCGACGCGTAACCGGGGTGCGCGGCCACCGCTTTCACGGGTGACCCCGCCGCCGACAGCCTGCGCTGCAACTCGTATGTGAACAGCAGATTCGCGAGTTTCGACTGCCCGTACGCGCTCCAGCGGTTGTACTTGCGGCGCTCCCAGTTGAGGTCGTCGAGGTGAATCGTTCCCGCCTGATGTGCCGCACTCGACATCGTGGCGACCCGATCGGTGATCTTGTCGAGCAGCAGGCCGGTCAATGCGAAGTGCCCGAGATGATTTGTGCCGATCTGCATTTCGAATCCGTCGGCGGTCTTGCGCTGCGGAACCGCCATCACGCCCGCGTTGTTCACGAGAACGTCGACGGACTCGACGCCGGCGGCGAACTCGCGCACCGAGGCGAGGTCGGACAGATCGAGGCGGCGCACCTCGGCGTTGTCACCGATCGACCGTGCGACGACCTCCCCCTTGTGGGTGTTGCGGCAGGCCAGCACGACGTGCGCCCCCGCCTTGCCCAGGGCCCGCGCGGCCACCTCCCCCAGACCACTGTTGGCGCCCGTGACGACGAACGTGCGGCCGCTCTGATCGACGATGTCCGAAGCTGTCCACTTGGTCATGGCGTCAACCCTACGGATCTCGGGACGTGGCGTGCACCTTTCACCACGCCTGCGCTCCGACCAGCGGCAGATTGACGAAACTCGGCCGATCCGGGGACAACGCGACGTGCTGCGGCTTCAGTTGACTGTCGGCCAGAATCGGTCCGAGCGGCAGGTACCGGGGGACGCTGCCCGCGTACACGTCGACGCGCAGCCGGTGCCCCGGCGCGAGGACGGCGTCGGTGGGCACGAAGTTGATGTCCACCGGTGTCACTTCTCCCGGCACCAGCGGCTGACGTGCGTCCACCCTCAGATAGTGGTGCGGTTCGGTGTAGTCGCCGTTCGCCGACTTGGTGCTCTTCGAATCGTCCACGGCCCGCATGGAAGCGGTGAGCGCACCATTGGTGAGCGGGGTCGTCGTGCCGTCCGGTGCGACGTCGTTCAGTGTCACCGCCCAGAATCCGTCCGGGGCGTCGAGCACGGTTTCGAGGTGCAGATTGACCGGACCCGACAGCTCGGTCGGCTGTGTGACGGGGGCGCTGGTGAACGTCAGCCCCTCGGCCTCGGCGAACCGGGAGTCCTTGCTGCACACCGATCCGAAGACGACGGCCGCTCCTGCGGTGCCCTGTGCGCCGTCGCGGGAACAGAGCCCGCGGAGGCCGGGTGCGACGGTGAGTCGTGCTGCGTCGCCGGGTTTCGCCGACACCAGGCTGCCGTCGTGGGCGGCGTGCCCGGCGGTGCCACTGGGGGCACCCGACAGGTACATCCGCTGGTAGTCGACACCGGCCCGCGGGAACTGATCGGTGGTGGTCCAGCCGTTGCCCTGCTGGTACAGCGTGACCGGGCCGTACTCGTCGATGCCGTTGTCGATGCCCTTCAGCCACTTGTCGAACCAGGCGCGTTCGAGGACGTCGAGTCGTGGCGGCGCACCCTGTTCGCCGAAGCCGCCACCGAACGAGATGTGGTAGGCGTCGCTCATGATCAGCTGCTTCTCACCGGCAGGCAGCGGGATGTCGTTGTAGACCCGCGGCTCGCTGTTCGCGAAGATGTCGTGCCACGCGCCGTAGAGCATCGTCGGCACCTCGATGTTCGCGGCCTGCGCCTTCCGCTCCTCGTAGAACTGGCCGTCCTGCGCCACCCGCAGCGTGCCGGGGTCGAGACCGTTGATGTCCGGCGCGGTCATGGCCTCGATCAGTGCGGGGAACAGCGTCAGCGGATCCCGCAACCGATCCTGCAGCCACCGCTGGTCGAAGCGCCCCTGCGCAAGGGCCTGGATGTCGGGAACGAACTTGAGACCGTTGACCAGTGACAGCCACAGCGGCATGAATCCCACGCCGAGACCACCGCCCGTTCCGACGATGTCGCGGAGCAGATCGTTGCCCGGTTCGGTCGGGAAGATCGCCTTCAACGCCGGCGGCTGATGCCCCGCGGCCTGCAGCGAATTGATTCCCGAGTACGACACCCCCGCCATGCCGACCTTGCCGTCGGACCATCCCTGCTTGCTCATCCAGTCGATGATCTCGACGGAGTCCTGCTGCTCGAGCGGACCGAGTGCCTGCCATTCCCCTTGAGAGAAGCCGGTGCCCCGCGCATCGACGACCACCTGGGTGTACCCGTTCCGGACGAGGTCGCGGTTGATGCCGAAGACGCGCATGCCGCCACCGGTGAGCACCTTGGCCGCTTCCCCGACGCCGTCGAACGGTGTTCCGGCGAGATCGAAGGAGTTCACCAGGTCGACGACGGTGTCCTCGAGCCCCGGCACCGCGAACACGGAATCGACGAGGTTGCCGACCAGCTTCGTGTACGGCGTGACGTTGAGGACCGACGGCATCCTGGTGTCGATCGGGTTGCCGGAGGCGTCCGCGGGGCGATAGACGTTGGCCTTCAGCACCGTTCCGTCGCTCATGGTGATGGGGACGTCCCAGTCGATCGCGATCACCGGGTACTCGGGCGGCGCGTCGACCGCGGCGTTCCACGCGGCCCCCGCCGCCCCGCCCGTCGGATCCGCCGACGCCGTCACCGTGGGCACCACCGCGAGCCCCACCCCCACCGCCAGAGCGACTGCCACCACACCCGGTCGAAACGCCCATCGACGCACGATCACCACGAACCCCCGTGAAATCCTCCGATGACGCGCCTCAGCGACCAGTCAGGGTGGCCCGCGTCACAAACTTACCGGATAGTAACCATGAGTCCCCCCGCGGTCAACGGCGGATTTCCGCAGCCTGTCGTCTACCGTGACGGGGTGCCCGACGCCCCACTTCCCGTCCGCGACGGCCTCAACCCGACGCGGCTGAGGATGCCGGACGACGGCTCGTGGCCCACCGTGCTCGAGTACCTGGTCGCGCGTTTCCCGCACGACGAGACGCGCCTCCGCGAGAAGGTGGCCACCGCGGAAGTCGTCGACGAGCGCGGGCAGCCGATCACCGACTCCACCCCGTTCGCACCCCGAAGATTCGTGTACCTGTACCGGGATCCGCCAGTCGAGACACGGGTGCCGTTCGAGATCGAGATCCTCCACCGCGACGAGAACCTCCTCGTCGTGGACAAACCCCACTTCCTGGCCAGCACCCCACGCGGCGCGTACATCGCCGAGTCGGCGCTGGTCCGGTTGCGCAGAGACCTCGACCTCCCGGAACTGACACCCGCGCACCGGCTCGACCGGTTGACCGCCGGGGTGCTGATCTTCACGGTGCGGCGTGAGGTCCGGCGCGACTACCAGTCGCTGTTCGACCAGCGCCGGGTGGTCAAGGAGTACGAGGCGGTCGCGCGTTACGACCCCGATCTCCCGCTACCCGCCACCGTCCGCAGTCGAATCGTCAAGGAGCGAGGCGTCCTGAAGGCGTACGAGGTGGACGGTCCCGCCAACAGCGAGAGCCGCATCGAACTCCTCGAGGTCCACGGCGACGCGGCCCGGTACCGGCTGCTGCCGCACACCGGCAAGACGCACCAGTTGCGGCTGCACATGAGTTCGCTGGGCATCCCGATCCACGGCGACAACTTCTATCCCGACTTCTACGACGTTGCCGCCGACGACTATTCGACGCCGCTGCGGCTGCTGGCCCGGTCCGTCGAATTCGTCGACCCCCACTCCGGCGTCACGCGACGCTTCGCGAGCGTCCGGAGCCTCGACTGGCCGAAGTGACCTCGGCTTCTTTCCCCCGGGCCGGTCAGACGGAAGGATGGGGACATGAGTACCGCGACGTCCGTCTCCGAAGTGGAACGCAAGTACGAGGCCGGTTCGGAGCAGCAGATACCCAGCCTCTCGGGATTGCCCGGTGTGGACGGTGAACCGCGGCGCGACACCGTTCAGCTGTCCGCCCTGTACTACGACACCGGCGAACTTCTGCTGCTGCGCGCCGGAATCACCCTCCGCCGCCGGGAAGGCGGCGACGACGCCGGCTGGCATCTGAAGATCCCGGCAGGCGCGGACGAGCGAACCGAGTTGCAGTTGGCGCCCGACGCCGAGCTCCCCGAGACGGAAGTGCCCCGGGAATTCGCGGAACTGCTCACTGCCGTCACCCGCGGCGCCGCCCTGAACCCGGTCGCTCTCATCAGCACCGATCGCGAACGGCAGCGGCTCGTGGACGCGGCGGGGACGACGCTCGCCGAGGTCGTCTCGGACGTCGTGATCGCCGCCGTCCCCGAGAAGGGCACCGGATCCGACGAGCGGGTGTGGCGCGAGATCGAAGTGGAGCTCGCGGCCGGAGACCGAAACCTGTTCGACGCCATCGACTCCCGGCTGACGGACGCCGGGATAGCTCGGTCGGACGCGCCGTCGAAGTTGCGGCGGGCGCTCGGCGACGCGGTGACCGGCACCCCGCGCCCCGCGCGCAGGACGAAGGGGTCCACTCCCCGGACACTGCTGCTGGAGTATCTGGCGGCGCAGAAGGATTCTCTCGTGACGGCCGACCTCGGCGTGCGGCGCGACCTCGAGGAGTCCGTCCACGACCTCCGGGTCTCGGCCCGGCGCATCCGGAGTGTCCTCCAGGTGTACGGGTCCAGCCTGCGCGATCAGGAAACCGTCGACGAGTTGATCGTCGAACTCCGCTGGGTCGGTCAGGCCCTCGGCTCGGCGCGGGACACCGAGGTGCAGTGGAGCCGGCTCGTGGACCGGCTGGGTGGCGCCGAGGAAATACCCGACCGCGAGGTCGTGCGTGCGCGCCTCGACGAGTACTTCTCGGGACTCGCCGCGACGGCCCGGCCCGCAGCACTGGCCGCCCTGAACTCCCGGCGCTACCTCGACCTGCTCGCCGGACTCGATACGTTCCTGGTCGCCGTCGAGGCGTCCGGGGACGGTGGCCCGTCGAAGAAGGCCGTGGCGAAATCCCTGCGCACCTTGTCGAAGTCCGTCCACAAGCGCGTGCGGAAGGCGGCGTCCGCGACCACCCGGGCCGAGCGCGACGCACGGACACACCGGGCGCGCAAGCGCGCCAAGCGAATGCGCTATGCGATCGAGGCGACGCGGTCGCTGACACCGAAGGCGTCCGACCGCGCTCAGACGAAATTCAAGGGCTTTCAGGACGTGCTCGGCGAGTACCAGGACGCCGTCGTCGCACGGGACCACATCCTCGCGATGGTCGCGGAGGATCAGCACTCCGCCGAGTCGAGCCTGGGCCTCGGAATGCTCTTGCAGCGTGAGCTCGATCGCGGCGATACCCTGACGCCGCTCGTGAAACCCGAGTGGAAGACCGCGAGGAAGGCGGCCCGAAAAGTCTGGAAGTAGGGCACAGTCGGGGAGTACCCCCAACAGCGTGAGCGAAGGGAGCCAGACGTGAGCACACCCGCCAGTCATTCCGTCGTCGTCGGCCTGGACGGATCCGACGCCTCCACCGCCGCCGCCCTGTGGGGCGCCGCAGTCGCGTCGAAGTGGGGTGCCACGCTGTCGCTCGTGCACGCACTGCCGCAGGACGGCCCGCTGTACAGCCCCGCTGCGATCATGCTGGAGTCGCAGTTCCTCAGTCAGCTGCGCGAGGACGGCGAGGCCATCATCGGGACGGCGAAGCGGCTACTGGGACCGAAGTTCCCCGGTCTGGAGATCGAGACGACCATCAGTCCCGGTCCCGCGGGCACCGCACTGCTCGAGGCCGCCGACTGGGCGCGGTTGATCGTGCTCGGATCCACGGGAACGGGAGCGATCCGTTCGGTGCTGCTCGGCTCGACGGCGCTGCACGTCGTCAACCGCGCACCCTGCCCGGTGACCGTTCTCCGGGGTGAAGTCACCACACCCGACCAGCGTCCGGTGGTGGTCGGGGTCGACGGAAGCGACCTCAGCCGCGACGCCGTGGCCCACGCATTCGAATTCGCGTCGTTCTTCGAGGCGCCGCTGACCGCCGTCCACACGTGGCAGGGCTCCCCCACGCTCGGCGCGGGCGGCACCGGCATGCTCGTCGACTGGGACGCCGTGAAGCAGGAAGAGGAGGCGCTGCTGTCCGAGGGCCTCGCGGGCGAGTCGGAACGATACCCGGACGTGTCCGTGACGAGGGTGGCCGAGCAGGGTGCCGCAGCCGACGTCATCCTGCGGCATGCAGGGGACGCCCAGCTCATCGTCGTCGGCAGCCACGGCCGGGGACCGTGGCTCGGCGCGCTGATGGGCTCGACGAGCCAGAATCTGCTCCACCACGCGAAATGTCCGGTCATGATCTGCCGGAGCGAGTGACTGTCGCCCGAAGCTAGGCGATGCCCGTTCCCACCAGCTGGCCGATGCCGTACGTGACGATCATCGCGAGTGCCCCGCCCAGCACGACGCGGAGCACTGCCCGGGTGCGCTGTGCGCCGCCGAGAGCCGCGCTGACGGTGCCCGTGAGGGCCAGCGCGACCAGCACGGCGAAGAACGCCACCGGAATGCGCAGGTGCACAGGCGGTACGAGGATCGCCAGCAGCGGGACGAGGGCGCCGAGCGTGAAGGACAGCGCCGAGGATCCCGCAGCCTGCCAGGGGTTGGTCAGGTCGTCCGGGTCGATGCCCAGTTCGATGTCCACGTGGGCGGCGAACGCATCGTGGTCGGTGAGTTCGCGCGCGACCGTCCGGGCGGTGTCGCCACTCAGCCCCTTGGCCTCGTACATCGCGACGAGTTCCTCGAACTCGACGTCGGGGGTTTCGGTGAGTTCGCGGCGTTCCTTCGACAAAAGAGCGCGTTCGGTGTCGCGCTGGGTGCTCACCGAGACGTACTCGCCCAGGGCCATCGACACCGCCCCGGCCGCGAGACCCGCGAATCCGGCGGTGAAGATCGCCGATCGTTCGGTGGTGGCCGCGGCCACCCCGACCACCAGGCCGGCGGTCGACACGATGCCGTCGTTGGCGCCGAGAACGCCGGCCCGCAACCAGTTGAGGCGGCTCGCCAGACTCGGTGCGTGCGGCTCGTCGGGATGCCGCGAGGGCTCGGCCCGCTCGGCGTTCTCTGCTGACATGCGTTCAGGCTAAGACGAAAAGGCCTGGTCGGATAGCCAGGCTAGGCTGCGCTCGGCCGGGGTGAACTGTTCCCCACCCACCGAAACCAAGCAGTTGCTAGGTTAGGGGCGCTCGTTCCTCACACGCTTGGAGTTCCTCATGGCGACACCCGCCACCAGCACCCCCCGACGTCGCTGCGCCGCACTGGTCACGGGCGGCACCGGCGGCATCGGCTCGGCCATCGCACGGCAACTCGCGACCCTCGGCCACGACGTGGCCATCACCTACCGATCCAACGCCGACGTCGCCGCGGACCTCGTCGGCGAACTGGAAAGCCGCGGCGTCGGAGCGCAGGCGTTCTCCGCCGACCTCACCGACCAGCCCCGCGTCGCGAGTGTCGTGACACAGACCATCGAACACTTCGGCGGCCTCGGCGTCCTCGTTCACGCCGCGGGACCGCACATTCCGATGATCCACCTGTCCGAGATCGCTCCCCGGGACTACGCCGAGCACCTCGAACAGGAAGCGGTGGCCTTCTTCACCGTCGTCAAGGCCGCCCTCCCCGCGCTGCGGGAAGCGTCCGGTTCCGTCGTCGCGGTCACGACCGCGGCCACCAGCCGATATCCGGTGCGCGACGGACTGTCGCCGGGCACCAAGGGTGCGATCGAACAGCTGGTCAAGGGATTCGCCGCCGAGGAGGGCCGCTACGGCGTCCGCTTCAATTCGGTGGGCCCGGGAATGCTCACCGACGGCATGGCCGAGCGGCTGATCAACTCCGAAGAACTCGATCAGCGCGCACTCGACGCCGCCATGAGCCGGATACCGCTACGCCGGTTCGGCACCGCCGCGGACGTCGCCGAGGCGGTCTGCTTCCTCGCGAGCGACCGGGCGGGTTTCGTCACCGGACAGAAACTCGACGTCGACGGCGGATACACGGTGTGATCACCGGCCATGTGTAATGGACGCGTATGACTGACGCCCAAGACACCCGCCCGACGCCCCGCAGGCGTCGAGTCGAATGGGTGATCGGCGGCCTGCTCGTCGTCGTGCTCGCGGTGGAAATCGTCCTCATCTGGCCGGACCTCTCCGAGAGCGTCCAGAACCTCGGCGACCTCCGATGGGGATGGGTGGCCGCGGCCGTCGTGGCGTCGCTGGCGTCGATGTCGAGTTTCGCCCGGGTCCAGCGCTGCCTGCTGGGGGTCGCGGACGTGCACATCAGACAGCGGCAGTCCCTCGCGGTGACGTTCGCCTCCAATTCGATGAGCGTGACGCTGCCGGGCGGCCCGGTTCTGGCAACGACGTTCAGGTACCGGCAGACACGCCTCTGGGGTGCCTCACCGGTGGTCGCGACGTGGCAACTGGTGATGGCCGGCGCCCTCCAGGCCATCGGCCTGGCGCTCGTCGGACTGGCGGGCGCACTGCTCGTCGGGGCCGAGACCAACCCGTTCTCGCTGATCTTCACGTTCGGCGGCCTGTGCGCCTTCCTGGTGGTGGCTCAGTACGCCGCCTCGCGGCCCGACGCCCTCGAAGGTGTCGGCATCACCGCGCTACGCGGATTCAACGCGCTTCGAAAGAAGTCTCCGCTGACCGGTGTTCGCCGATGGAAGCACATCGTGAACCAGATGAGCGCCGTCCGGATGGATCGCCGCGACACCGCCCGCGCGTTCGGGTGGTCGCTGTTCAACTGGATCGCCGACGCCGCATGCCTCGCCTTCGCGTGCTACGCGGTCGGCGCACATCCCGGGTTCGCCGGACTGGCCGTCGCGTACGCGGCGGGCAACGCCGCCCGTTCGGCCATCCCACTTCTGCCCGCCGGGCTCGGTGTCATGGATGCCGTGCTCGTCCCCGCACTGACCGCCAGCGGAATGACCGGCGCCGAGGCGGTGTCCGCGATCGTCGTCTACCGCCTGGTCAGCTTCCTGCTCATGGCCACCATCGGCTGGATCGTCTTCGCGGCACGCTTCCGGGGTACGCAGCAGCAGGGCGAGGAGGGCCCGGACCTCGCACCACTGTGGCGTCCCGGCACGTGAATATGTCCCGCTGAGAGAGAAACCCGGGCCGAGGCGGCCGACGACGGTCCTACGGTCGAGCCGTGACGGAACCGGAAACACAGGAAAAGCAGGTTGTCGTCGTCACCGGCGCGGCCTCGGGAATCGGGGCGGGGATAGCCCGGCACGCGCACGCTCGCGGTATGGCAGTGCTCCTCGCCGACATCGATACGGCCGCGCTGGATCGTCTGGCCGCAGATCTGGGCGGAGCCGCCCTCACGTGCGCAACCGACGTCGCGGACTCCGGGTCCGTCCACGCCCTGGCCGATCTCGCGTACGACTCGTTCGGCCGGGTGGACCTTCTCTTCAACAACGCCGGAATCATGCGGGCCGGATTCCTCTGGCAACTCGGCGAATCCGACTGGGACGCCGCCCTCGGTGTCAACGTCACGGGTGTCGTCAACGGGATCCGGGCGTTCGTTCCGCGCATGATCGACCAGGGCGGCGGACGCGTCGTCAACACGGCCTCGGTCGGTGGATTCGCGCCCGGTCCGATGATGTCGCCGTACAGCGCATCGAAGTTCGCGGTCGTCGCGATCACCGAGTGCCTGCAGATGGAGTTGACCATGGTAGGCGCCCCGGTGTCCGCGAGCGTGCTCGCGCCGGGGCCCGTCGTCACGTCCGTCTTCGACAACCCGTTCGGGGCGGTCTCCCATCCGGCCGTCGATCGGATGGTCGCGCAGATGCGCGAACTGCTCGGCACCCACGGTCTCGACGCAGACACTTTCGCGGAATTGGTCTTCGCAGGCATCGACCGGGGCGACTTCTGGCTCGCACCGCAGGGTGAGCACCTCGACAGCATGGTGCGCCAGCACACCGCCACCATCCTCGAGCGGCGAGAACCGGTAATCCGGCAGTCGTTTCGCTGAGCGCGCGAACTAGCCGCCGAGGCGCCGGAACACGAGACGGACCGCGAGCCCGAGGTGAGCCATCACCTCGTCCACCGAGATGCGGCCGGCCACCCAGGACACCAGGCTCGACATCCAGACGTCACCGATCACCCGGATGGCGTTCAACTGGTCGTCGGAGATGTGCTCGACACCGATGGTCTTGGCGAACATTTCGGTCATCAGCGCGCCGAACGCATCCAGTTCGGCCGAGGCCGACGCGTCCGCGAACATGAACGCGCGCACCAGGGCCTCGTAGCGCGGCCGGTCCTTCTCGAGGACTTCCGTGTTCTTCCGGAGGACGAACAGGATCCGCTCCGACGGCGTGTCCCCCGGGATCGCGACGTCCTCGAACCGGGACCGCATTCCCTCGAACACCATCAACAGGCCCATCACCAGCATGTGGTTCTTCGACGGGAAGTAGCGGTACACGGTGCCCAGCGCGACGCCCGCCCGATCGGCGATGGCCCGCATCTGCACGGCGTCGTACCCGCCCTCCGAGGCGAGTTCCATCGCTGCGGCGACGATCCGCTGATAACGCTCCCGCTGGGGGGCTTTGGCCCCACGCGAGGGCAGCTGCCCGTTGCGAAGCAACGACAGTAGCCCGTCGCGGCCCGCCGTCAGCGGCTCTTCAGCACTGCTCATGGACGTCAGCCTAGCGACAGTCACCTCGGTGCCGTCCGGCGACGGCACCGGTTCCGGTCGTCACGATGTCCGGATTGCGTGGGCCACCCCCGGATAGACTCGCCTCGACCGCCGGAGGTTCCCGTGCCCAGAGTTCATGTCGGACCCGAGGATCGTGTGATCCGGCTGCCCGACGGACGCCTGATGGGTTTCGCGGAGTACGGCGACCCCCGCGGATTCACCGTCGTGAACGCCCACGGCGGGCTCGCCGGCCGTCTCGACGTCGCGGCCGCCGACCGGAGTGCTCGCGACGCGGGCATCCGGCTCCTGTCCCCCGACCGTCCGGGGATCGGACTGTCGGATCCGCAGCCGGGCAGGACGGTCCTCGACTGGGCCCGGGACGTCGAAGACCTCGTGAATCGCCTCGGCGTCGGCCGTTTCGGTGTCCTGGGGTGGTCGATGGGCGGGCAGTACGCGCTCGCGGTGGGCTCCGGCGTGGCGTCGCGCGTGACAAGTGTCGCGGTGATCGCCGGGGCCCTGCCCCTCACCGAACCCGGGGTGTTCGCCCAGCTTCCCGCCGGGGACCGCGTGTTCACCCGGCTGTCCCAGCACGCCCCGCTGGTGGCGCGGAGCTGCTTTCGCGTCATGGGCGCCGTCGCGCTGCGTGCTCCGCGCCTGTTCCGGCGACTCGGCGCCCGCGACCTCGGCGCCGCGGACGCAGCCGTTCTCCGCTCCGAACCCGTCCGGAACTTCTCGCTCATGTCCGGTGAGGCTCTCCGGACGGCGCCCGGGATGGTGGAGGACTACTGCGCGTGGATGCGGCCGTGGGGGTTCGCGCCGGAGGATCTGACCGTGCCGGTCGACGTCTGGGGTGGAACCGAGGACGAACTCGTGCCCACGACCTGGCCGCCCGAGCTCGCCCGCCGGATTCCCGGCGCCAGGCTGAATATCCGCACCGGTGGTCATTTCATGGCTCACCTGCACTACCGCGAGATCTTCGACACCCTGCGGCGGCGCTCGGAGTCCTAGGTCGCTGCCGTTAGTTTGTCGAGCCACTCCCGCATCACGAGGAGTTCGCCGGCACTCAACCCGGCCCGGCCCGCGTCGGCGTCGAGGGCGCGCGCGAGCGCGTCCGCCTTCTCGACCACCTCCCTCGAGGTCTCCGACAGCACAGTGGGCGCCGGCCGGATCAGCCCGGCGATCACGTTGTCGCGCAGTTCCCGTGACAGGGAGAGGTCGACGCGGCCCTCCGGCTGCGCGATGAGGTGCAGGGTCATGCCGACGTTCGCCGCCACGAATTGCCCGGCGGCGGCCGCAGGCGTCACGCGCAGGCGTCCCTGCTGCGCGATCTCGGTCAGCAACTGGAGGAGCCTCGTCTCGGCGACGGAGGTCACCGCACACGGCTTGCCTGGAGCGACCTGCCCGTACAGCAGGACGTAGAACGAGGGATTGTCGAGCCCGTAGCGGACGTGATCGTCCCAGCCGTGCCGCAGGTCGTCGACCGGGTCGTCCCCGCGCCGATTCGTGGCCCGGACGTACTGGCCGAAACCGTACTCCACGACCGCGTCGAACAGGCCCTGCTTGCTGCCGAAGTGGTGGTACAGCGTCGGGGCCTGCACGCCGGCGAGGTCGCAGACGGCGCGGGTGGACACGGGCTTGCCCTTGGCCTCGTCGAGTAGTTGGGCCGCCGCCTTCAGCAGACGGTCGCGGGCGTCACCGGCCACACTCTTCTTTGTCACACCGCTATGCTACTTCTATAGCGTTGCTATACGCACGGACTGCCGGGCCGGCAGGGACAACGCACAGGGACAGGGAGATCACCATGAGCACCACCACGACACCCGAGATCGTCACGCGCTACTTTCGGGCAGCCGACGCAGGAGACCTCGATGCACTCACAGCATGCTTCACCGACAACGCGGCCGTGACCGACGAAGGCCGGACCGTCCGCGGGCGCGACGGCATCCGGCAATGGCGCAGGGACCTCGAATCGAAGTACACCTACACGGTCGAGGTGACCGGAACGGAAACGGCCGCCGACGACACTTACGTGATCACCACCACGGTGAAAGGAAATTTCCCCGGGAGCCCGGTGGAACTGAAGTACGAGTTCGTTCTCAGCGACGGCCTCGTCGACACACTGCGGATCGCACCCTAGCGACACGGACAACGAAAAAACTCCGCTGTCGACGTTCTCGACAACGGAGCTTCGGTGAATCGTGGTGGCCAGGGCCGGGATCGAACCGGCGACCTTCCGCTTTTCAGGCGGACGCTCGTACCAACTGAGCTACCTGGCCGGACGGCACCCGAACCGAATGCCTATCGCATTGTGTTGCCGATACTCGGTATCGGCAACACACTTGCGACCCTGACGGGACTCGAACCCGCGACCTCCGCCGTGACAGGGCGGCGCGCTAACCAACTGCGCCACAGGGCCTTGCTTGTCCTGCTGTTGCTTTACCAGTGTAAAGCGTTACTGCGTGTCACTTTTACTGCCGTCGAACCATACCGCATGCTCGACACCGGTCAAACGTACCCCCTACGGGATTCGAACCCGCGCTACCGCCTTGAAAGGGCGGCGTCCTAGGCCGCTAGACGAAGGGGGCCCGCCGGATTTCTCCGAACCAGTACCTCAACGGCGTTCCGTTGGGAGCTTGGATAGCTTAGGACACGGATCGAGAATTTCCCAAATCGCCAGGTCAGACTACGAATCGGGAAGTTCCGAACCGGAATCCGGCCAGCCTTCCCTCGCAAACTTCTCCAACCATTCGGGTGAAGCCATCGCTTCGAGGATCACTTCGAGCGATTCCGCGAACCGCTCGCCGAGGTCACCCTCCAGCGCCGTCATGTCGGACATGTACCGCTGGCCGGCGAGGGACGCCGCCAGGACCCTGGTGAACTTCTCGGGATCGGCGTCGGCGCGCAGCAGTCCGTCGCGCTGAGCGCGGATCGCGAACTCGTGCGCGGCGCGCCCCCACACCTGCGAGCCGCCGGACTGTACGTCCGGATAGAACTCGGGTTCGACGATCAACCGGAACTCGGCCCGCACGATGACGCTCGAATGGAACAGCTTCGCCAGATCGATCACGAAACCGTGGAGGGCTTCGAACGGCCCGATGTCCGTGCGACTCGTCCACCTGTCGGTCAGCGCGGTGAATTGCTCGACTCCGGACTGAAGAACGGCACGGGCAAGTTCTTCCTTCGACTGAAAGTGGAAGTACATCGCCCCCTTGGTGGCGTTCGAGCCCTCGAGGATCGTGTTGACGGACGCCGCCGCATAGCCGCGCTTGGCGAACTCGATGGCGGCCGACTCCACCAGCGCAGCGCGAGTGCGTCGCGCACGTTCCTGTTGACGTGCCATGACGGTAAATCCCTCTCCGAGATGCAGTAGCCCTCTTTCCGCCCTACTGGGACGAGCATGGAGCCATACATAACAGTATCCCCGTTTTGAAAGAACCGACAGAGCAGTCTGTAAATCATGGAAACTTCCCAGAAACCAACCCAAAGACCTTTATGGAGCTGAAACCGGACTGCTGCCGAAAACACACCAAGTGGTATAATTTGGGTCGGCTCGGGTGCGCTGCAGGGGGTGCGCACCCGAGCCGACCCTTTTCACCCCCCGCGCGGCGCGCCGTGCCGGGGGTCCTGTTTTCTCGGTCACGGTCTGCGCACTAGACTCTGGCCCCGCGCCCCTATAGCTCAGTTGGTAGAGCTACGGACTTTTAATCCGCAGGTCGTAGGTTCGAGCCCTACTGGGGGCACTCTCCCCTTACTCGGCACCATGCCGGGTAAGGGGCACGAGCACTCATTCGCGGCCCGGCGCTTCCGCCGCCGCAGGCGTCCCGATCAGACGACGAACCGCCTCGACAGTGGCCTGCCGCCGCTGCGCCACCGTGCGCTCCCCCGACTTTGCCCCCGCCTGCTTGCGGCCGCCGCGGGCGGTGGCCAGTGACAAGGCGATGTCGGTGATCACGAGCAGCAGCTCGCCCGCGTTCCACGACGGATCGACGAACCCCTCCTGCTGCCCACGCCGAATCTCGGCGATCTTGGGGCGCAGCGTGAGGATCCGCGCATCGTCGGCGATCTGCTCGCGCACCTCCAGGTCGGCCCACTTCTGCAGCCTCGCGTTCTCGGGGTGCGCCACGTAGTCGTCGAACAACCGGCCCGCGTAGCCCGGCAGATCGTCGCCCCGCAACGCCGTCTGTTCCGTCGTCTCGGCGATCCATTGCGTGATGACGGCGTCGAACAGCGTTTCCTTGCTGTCGAAGTACGCGTACAGACGGTCCTTGCTTGCCCGGGCCGCCTCCGCGATGCGGTTGATCCGGGCTCCGGCGACTCCGTGGCGGGCGAACTCCGCCTTGGCCGCGGCGAGGATCCGTTCTCGCGTGGCTTCTCCCGCTGTTCGCATTCCGACATCCTAAATTGCCCGTTGCCGAACCATCTGGTTCGGCGTAGCGTGCGCAGTTGACGAACAGTTTGGTTCGTAAACCTCGCGCCCCTCACCCCAAGGACCGTTTTCATGGACATCGATCAGGCCCGCAGCACGTTCCACGAGCTCCGGGGGCGCGAGAGCGGCGTCTCGCCCGACGAACTCGACGCCGTGTGGGCGGCGCTCGACACCGTCAGGGCCGAAGACATCCTCGGCAGCTGGAAGGGCGACGACTTCGCCACCGGACACCGCCTCCACGAGAAGCTGTTCGCGAGCCGCTGGCACGGAAAGACGTTCCACTCCCTCGAGGACGCGAAGCCGTTGATCTGCCGGGACGTGGACGGCAACCTCTATTCCGACATCAAGGGCGGCAACGGCGAAGCCAGCCTGTGGAACATCGAGTTCCGGGGTGAGGTCACCGCGACCATGGTGTACGACGGCGCACCCATCTTCGACCACTTCAAGAAGGTGGACGACTCCACCCTCATGGGCATCATGAACGGCAAGTCCGCACTGGTCCTCGACGACGGTTGGCACTACTACTTCCTGCTCGAAAGAGACTGAGCTCCAATGCAGGTCACAGCAGCGGTCTCACGCGGACCCGATTCTCCGTTCACGCTGGAGACGGTCGAACTCGACGAGCCCCGCGCGGACGAGGTACTGGTGCGCATCGTCGCCACCGGCCTGTGCCACACGGACCTCTTCACCAAGGCGGCCCTCCCCCGCGCCGCCGGCCCCGCCGTCCTCGGGCACGAAGGTGCCGGGATCGTTGTCGACGTCGGGTCACGCGTGAGCGGGGTGGCGCCCGGTGATCACGTGATTCTCAGTTACCGCCACTGCGGCGATTGCGACCAGTGCCGAAGCGCGGGTCCGGCGTACTGCGTCGACGCGCACCGGCTGAACAGTTCGGGCCGACGCGCGGACGGTTCGGCCACCGTCACCCAGAACGGCGAGTCCGTGCGCGCCGCGTTCTTCGGCCAGTCCAGTTTCGCCGAGCACGTCCTCGCAACCGCCGACAACGTCGTCGTCGTCGACAAGTCCGTCGACCTGGCCGCCGCGGCGCCGCTCGGCTGCGGGTTCCAGACGGGTGCCGGTGCGGTACTGAACGTGCTCCGGCCGGGCCGCGATTCGAGTGTGGTCGTCTTCGGCGCGGGCAGTGTCGGGTTCGCCGCGCTGCTCGCGGCCCGATCAGCCGGCGTCGCAACGCTTCTCGCCGTCGATCCGGTACCCGCGCGACGTGCGCTCGCGGAGGAGTTCGGCGCGGTCGCGCTCGATCCCGGGTCACAGGACGCGGTCGCATCGATCCGTGCGGCGACGGGCGGCGGCGCCACCCACGCCCTGGACACGACGGGGATCCCCGCCGTCATCGGCCAGGCATTGTCGTGCCTGCGCGCGCGGGGCAGCGCGGTGGTCGTCGGCCTCGGCGCACCCGAAGTGGTGGTGAACATTCAGGATCTGATGCTGAGCGGCAAGACCCTCCGCGGCTGCGTCGAGGGCGATTCTTCGGTACAGCAGTTCATTCCGCAGTTGCTGGCGCTGCACGCGGACGGGAAATTCCCGTTCGACCGTCTCGTCACCGAGTATCGATTCGACGACATCAACCGCGCCGTCGCCGATCAGGCCGCGGGCACGGTGATCAAGCCCGTGCTCGTGTGGTGAATTCGCTCAGGGCGTGGCAGGTGACGGTCCGACCGGCGGCCCGTCGCCCACCTGTCCGTCCTTCGCTTTCGAATCTCTTCGCATCTCGGCGAGATCCTCGCCGCGCTTGCGGTACGTGAAGCTGACTCCGGCGACGCCGAGGAACAGCACCACTCCGATGATGGCGCCGGCGAGCGATGCGCCGCGGAATCCGGGCGCGTCGACGTCCATGATCCGTTCGCCCGCGTGCGCTGCGCTGTTGCCGCCGAGCACCACACTGAGCGTCAGCAGGTTGGGCAGCACCACCAGGACACCGAGGATCAGCAACACGATCTGCACCGGCTTGAACCGGCGCCGGCGGAACAGCCGCCACGCTCCGCGGACCAGCAGCAGCGGCAGGAGGGTGCACAGGGTGCCGAACAACAGTCCCCACAGGATGCCGCCGCCGAAGCTGCCGTTCGCCAGTCCACCCACGTTCTGGGCCCACGCCCGCGGGAGGTAGGCCGCGAGGATGAAGTAGGCGATGACCAGCACCACCAGGAGGACTGCGATGCCGATGGCCTTCTTGGCCCACGCAGGCAGGCCCGATTTCGCCGGTGTGGAAGTGGATGCGCTGTCCTCGGTCGTCATGACTGGTCTCCCTGCGTCGGCAACGGTTCTTCGTCCAGCACCTGCTCGGCCAGTCGCTTCGGGGCGACGAGCGTGTACGACGTCCTGATCCACTCACGCAGCTGTTCCCACCGAGGCTCGTCCGCGTCCGCGACGTCCAGTGCGATCCAGCCGTGTCTACCGAGACCGTATCCCGCGGGCTCGGCCCCTGGTTCCGTTGCGACGACCGCTTCGGCCTCGTCGACGGTGAGCTTCACCGTCAACCGGGTGGCCTCCACGTCACTGAACACGAAGTTCTTCCCCCGCACCCGGAACGTCGGGTGTCCATCCCATTGGGCGACGTCCACGCGCACGGCTTCGGGCAACTCGGCGACGATCTGTTCCAGGCGGCTCATGTTGTTGCCCATGTGACGATTGTCGGCAGCGCCCAGACCGACCGCAACCGGCATAACGGACATACGCGGGATTTCCCGCCGCCGAGACCGCGGTGAAGTCGGCGCTGCCGAGGCTCGTCGGCGGGCTCGACGGGGTCCTGGGTGGCCTGCTCGGAAAGGGTGCGGGCGGCGGACTGGGCCCGGGTGGCGATATTCACACCTGGGGTGGATCGAATTCCCAGGAGACCGACAACCCGGACGAACGGGTTCCGCGCAACCGCCGACACGGCTCGAGTTACGACAGGGAATCTGTGGAGACCGACAAATCTGTAATCGTCCACAACTGTCCGCGCGTCGCTGTGATGATCTCTCCCTGCGATGATTACGCTGGTCACCGCGTACGCACGCTCATCAGTACACTGTCATGTAACGGTTCGCCGCGTGGCGGCGACACATCCCGGAAGATCCATTACGGATCGGTAACTTGGACGGTTCCCGGGCCGCCGACGGCGTTTACCAACCTACTTACGGTGCCGTAGGCTGAACAAAGTCAAATTGAGCTACTGGAGGCATTACACATGGCGAGGGATCTGACCCAACTCGAACTGCTGCAGGAGTTGTCGCCGGTTGCAGAAGAGAACGTCAACCGCCACATCTCCATGGCCAAGGAATGGCATCCCCACGACTACGTTCCGTGGGACGAAGGACGCAACTTCGCCGCGATGGGCGGCATCGACTGGGATCCCGAGCAGTCGCAGCTCG
Source organism: Rhodococcus sp. IEGM 1351 (assembly GCF_030056875.1). Lineage (NCBI taxonomy): Bacteria > Bacillati > Actinomycetota > Actinomycetes > Mycobacteriales > Nocardiaceae > Rhodococcus > Rhodococcus sp. IEGM 1351. The sequence goes on along the minus strand of NZ_JASHKU010000009.1, from coordinate 116,005 downwards.
ACGAGGTCGCCAAGGCTGCGATGATCACGAACCTCCTCACCGAGGACAACCTGCCGTCGTACCACCGCGAGATCGCCGAGAACTTCTCGCAGGACGGCGCGTGGGGAACGTGGGTCGGTCGCTGGACCGCCGAGGAGAACCGTCACGGCATCGTGATGCGCGATTACCTCGTCGTGACCCGCGCCGTCGACCCCGTCCAGCTCGAGCGTTTCCGCATGGAGCACATGACGAACGGCTTCGCCTCCCCCGCCGACGTCGACGCCGGCTTCCTCCACTCCGTCGCGTACGTGACGTTCCAGGAACTCGCCACCCGCGTCAGCCACCGCAACACCGGTAAGGCGTGCAAGGACCCGATCGCCGACAAGATGCTGCAGCGCATCGCCGCCGACGAGAACCTGCACATGATCTTCTACCGCAACATGTGCGGTGCTGCCCTCGACCTCGCGCCCGATCAGGCGCTCGAGGCCATCAACATGATCGTCCAGAACTTCCAGATGCCGGGCGCCGGCATGCCGAACTTCCGGCGCAACGGTGTGCTCATGGCCAAGCACGGCATCTACGACCTGCGTCAGCACCTCGAAGAGGTCTTGATGCCCGTCCTGCGCAAGTGGAACATCTTCGAGCGGACCGATTTCACCGCCCGCGGCGAAGAGGTCCGCGAGAGCCTCGGCAAGTTCCTCGAGAACCTCGAGGGCCAGGCCACCAAGTTCGAGGAGCAGCGCGACCGCATGCTGGCCCGCGAGGCCAAGAAGCGCGAGCAGAAGGCTTCGTGACGTAAACAGTTATCCTGTGCCCGGTACCGGATTCGGTACCGGGCACAGTTTTTGTTCCAGCACTTTCCCAGAGGTCGTCAATGTCATCCCTTCGTATCGGATCGCTCGAGCTGCGCAGTCCGGTGGTTCTGGCCCCCATGGCCGGGATCACCAACGTCGCGTTCCGCACGCTGTGTCGTGAGCTCGAGACGGAGCGCGCGGGCAGCACGTCCGGCCTGTACGTCTGTGAGATGGTGACCGCGCGTGCGCTGGTGGAACGACAGCCCGCGACCCTGCACATGACGACGTTCGGCCCGACCGAGACCCCGCGGTCGCTGCAGCTGTACACCGTCGACCCCGACACCACGTACGCCGCGGCCAAGATGATCGTGGACGAGAACATGGCCGACCACATCGACATGAACTTCGGCTGCCCGGTTCCCAAGGTGACCCGCAAGGGTGGTGGCGCGGCGCTGCCGTACAAGCGCACCCTGTTCGGCCGGATCGTCGCGGCGGCCGTGAAGGCGACCGAGGGGACCGACGTCCCGGTGACCGTCAAGTTCCGCGTCGGCATCGACGCCGAGCACCACACGCATCTCGACGCCGGCCGGATCGCCGCCGGCGAAGGCGCCGCCGCGGTCGCACTGCACGCGCGTACCGCCTCGCAGCGGTACTCCGGCACGGCCGATTGGAACGAGATCGCCCGGCTCAAGGAACACGTCACGGACGTGCCCGTACTCGGGAACGGCGACATCTTCGCCGCCGAGGACGCGGCCCGCATGATGGAACAGACAGGGTGCGACGGCGTCGTCGTCGGGCGCGGATGCCTCGGGCGCCCATGGCTGTTCGCGGAGCTGAGCGCCGCACTGAACGGAAACCCGCAGCCCACTCCGCCCAATCTCGGCGAGGTGGCCACGATCATCCGCCGGCACGCGGAGCTCCTTGCCGATCACCACGGCGAGGACAAGGGCCTCCGTGAACTGCGCAAGCACGTGTCCTGGTACCTGCGGGGCTTCCCCGCCGGGTCCGAACTGCGGGTCGCGATGGCCCTCGTGAGCACCCTCACCGAACTCGACGACCTCTTGGTTCAGCTCGATCCGACCATCCCGTTCCCCAAGGACGCCGAGGGACCACGGGGACGTCAGGGGTCACCCGGGACGGTCGCGCTCCCCGAGGGATGGCTCGACGACCCCGACGACTGCCTGGTACCCGCCGGCGCCGACCTCATCCATTCTGGTGGTTAGCAGCACGAACGCGCGTCACCTCGCTACATGTGTGGAGCCCCGACGTTCGATAAGTACTATGGCTGGAATCCGTCGAGGCCGACGGAGGTCGGAGTCGGCGGAGAGGTCAGGTTGCATCGGTGGGTGATGATCACAGCTCGGACTCACCGACTCCCGAATCCCGCGCCCCCTGGGAGCGTCCTCTCGCGGATCCCAGCTACCGAGAAGCCCAGTCGGGACGGCCGCGGCGACTCCCGCCGCGGCAGCCACCACCCGAGCGGACCGCGCCACCCGAACGGACCGCGCCACCCGAGCGCCGTGCGCAGGTAGAGCGCACCGAACCGTCCCGCCACGACAGTGGCCGGATCGGCCGCCGGGCCGCGGGTGGACCCACCGAAGCGCTCTCCGTCGCAGACCTGGTGAAGAAGGTTTCCGGGGAAGAACCGAGCGAGCCGGACGATCCGGACAAGACGGAGATCATTCCCCCGATCGACGAGCGGCAGCCGCCGCCTCCCGGGATTCCGCCGCGGGAGACCCCTGCCGCGCCTCCGCCGCCGGATCCGGAACCCCCGCAGAGCACGCCCGAACCCGAATGGGTCGCGGATTCCGCCGAGACCACTGCGGTACCGCAGGTGGTCGGCAACCCGGGCACCACCCGCCTGGCCCTCAACAAGACCCGTAAACGCAAGCGTCTGCGTGCAGCAGGACGGGCCGTCGTCGCGCTCGTGGCGGTGGTCGCACTCGCCGGAACCGGCATCGTCTGGGGTTACCTCCGCTCCACCGAAGGCAAGTTCGACCAGATCGCGGCACTCGACACGGAGTCGACCGACATCGTCGACGCCGTCGGGCAGACCGGTGACGAGACCTATCTCATCGTCGGCAGCGACACCCGCGCCGGCGCGAGCGGCGAAGTGGGTGCCGGAACCATCGACGACGCCGAGGGATCCCGCGCCGACACGGTGATGCTCGTCAACATCCCCGCCGACCGAAGCCGGGTGGTCGCGGTGTCGTTCCCCCGCGACCTCGACGTCGAGCGGCCCGTCTGCCAGGGCTGGGACAACGCCAGCGGCACCTACACCGAGGAGACCTTCCCCGCCGCCGACGGCGACAAACTCAACGCCACCTACGCGCTCGGCGGACCGAAGTGCCTGGTGAAGGTGATCCAGAAGATGTCGGGTCTGAAGATCGGCCACTTCGTCGGCATGGACTTCGCCGGCTTCGAGTCGATGGTCAACGAGATCGGTGGGGTCAAGGTCTGTACCACCCAGCCGCTCGAGGACGGCGTCCTCGGCACCGTTCTGCCGGAGGCGGGCACTCAGATGCTCGACGGCAAGACCGCACTGAACTTCGTCCGCGCCAGACATGTCGAGGCGGAGGGCAACGGCGACTACGGCCGCATCAACCGTCAGCAGAGATTCCTGTCCGCCCTGCTGCGGGGCGCCCTGTCCAGTCAGGTGCTGCTCAATCCCGGCAAACTGAACGGCTTCATCAACGCGTTCACCCGCGACACGTTCGTCGAGAACATCGACACGAAGTCGCTGGTCACGCTCGGACGCTCACTGCAGAACGTCGATGCGGGCGCGGTCACGTTCCTGACGGTGCCCACCGCAGGCACCACCGAGTGGGGTAACGAGATTCCCCGCACCGACGACATCAAGGCCATCTTCCGCGCCATCATCGACGACGAGGCGCTGCCCGGCGAGAAGCGTGCGGAACCCCTGCCCTCCGCCCCCGAACCGCAGGCCGCGCCGGCGCCGCTGTCGGTCCAGGCCGTCGACCCGTCCAGCGTGACCGTGCAGGTGTCGAACGCATCGGGTGAGTCGGGACTGGCCGCGACCGTGGCCGACTCGCTGGCCGCCGAGGGGTTCCAGATCTACAACGTCGGCAACTACACGGGAACCAGCGGCGAGACCGTCGTCCGGTTCTCGCCGGGCCACGAAGCCGAGGCGGCGACCCTGGCGTCGTCGTTCCCGGGTGCGGTGCTCGAGTCGACCACCGGACTGGGGACGGTCGTCGAGGTCGCGCTCGGTTCGAACTTCTCCGGGACCGTCCAGACACCGAGCCCGATCGACACACCGCTCAGTATGTCGGACGTGCGAATCGGCCAGCCCGAGGACGTGGAAATCCCCGCGGACCTTGCGGTTGTGAACGCAGGCGACACGTCCTGCGAATGAGCGCCCGCCGGGTTGCGTCGTTCACCCCGCGTTCACCGTGTGATCGTGACTTGGTTTCCCGTGCACCGTAGGCTGTGAACTCATGCGCGTGGCTTACAACGAACAGATGACCGAGCTTGCCGACTTGCTCGGTGAGATGGCGGGGCTTGCGGGGGTCGCCATGGAGCGCGCCACCCAGTCGCTGCTCCAGGCAGATCTTTCCCTCGCCGAGCAGGTGATCGGCGAGCACGACAAGATCACCGAGCTCAGCACCATCTGCGAGGAGCGGGCGTTCGCCCTCCTCGCCCTGCAGGCACCGGTCGCCGGCGACCTCCGCTCGGTCGTCAGCGGGATCCAGATCGTCGCCGACATCGACCGCATGGGTGCGTTGGCTCTCCACGTCGCCAAGATCGCGCGCCGCCGACATCCCAACCACGTGCTTCCCGAAGAGGTCAACGGTTACTTCGCCGAGATGGGACGCATCGCCGTCTCCATCGGCGCCGCTGCCCGCGAGGTTCTCGAGACGCGTGACCCCGAGAGGGCCGCCCGCTTGCGTGAAGAGGACGAGGCGATGGACGACCTGCACCGTCACCTGTTCACCGTGCTCATGGACCGCGAGTGGAAGCACGGCGTGGCCGCTGCGGTCGACGTCACCCTGCTCGGCCGCTTCTACGAGCGTTTCGCCGACCACGCAGTCGAGGTGGGCCGCCGAGTGATCTTCCTCGTCACCGGCAAGCTGCCCGACGACACCGAGACCGCCGTAGCCGACGCCGACAGCCTCACCTCGTACCCGGAACTGTAGAACTCCGCCAACACTTTTCGCGCGAACGGGACGCTCGTACGGTCTGACCGTACGAGCGTCCCGTTCGTCCGATGCCGCCGTCCCCGGACACGAGAACGCCCCGGCCGGATCTCCGGTCGGGGCGTCCTCGTGTGCTCGGTCTATCCGAAGCGGCCCGAGATGTAGTCCTCGGTGGCCTTCTGCGTCGGGTTGGAGAAGATCTTCTCGGTGTCGTCGATCTCGACGAGACGGCCCGGCTTGCCGGTGGCCTCGAGGTTGAAGAACGCGGTCTGGTCACTCACACGCGCCGCCTGCTGCATGTTGTGGGTGACGATCACGATCGTGAAGTCCTTCTTCAGCTCCGTGATCAGGTCCTCGATCGCGAGGGTCGAGATGGGGTCGAGCGCCGAGCAGGGCTCGTCCATCAGCAGGACGTCGGGCGAGACCGCGATGGCCCGGGCGATGCACAGACGCTGCTGCTGACCGCCGGACAGTCCGCCGCCCGGCTTGTCGAGACGGTCCTTGACCTCGGTCCACAGGTTGGCGCCGCGCAGCGACCGCTCGGCCACCTCGTCGAGACGCTTCTTGTTGCGCTCGCCCTGCAGCTTCAGCCCGGCCACCACGTTGTCCTTGATGGACATCGTCGGGAATGGGTTGGGACGCTGGAACACCATGCCGATCGTCTTGCGCACGCCGACCGGATCGATGCCGGAACCGTAGATGTCCTCACCGTCGAGCAGGATCGAACCCTCAACGCGCGCACCGGGAGTCACCTCGTGCATGCGGTTCAGCGAACGCAGCACCGTCGACTTGCCGCAGCCGGAGGGGCCGATGAAGGCGGTCACGTTCCGCGGGGGGACGGACAGCCCGACATCGGCGACGGCGTGGAATTTGCCGTAGTAGATGTTGACGTCCTTGAGATCCAGACGCTTGGCCATTACCGGCTCCCTACTGATTGGTGTTCGAAATCGAGTGTATGTGTCACTTGCTGCGGACCTGCGAGAAGTGGCCGATGACCTTGGCCAGGATGTTGAGGACGGCGATGAGGAGAATCAACGTCAGCGCCGCACCCCAGATGCGGTTCGTACCGGCATCGGTCGGGTTGTTCATCTCGGCGACCATGACGCCGGGCAGCGTGCCCATCTCGCCACCGAACAGGTTGAAGTTGATGAAGGGTGCGTACCCCACGAGGATCAGCAGCGGCGCAGTCTCACCCATCACCCGGGCCAGCGCCAGCATGACGCCCGTGATGATGCCGGGCAGTGCGGTGGGCAGCACGATCTTGGCGATCGTCTTCCACTTCGGAACGCCCAGCGCGTACGACGCCTCCCGCAGGTCCTGCGGAACGATGCGGAGCATCTCCTCCGTGCTGCGGACGACGACGGGGACCATCAGCAGCACCAGAGCGAGTGCTACCGCGAAGCCGGACTTGGGGAAACCGAACGTCGCGATCCACAGGGCGTAGATGAACAGGGCGGCCACGATCGACGGGACACCGCTGAGGATGTCGACCATGAACGTGGTCAGCTTCGCCAGCCGCGACTTCCGGTCGGCGTACTCGACGAGATAGATCGCGACGAACAGTCCGAGAGGAATGGACAGCACCGCGCAGACGATTCCCTGCAGAATCGTGCCGATCAGCGCGTGATAGATGCCGCCGCCCGCCGCCGAGGACGTCAGTCCGCTGAGCGAGTGGGTGAACCAGGTGGCCGACGTCAGGGCAGGGATTCCCTTGATGACGGCGGTGATCAGGACCCACACCAGCGGGACCAGCGCCACGAGCACTGCCAGCGTCACGAGGACGGTGGCGGTCAGATCGATGATGCGTCGGCGGACACCGACCCCCTGGAAGGTGGGGGCCTTGACCGGCTTGTCGAGTGTCGCGGTCATGGGTCAGTCCTTCTTTCCTGCGATCACGGCGCGGGCCGCGGCGTTCACGACGAAGGTGAGAACGAAGAGCACCAGACCTGCGGCGATGTAGGCGCCGGCCTGAATGTTGTTGTTGAACTCCGCGTAGCCGAGAGCGATCTTCGAGGCGATGGTGGCGCCGCCGTCGAACAGCGACCACCCGAAGGGCTGCGACGTGGTGCGCAGGATCAGGTAGAGCGCCATGGTCTCGCCGAGGGCGCGACCCAGGCCGAGCATCGATCCGCTGATGTAGCCCGACTTGCCGAACGGAATGATCGTGGTTCGCACCACTTCCCACCGGGTGGCGCCCAGTGCGAGCGCAGCCTCGATGTGGGACGTCGGTGTCTGCACGAACACCTCGCGGGTGACCGCGGTGATGACGGGAAGGATCATGACGGCGAGGACGATGCCTGCGGTGAAGATGGTGCCACCGCCGGTGATGGAACCGCTTCCGGTCGCGAACAGTGGGAACCAGCCGAGTTTTTCGTTGAGCCACACGGCAAGCGGCTTGATCGCGGGAGCGAACACGAGCAGACCCCACAGGCCGTAGACGATCGACGGCACGGCGGCCAGCAGGTCGATCACGTACGCCAGTGGCCGTTTGAGCCAGTTCGGCGAGTACTCGGTGAGGAAGATCGCGATGCCGAGGGCGACGGGCATCGCGAGGATCAGAGCGAACAGCGAGACGAGGACGGTCACCTGGAAGAGGTCGAGGACACCGAACGCCATGGCGTTGATGTTCTGGGTGACCCACTCGCGGCTGGTGAGGAAGTTGACCTGATTCCGGCTCAGTGCGGGAACTGCGCGCCAGACCAGGAAGATGCCGATCGCGGCGATCAGGATGGAGATGAAGATGGCGGAGGTGGTCGCGAGCGACTTGAAGATCCGGTCCCCCGGCCTGGCGGCGGCCTGGCCGCGGGGTGCACCTGTCGGAGTCGGGATTTCGGCCTTGGTGGTACTCAACTCGGCCTCCGGGGTGCCGTTCGGACCGCCCACCCCGACTCCGCCGGAAGCGGAGCCGGAGGCGCGAGGTGCTGATTCGATGTGCGCTTCACTCATCTGCGCTCGCAATCTTTCCTGGTCAGAATATCGAGTCATGGGCGGGTCCGAACGATTAATGGTGCGATCAGCCGATTGCGGCGACCGATGCGTTCAGCTTCTCCTTCATGGAGTCCGGCAGCGGCACGTAACCCTGCTCTGCCAGGTTGCCCTGCCCCTCGTTGGCAGCGCTGGTCAGGAACGACTTGACCGCGGCCGACGTGTCGGCGTCGTAACCCTTCGAGCACACGATCTCGTAGGTGGCGAGCACCAGCGGGTACGCGCCCGCTTCCTTGGTACCGAAGATCGAGCCGAGGTCGAGGGTCAGATCGCCCACACCCTGACCCTTGAACTGCGCACCCTCGATGGCCTTCGATGCCGACTCGTCGGACAGCGCGACGGGGCCGGAGCCGGTGTCGATCTGTGCGGTAGCAAGCTTGTTCTGGTCGGCGTAGGACTTCTCGACGTAGGTGATCGAGCCCGGGGCGGAGGCCACTGCCTGAGCGACACCGGCCGAACCCTTGGCGCCCTCACCGATTCCGCCGGTGAAGTCGGAACCGGCACCGGTGGTCCAGGCGCCGTTGGAGGACGCCGTCAGGTACTGCTGGAAGTTGTCGGTGGTTCCCGACGAATCCGAGCGGATGATGGCGGTGACGTCCTGGTCCGGGAGGGTGGCGCCGGGGTTGAGCGCGGCGATGGCCGGGTCGTTCCACTTCTTGATGGTGCCGTTGAAGATCTTGGCGGTCACCTCGCCGTTCAGCACCAGGTCCTCGACGCCGTCGAGGTTGTAGGCGATCGCAACGGGTCCGAAGACCAGCGGCAGGTTCCAGGCCTCGCCGCCGACGCACCGGGCCTTGGCCTGCTCGGCCTGCTCGGCCTTGATCGCCGAGTCGGAGCCGGCGAAGTCGATCTGGCCCGCGATGAACTGGGTCCGTCCGTCGCCGGAACCGCTGGGGTTGTACGCCAGGTTGACGGTCTTACCCTTTTCCTGGCAGACGGAGATGTAGGTGGAGACGAACTGGTCCATGGCGTTCTTCTGGGCCGAGGAACCGGCCGCGGAGAGGTTGGCCTTGCCCTCGCACGTCGCGTTGGACGACGATGCGTCGACGCCGCTCGACGCCGCGTTGTTGTCGCTGCCACACGCGGCCAAGGTCATGGCACCCAGGGCCACTGCACCGAGCAGGGCGCCATTGCGCTTGAGATTCACCTAGTCCTCCGGAAATACCGTCTCGCCCGCGATCGGGCGGCGACATGAGGTGCGCTTCGTTGAAATCTGCACCAGGCAACACGGCGCTGCCCACGGAGAAACCTAGGGGTAGCTAATGTCCAGTTGGACCACGATCGGTGAACGGAAGGTGAACAGACCGAGCATTTGTCCACATTTCCGAGACGAACAACCGGTGCGGAAGTAGAGGAGCGCCTCAGGCGCGCGCGTACGCGACGTCGGTATAGAACCGCTCGAACCCGAGCCGGTCGTAGGTGTGCAGCGCCGACGCGTTGTCGCCTTCGACGTAGAGCAGCACCTCACCGAGCCCGCGGTCACGCAGGTAGTGCAGTCCGGCGAGCGTCAGCAACCGGCCGAGACCACGTCCCTGGGCGTCGGGGCCGATCGCCACCACGTAGACCTCTCCGATGGCCGGCTCGTCGCCCTGCTTCGGGTGCACCTTGGTCCAGTGGAATCCGAGCAGTCTCTGCTCGTCCGAAGCGGCGAACGCCATGAACAGTCCGGACGGATCGAACCAGGCCTCCGAACGACGCTCGGCCAATTCACGTTCGGTCCACGACCCCTGCTCGGGATGCCAGGCGAAGGCAGCGGCATTGACCCGCAGCAGCTCGGGATCGTCCTCGACGCCGCGGTACTCGCGGAGTGAAATATCTTCCGGCACAACAAGTTCTGGGAGTTCCACATCGGCGAGCGGACGCCGGAGCTGCAGAAGTTCGCGCGCACCGGTCAACCCGAGGCGCTGCGCTACCGCCTGCGCCGCAGGCAGGTTTCCGTGCGCCCACACCCGGGCGTCCGGACCACCCTCGGACAGGACCTCGGTGACCAGCCGGCCACCGATCCCACGGCCACGCGCCTCGGGGTCGACGGCGAGTTCAGCCATCGCGGGATGATCCCCGCGCCCCGGCTGCAGCTGCGCGTACCCGACGATCCGATCGGCGTCGGTCTCCACCAGATGACGGACAGCGGCGCTACCGGCGCCGGACACGGCGTGCACGCCCTGCTCCGACACCGGCGCGGTTCCGTCCGCTGCCGCCGCGCGTTCGAGTAGAGCGGACACGTCCGCGGCCTGCTTGCCGTCGAGTCGATCAGTCCAGGACTGCACCGGATCACTCACTGGATCGCCGGCCCTTCCGCGGATTCGAAGTCCGCATCGTCGGCGTCGAGGTCGTCGACGGGCGGCACCGGCGCACCCGACTTGCTGCGGGTGGGACGGACGGCCTTGTAGCCGACATTGCGGACTGTACCGATCAAGGATTCGTACTCGCTGCCCAGCTTGGCGCGCAGACGACGCACGTGAACGTCGACGGTGCGGGTACCACCGAAGAAGTCGTATCCCCAGACCTCCTGCAGCAACTGCGCGCGGGTGAAGACGCGACCCGCGTGCTGTGCCAGGTATTTGAGGAGTTCGAACTCCTTGTAGGTGAGGTCGAGTGGGCGTCCGCGCAGACGCGCCGTGTACGTGCCCTCGTCGATGACCAGTTCGCCCAGCGTGATCTTGCCGGAGGCCTCCGGACTGGCGACCCCGCCGGAGCGTCCGACCAGCAGTCGGAGACGGGCGTCCACCTCGGCCGGGCCGGTGCCCGGGAGCAGGATGTCGTCGAGGCCCCAGTCGGAATTGACCGCCACCAGACCGCCCTCGGTGAGGACCGCCACCACGGGAACCGCGGAACCCGTGCTGCCCAGCAGCCGGCAGAGGCCGCGAGCCGCCGCGAGATCGGTGCGCGCATCCACCAGGGCGATGTCGGCGGAGCTCGCTTCCAGGAGAGAGGACACCTCCGTCGGGGCAGGCCGCACCGAATGCGCCAGCAGGGCGAGGGCAGGCAGCACTGCCTCGGGGTTGGGGTCGGAGGTAAGAAGCAGTAGCTCCACACAGCCTCCCATCTCGTCGCCGTCGTACCCGGCCGGCCGACGGATGGTTCATCCGCCGGTCCAGGTAGATCGACACTGAAGGTATCGACACTTTTGTCGGTGACAGAGTAGCGCGCCGTCGTCGGCGTTCGTTGCACCGAACCCCCCGGCAACGGGCGCGGAGGTCGCACCGACACTCCCCCGACCGGCGTCCGTCACAATGGGGCCGTGCGGAAACTCATCATCGGAATCGTCGTCCTCGTGGCTCTCGGTCTCGTCGTCGACTTCGGTTCGGCGGCCTACGCGGAGTACCGGGTGTCGCGGGAACTGCGGGCAGGCGCGTCGCTCACCGCGGATCCTGAGGTGACGGTTCACGGTTTTCCGTTCCTCACCCAGGCGTGGGACGGAAAGTACGAGAACATCGAGATCCGCGCCCAGGGAGTACAGAGTGACGTCGTGGGTGAGGTGACGATCGAGTCCACCCTCCTGGGTGTCTCCGCGCCGCTGTCCAACCTCGTCGACGGCTCGGTGAAGACCCTCCCGGTCGATCACCTCTCCGGCCGCATGCTCATCGACGCCACCGACCTGGGTCGCTTCCTCGACATCCCCGACCTGCAGGTTTCGGCCCCGCCTGCCAGCAAGTCGGACGGCACCGGAGGCTCCGGCGGCTCGGGGATGCCGACCGCGGGCGGCGTCGTCCTCACCGGCACCGTCCCCGTCGGGCCCATCGAGACCACCGTCAGCGTGCAGGCCGACCTGGTACTCGACGGCGGTCAGGTCAAGATCGTCGCCAGCGACTTCTACTTCGGGCCCGAAGGCCACGCCGACTTCACCATCCCCGAGCCCCTCGCCCCCGCGATCCTCGGCCTCTTCACCCGGACGATCGACCCCCGGGAACTCCCGTTCGGCGTCCAGCCGACGGAGGTCTATGCGGAAGGCTCGCAGATCGTCATCGAGGGCGTCGGCAACAACGTCACGATCGACCTGAACGAACTGCAGAGCCGATGACCGGAATCACACTGTTACTGATCGCACTGTTCGCCGCCGTCGTGTTCGGGCTCGTCTGGCAACGCCGCCAGGGGACGGTCCGGAGCACCGGCGAGGCTTCCGCGGTCGTGACCGACCAACGACGGCTACTTCTCGAGGCGGCGGGTGTCGGGCCGGGGTCGCCGGAGCATCCTCGACGGGCCACCGTTCTCCACTTCTCCGCCGACTGGTGCGGACCCTGCGCTGCGGTGCGCAGGGTGGTGGGACAGGTCGTCGAGGACCTCGCCGGCGAGCCGGAGCCGCCCGTCGAAGTGGAGGTCGACATCGACGAGTATCCCTCTCTCGCCAAGGAACTCGGCGTTCTGTCGCTGCCGACGACCTTCATTCTCGACGCCGACCTGCAGCAACGCTTCCGGGTGTCCGGAGTGCCCGCCGCGACCGACCTGCGGGCCGCGCTGGGACCCCTCACCCGGCCCCCGGCTTCAAATTCCTGAAGAACCGGGTAAACTCGTCGTCGTGCAATCCAGCCACGAGCTCATGCTCACCCGTCGCCGCACAGTAGACCTGTGCCGCCTCGGGGCTTGTTGCTGTACCTGTTGCTGATCACCAGGGCTGTCGCTTTCTGCTGACACCGCGGATTCCGCGCACGTGATCGAACCCCCGATGACGACGTCTTCCGTCGCCGTTCGGCGCCAGGCAAGCATTCAGGACTCAACGCAGGAGCACTTCTCATGTCCACAACACTCGAGCTCGAGCAGGTCGACGTTCGTGGCCCCCGGTTCGCCGCCTGGGTCACCACCGCAGTCCTCGTCGCCGTGCTCGTCGTGTCGACGTTCTCGCTGGTCGCAGCAGGGATTCTGCTGGCGCTGCAAGCGGTCGTCTTCGCGGCAGGCGCAGCCACCGGACCGCGCCGCAGCCCGTACGGCCGGATCTTCGGCACCCTCGTCGCGCCGCGACTCGCTCCGGGGAGTGAACGCGAACCGGTCGCACCGCTCCGCTTCGCGCAGCTCGTCGGCTTCGTCTTCGCCGCCGTCGGCACCGTCGGCTTCTTCGCCGGCTCCGGCGTCATCGGGGCCGTGGCCACCGCATTCGCCCTGTTCGCGGCGTTCCTCAACGCTGCGTTCGGTATCTGCCTCGGCTGCCAGATCTATCCACTCGTCGTACGCTTCCGCACCGCGGCCTGAAAATTTCACACCGAGAACCACTGCACGATCCACCCGACACAAGTAAGTACACACCGAAAGGAACACCATGGCTCGCTCCGATGTCCTAGTCTCCGCCGACTGGGCTGAGCAGAACCTCAACGCCCCCAAGACCGTTTTCGTCGAGGTGGATGAGGACACCAGCGCATACGACGGCGGCCACATCGAAGGCGCCATCCGCCTCGACTGGCGCAAGGACCTGCAGGACGGCGTCCGTCGTGACTTCCTGAACCAGCAGCAGTTCTCCGATCTTCTGTCCGCCAAGGGCGTCGCCAACGACGACACCATCGTTCTCTACGGCGGCAACAACAACTGGTTCGCGGCGTACGCGTACTGGTACTTCAAGCTCTACGGCCACCAGGACGTCAAGCTGATCGACGGCGGCCGCAAGAAGTGGGAGCTCGACGGGCGTCCCCTCTCCAAGGAGACCGTCACCCGCGAGGCCACCCAGTACAAGGCCGAGGCCCCCGACCTGTCGATCCGCGCGTTCCGCGACGAGGTCATCGACGCCATCGGCAGCAAGAACCTCGTCGACGTGCGTTCGCCCGACGAGTTCTCCGGCAAGATCCTCGCTCCCGCTCACCTGCCGCAGGAGCAGGCGCAGCAGCGTGGACACGTCCCCACGGCCATCAACATCCCGTGGAGCACCACCGCAAACGAGGACGGCACGTTCAAGTCGGACGACGACCTGGAGAAGCTGTACTCGGAGAAGGGCTACGACGAGTCCAAGCCCACCATCGCGTACTGCCGTATCGGCGAGCGCTCCAGCCACACCTGGTTCGTGCTCAAGGAGATCCTCGGCAAGTCCGATGTCAAGAACTACGACGGCAGCTGGGTCGAATACGGCTCACTCGTCGGCGCACCCATCGAGTTGGAGGTTCACTGAGCCATGTGTGGAGCACCTGTACAGACCCAGACCCTGCCCGCGGGCGTCGACGTCGAGAAGGAAACGGTCATCACCGGCCGCGTTCTCGCCGCTGACGGACAGCCGATCGGTGGAGCGTTCGTGCGTCTCCTCGACGGCGGCGGAGAGTTCACCGCCGAGGTCGTCGCCTCGGGCACCGGAGACTTCCGCTTCTTCGCCGCTCCCGGCGAGTGGACCGTGCGTGCACTGTCCAGCTCCGGCAACGGCACCTCGACGGTGAGCCCGTCGAGCGCAGGCGTGCACAACGTCGACGTCACGGTCGGCGAGTAGTCACCAGCCGACGACACCAGAAGGGCCCCGCTCCGATCCGGAGCGGGGCCCTTCTGTCGTGCCGGATCTACTTGCCCGGCGCGGCTGGAATGGTCTCGCCGTCCTTCTCCGACTGCGCGAGCGCGGTGATCCAGTCGACGACCTTCTCGCTCTCCCAGTACCAGGGGTCGTTCGGATTGTTGTTCCAGTAGAACAGGTGCTGGATGAAGCCCAGGAAGATGTACGGCTTGATCACCAGTTCGAAGACGTCCCTGTTGTCCTCGACGAACCCCGGGCCCTCGTCCGCGAGCTTCGCCTTCACGACCTCCGAACCGGGACCCATCGCCCAGTTGAGCGCCTCGACGATCTGCTCCTGAGACACCTGCATGTTCCGGTCCGGGCCGTCGGGGTCGTAGGTCCGGTCGGCGACCTTGCGGAGAACGTCCAGGAAGGACTCGTCGGAGGCAAACCAGTCTTCGTGGGTGACGATGTGCACGATCGACCGCGCCGCCATGTTCGTCACCGCATTCGCGAAGTCGGAGACCGTCTGGCCCGGGTTCAGCAGGGTGAAGTGCATCTGTCCCAGCACCCCGAGCGCCAGTTCGAGGACGGCGATCTCCTGCGGCGCGTCGCACGCGATGTCGTAGGGGCGGCAGGCGTAGGTGATCTTGCCGTCGAGAGCGCCGTAATCGGCCGGCTCCGACGACATGAATCCGCCTCCGGGCGGGCCGGGTTCGCCCATCGAGGGGGTGCCCGCGGGACGGTACGGGTCGCCGATCAACGCGACGCCGGCGATGTCGTCGGCGGTAACCAGAGCATTGCTGTCGCGGTGGCCGAGTTCGCGCGACACCCTTTCGACCACCTCGGCGCCGACGCTGTATCCGAGCAGCACGTACTTGGTGGCGTCGCCGCACTTCGCCTTGTTCTCGTCGAGGATCCTGTTCGTCGACGCGACACCCGCCGCCATCGAATCCTGGTATGTCGGAACGGGTTGCAGCAGACCCAGGCCGTACGTGGACGGGTAGGGCACGTACATCCACCCCACCGTCCCCGGATCGTCCTTGTTGGCCTCGCCGGTCGGCACCGTCACGTTGCCCACCCAGTTCGACCAGAGCTGACGGTTCTCGTCTGCCAGAGGGTTGCGGTCCTCCGTCGAGTCGGTGGCGCCGGACACGGCGACGATCATCACGTCGGGGCAGTCGGCGGCGTAGTTGTTCGGATCGACACGGTCCGTGTCGGTACTCCCCGAATCGGCACTTCCCGAGCCCGCGCTCCCGGTGTCGGGCGCGGCGACGGCAAAGCCGGGAGCACCGAACGCGGTGGCGGTCAGCAGCAGCACCGTCGCCGCGAGCGCGGCCCGCACCGGACCGGTGACGGCAGTACTCGATCGAAGCATGGGACCTCCGGGAGGGACGGGAGACGAGACGACCGCATGAGAATGTTCGGAACCGACCGGGTGGTCGCCTTCGAGAAACCGTAGCCGCAGTGACGGTAAGCCGCCTCCCGTTTCGACCGTTCGACGGGTTCGGTTTAGGATGTCCCCGTGGTTATCTTCTTCGAGGTACTTCTTGTCCTTGCCGCCGTGTTGATCACGTGGTTCTCGCTCTACACGATCTACCGCCTGGTCACCGACGAGTCGTGAGTCAGAACCCGGACGCAGGCGCAGATCCGCCTTCCGAGCACCCGACTACGAGCGCGCCCGCTGGGGACACCCCCACCGTGCGTCGTGGTAGCGGTGACGCAGCTGTCGCGGACGCCATCGAGCGTTCCAAGACGACGGCGTCGCGGAACATCCCGCAGCTTCCGGACCTTCCGCTGCCCGAGGACACCGCAAATCTGCGGCTCGGCCCGGATCTGAACAACGAACTCCTCGCAGTACTGCCCCTCGTGGGTGTGTGGCGCGGTGAAGGGGAAGGCCACGACCCCGACACAGGCGACTACCCCTTCGGGCAGCAGATCATCGTCTCCCACAACGGTGGCAACTACCTCAAGTGGGAATCCCAGACCTGGGTTCTCGACGCCGACGGCGAATACGTGCGCCCCGACCTCCACGAGACCGGCTTCTGGCGGATCAGCGGAGACGGCATTCCCGGCAGCACCGACGAGGAAGTCGTCGAACTCCTCCTCGCCCACAGCTCCGGCATCGTCGAACTGTTCTATGGCCAGGCCCTCACCCAGTCGTCGTGGGAACTCGCGACCGACGTCGTGATCCGCAGCACCTCCGGTGTTCTCGTCGGCGGCGCCAAGCGCCTCTACGGCATCGTCGAGGGCGGCGACCTCGCCTACGTCGAGGAACGCATCATCGCCGACGGTGAGCTGCGTCCCCACCTCTCCGCGCGGCTGTCCCGCTACGTTGGCTAGCGCCCGTGAGTACTTATTAACCGCGGGCGGTTAACAAGTACTCACGGCTCGGGTTATCCACAACCTGAGGTTCATCCACAGGGCAGTTGAGATCGGCCTGTTTCGGCCGAATCCTGTCGGTCGGCTTCCGCACCGTCGCGTCCATGACGACTGCGACGATCGACTTCCGGCCCGAATTCCAAACAGTCCTCGACTATCAGCACGGCCTCGTCACGGCCCGGCAACTTCGCGGACTGGGCATCTCGACCCGGCAAATTCAGCACATGGTGGAGTCCGGCCAGTGGTCGGCGGTTCTGCACGGCGTCTACGCCGTCACGAACGGTCCGCTCGACCGGCCGATGAGGCTGTGGGCGGCGCTGCTGTTCGGCGGTCCCCGAGCGATCCTCAGTCATCGGACTGCGGCCGAGGAGTGGGGGCTGATGCCCGTCGACCCTGACGGGCCGATTCACGTCACCGTGCCCTACGGATTGTCTGCGGAGCCGCAGGAACCGACGTATCGGAAGGTCGGCCGGCGATCCGACCGTCCCGTTCCCCGCGAGGGCGATCTCCTCCACCCCGGGGTCGTGGTGCACCGGTCCCGGGCGCACGCCCACATCCTCGTCCCGACGCTTCCGCCTCGAACGTCCCGGGCCGACACCGTCGTCGATCTCGCCGTCGCGGAGCCGTCGGCGGTGGCGGCCGCACGGGTCCTGGTCTCAGCGGTCACCGGCAGCGACATTCCGGTCCACGAGTTGCTCCGACGGATCGAGCAGCGTCCACCGCGCAGATACCGCAGGGCTCTCACCGATGCGCTGACGTTCGTCTCCGGCGGGGTCCAGTCGATTCTCGAGCACCGGTACGCCGTCGACGTCGAACTCGCGCACGGACTACCGGCCGCCCGACGACAGTCGCCGGTTCTCGTCGACGGAAGAACCCTCTACGAGGACGTGGACTACTCGGACAGCGGCGTTCCGCTCTTCGTGCGCCTGGACGGACTGCGGTACCACTCGTCGCGGTCGGTGGCGCTGCGCGACCGTCGTCGCGGCAACGCGGCGGAACTCGCCGGCAAGGCGACGCTGGTCTACGGCTGGGATGAGGTGTCGCGGCGCTCGTGCGAGGTCGCGGCCGAGGTGCGGACGGTGCTCGAGCGGGGCGGCTGGAGTGGGCCGAACCCGTGCCCGCGCTGCCGTGAGTACTTGTTAACGTCGGGCGGTTGATAAGTACTCACGGGCGCGGAGCGCACAACGGCCCCCGAGCCTTCCGGTGCGTGTGCACCGGGTCCGATCTGGACCAGACCGGGGGCTCGGGGGCCGGGTAGCTGCCTGGGATTCGCTCGCCGCTCGCGCGGTCAGTGAATTCCGTCAGCGGTAGCGGCTAGCTGGCAGCCACCTCACGTGTCCGTCTGTCATTCAATTTCAGACCACCTCCTTCCTCGTGTACTGAAGAAAGTACGCCGCACTCACGGAGTCGGCAACGCATTTTCTCTCTCAACTTTCTCCACTCGTATCACCAGGTCAGCGCTGGTATCCTCCGGAAGCTGGTGGGTGACCACCACGACGGTGCGCTGCGCAGACACCAGTCCGCCGTCGCGCGCGAGCAGTCGCCGGAGCAGGTCGGCGCCCGCGTCGGCGTCGAGGTGTTCGGTCGGTTCGTCCAGCAACAGCACCCGCGCGGGCGAGAGCAGCGCCCGGGCGAGGAGCAGCCGGCGACGCTGTCCACCGGACACCGCCCTGGCACCGCCGGCGAGGGTCGTGTGCACGCCCTCCGGCAGCCCCGACACCCATCCGCCGAGCCCGACGGACTCCAGGACGGTCAGCGCCTCCGCGTCCTGGAGGTCGCCGCGCGCCACCCGCAGATTCTCGAGGACGGACGTGTCGAAGAGGTGTGCGTCCTCCGCGAAGAATCCGACGTTCCGGCGGAGAGCCTCGGACCTGATGCTGTGCAGGTCGAGTCCGTCGACCCGCACCGACCCCGATACCGGCGGGAGCAACCCGGCCAGGGTCATCAGGGTGGTCGTCTTCCCGGACCCGCTGCCGCCGACGATCGCGACCCGGAAGCCGGGCCGCAGGTCGAGGTCGAGCGGGGCGGTGACCTGCCCTCCGGGCCAGCCGCACCGCAGGTCCTTCGCGACGACCTCGGCGGGCCCGTCCAGTTCCCGGTCGCCGGGGTGCGGATCCGCGACGGCGGCGTCGAGCACGGCGAGTATGCGGCGCGACGCGATCCGGGCCCGGGTCAGCGCGACGGCCGCGGCGGGCAGCGCGACCGTGGCCTCGAACGCGGACAGCGGCAGGAGCACGAGGATGCCGAGCGCCATCGGGCTCATGGTCCCCGACGAGTACAGGCCCATCCCGATGAGCAGTGACGCGATCACACTCACGCCCACCGCGAGTGGTGTGGCGGCGTCCGCGAACGCGCTGGGTGCGGCGGCGCGGTCGGTGGCCGCGACCGCGGCGTGTTCGGAGCGGACCGCCCGCGACACGGTCCGGTCGAGGCGACCCGCGACGCGGAGTTCCGCGGCGTGATCGAGCGCCGTGACGGCGTCCTCGCTGAACCGGGCACGCGCGTCGGCGCCGGACGTCTCGGCCAGGCGGGCGGCCCGCGCGGACAACCAGGGCGCCGCGACCCCCGACACCGCGAGCGCCACCGCGAGCACGAGTGCCGAGGCGGGCGAGATCACCGCGAGGATGCCGACGGCGGCCACGGCCAGGACGACGGACACGGCGATGGGGACGAGCGCGCGGACGACGACGTCACCGAGGGTGTCGACGTCGGCACCGGTGCGGGTGAGCAGTTCGCCGCGGCGCAGGCCGGCAGCGGCCGCGGGGTCGCCGTCGGCCAGCCGCTGGTACAGCTGGGTGCGGGCGGACGTGGTCCCGCGCAGCGCGGTGTCGTGGGTGGCCAGCCGCTCGAGGTAGCGGAAGACGCCGCGGGAGATGCCCAGCGCCCGCACCGCCACGACGGCGACGCTGAGGTCCAGGACGGGCGGCATCTGCCACGCCCTCGTGATCAACCACGCCGACAGCGCCGCGAGTGCGAGCGCACTGCCCAGCGTGGCGACGCCGGCGGTGACGGCCCGCACTACCCGTCCCGGTTGCAGGTCGAGGAGCGGCAATGCCCGGATCAGCGGGTCACGCGACATCGGCGCTCACCTCGATCACCCGGTCGGCGGCCGCGAGCACGGTCGGCCGGTGCCCCACCACCACGACGGTGCGGCCGGCGGCGGCCAGGCTCCGCAGCGAATCGAGCACGGTCCGCTCCGAGGCGTCGTCGAGGTGTGCGGTGGGTTCGTCGAGTACCAGGACGGGACGCCGGGTGGCCAGCACGCGAGTGAGTGCGAGCCGCTGCCGCTGGCCGAGCGACAGTCCCGTTCCGCCGGATCCGACGCGCGTGGTCCAGCCGTCCGGGAGTTCGGCGAGAACCTCGCCGAAACCCGTCGCCGCACAGGCCTGTTCGAGGTCGACGACCTCGCCGATGAGCCGAAGGTTCTCGTCCAGGGTGCCGGGAACGAGGACGGGGTGCTGCGGAAGCCACGCCACCTGCGCCCACCATGCGGACCGGTCGAGCGCACTCACGGCGGCGCCTGCCACCCGCACCTCGCCGTGCTCGGGTTCGACGAGGCCGAGAAGTGCCTGCACCGCAGTCGACTTCCCGGAACCGTTGGGTCCGGTCAGCACGGTCACCGCACCGGGTTCGAGGGTCCCGGTCAGTCCGTGCGGTGCCAGGCCGCGCCGGGACCGGACGTCGAGTTCGTCGAATTCGATCCGCGCCCCGGCCGCGTCGACCACGACCGCACCGTCGGCGGCGTCGTCGTCGGGACGATCGGTATCGATGACGGCGAAGGCGCGGCTCGCCGCGGCCATTCCGTCCTCGGCGGCGTGGAACTGGGTTCCGACCATCCGCAGCGGAAGGTACACCTCGGGCGCGAGGATCAGCGCCACGATTCCCGCCTCGAGTTCCATCCCCCCGTACACCAGCCGCAGTCCGATGCTCACGGCGACGAGTGCGACGCAGAGCGTGGCCAGCAGTTCCAGCACCATCGACGACAGGAACGCCACCCGCAACGCCGACATCGTGGTGCGGCGGTGGGCGTCGCCGAGTTCACGCACCCGCGTCGCCGGCCCCTGTTCGCGACCCAGCGCGCGGAGTGTGGGCAGGCCGGCCAGGAGGTCGAGCAGCTGGGACGACAGTGTGGTCATCGCGGTCAGCGTCTTGGCGGCCTTGCCCCTGGTGAGCAGGCCGATGAGGATCATGAAGACCGGGATGAGCGGCAGCGTGACGAAGATGATCGCCGCCGACGTCAGATCCTGAAACGTGATGACCGCCAGCGTCGCCGGTGTGAGCGTCGCCGCGAGGACCAGGGCCGGCAGATACCCGGTGAGATACGGCGCGAGACCGTCGATTCCGCGGGTGAGCACGGTCGCGATCTCGTCCCGCCGCGGGTCGAGCTCGCGCGGTCGCAGGCGGGTGGCGACACCGAGGACCTCCCCCTTCAGCTCCGCCACCACCCGGGTGGCGGACCGGTGCGCGAACCGGGACTGCAGCCAGGTGCCGAGCACTCGCACCCCCACCGCACCGGCGAGCACCACCAGTTCGGTGGACCACCGCCCGAGGTCGGTGGCGTCGTCGACGATGATTCCACCGAGCACGCGGCCGATCATGAGCGCCGACACGATGACCATCGCGACGTTGACGATCGACAGCCCGACCGTGAGGACGAGATACCCGCGCGCCGCCGCGGAGTAGCGCCACAGGCGGGGATCGACGGGGCGCCGGGCTCCTCGCGCCCCGCCGGGACGTTCGTCGGCTGGGCGGGGTGCGTCGCCTACCGCTGTGCTCATCTGCGCTCGAGCGGGAGACCGATCGACGGCGGGATGTGCTTGGTCGAGATCCGTTGGCGGAACACCCAGTACGTCCAGCCCTGGTAGATCAGCACCACCGGGGTGAGGAACGCGGCGGCCCACGTCATCACCTTCAGCGTGTACGGACTCGACGACGCGTTGTCGATGGTCAGGTTGTACGCGGCGTCCAGCGTGGACGGCATGACGTTGGGGAACAGCGAGCCGAACAGCAGGGCCACGGTGGCGACGACCGCGATCGACGTGAGCAGGAACGCCCAGCCCTCACGCTCGGCGCGGGTGAACGCGACCACCCCGAGGAGTGCGGCGGCGGCGATCGCGACGAGGATCCACGTCCAGCCCTTGCCGTGCGCCAGCTGCGTCCACAGCACGAACGCGCCTGCCACCGGGACGGCCGGGATCGCCAGCTTGGACGCCAGTTCGACGGCATCCGTGCGTACTTCGTCGGCCGTCTTCAGGGCGAGGAACACCGCGCCGTGCAGGGCGAACACGAGTGCGGTCGTCAGACCACCCAGCAACGCATAGGGATTGAGCAGATCGAAGAGGCTCGAGGTGACCTGCTTGTCGGCGTCGATGTCGACGCCCCGCACGATGTTCGCGAACGCGACACCCCACAGCACGGCAGGCACCCAGGACCCGAAGACGATGCCCCAGTCGCACCGCCTGCGCCAGGTGTCGTCGTCGATCTTGCCGCGGTACTCGATGGCGCAGATCCGGACGATGAGCGCGACGAGAATGATCAGCAGCGGCAGATAGAAGCCGGAGAACAAGGTGGCGTACCACTCCGGGAACGCGGCGAACAACGCGCCGCCACCGGTGATGAGCCATACCTCGTTGCCGTCCCACACGGGCCCGATGGTGTTGAGCACGACCCGCCGCCGCGTGTCCCCGTTCGGGTCCTTGCGCCTGCCCAGCACCGGCATCAGCATGCCGACACCGAAATCGAATCCCTCGAGGACGAAGTACCCGATGAAGAGCACCGCGATCAGGATGAACCACACTTCTTGAAGTCCCATGACCGTCTCCCCTAGTACGCGAACGAGAGTTGCTCGGGCTTGCCCGGTTCTTCGGGCTCGTCGTGGTCGTCACCCGGTGGATGCGCGTCGTGTTCGAGTGGTCCCTCGACCGTGTAGCGGCGGATCAGCGTGAACCACACGACGGCCAGCGCCCCGTAGACCACCGTGAACGTGATGAGCGAGACCCAGACGGTCCACGGGGAGTGATTCGAGACGCCCTGGTCGACAGTCAGTCTGATCATGTCGACACCGGTCGGGTTGGGTGCCACGACCCACGGTTGGCGGCCCATCTCGGTGAAGACCCAGCCCGCGCTGTTCCCGAGGAACGGTGTCGGGATGACGGCGATCGACAACCAGCCGAACCACTTCTTGTCCGGGACACGGCCGCCGCGGGTCATCCACAGACCGACCACGGCGAGCAGCGCCGACCCGGCGGCCCAGCCGATCATCGCGCGGAACGTCCAGTAGGTGACGAACAGGTTGGGCTTGTAGTTGCCGGGCCCGTACATCTCCTCGTAGCGGGCCTGGATCTCGGTGACGCCCTCGATGGTGGAGTCGAACGTGCCGTCCGCCAGGAACGAGGTGAGCCCGGGGATCTTGATGAGCTGGGTGATGCTCTCACAGTTGTTCTGGGTGCCGACGGTGAGGATCGAGAAGTCGGCACCGGTTTCGGTGTGGCACAGTGATTCGGCCGATGCCATCTTCATGGGTTGCTGTTCGAACATCAGCTTGCCCTGGATGTCGCCGGTGATCGCGAGTCCGATGCCCGAGGCGACCATCACCCACAGGGCGAGGATGGTGACCGGACGGAACATCGTCCGGGCGGTCTCCTCGTGCTTCTTCGCCACTTCGGGTTCGGTGGCTTCCTTCGATTTGCGCATGCTGCGCACCATCCACCAGCCGCCGACGCCGGCCACGAACGTGCCTGCCGTGAGGAACGCTCCGGCCACGACGTGCGGGAAGGCCGCCAGCGCTGTGTTGTTGGTGAGCAGTTCCCAGATGCTGGTGAGTTCCGCGCGCCCGGTCTCGGGGTTGTACACGGCCCCGACCGGGTGCTGCATGAACGAGTTGGCGGTGATGATGAAGTACGCGGACGCGTTCACACCGATCGCGACGAGCCAGATGGTGGCGAGGTGGACGAGCTTGGGCAGCCGTCCCCAGCCGAAGATCCAGAGGCCCAGGAACGTCGACTCGAGGAAGAAGGCGACCAGTCCCTCGAGGGCGAGGGGTGCGCCGAACACGTCACCGACGAAGCGTGAGTACTCGCTCCAGTTCATCCCGAACTGGAATTCCTGCACGATGCCGGTGGCGACGCCGAGCGCGAAGTTGATCAGAAAGAGCTTCCCGAAGAACTTGGTGAGCCGGTACCAGTGGTCCTTTCCGGTGACCACCCACATCGTCTGCATGACGGCGATCAGCGGGGCGAGCCCGATCGTCAGCGGAACGAGGATGAAGTGATAGACGGTGGTTATGCCGAACTGCCACCGGGAGACATCCAAGGCATCCATGGCTACTCCGAAACTGGGCCCGTAGGACAGGCTTCAGGGCCGGAGCGTGGGCTTCCGCCCGACCCTTGAAAACAACGTACTGCGAGGTCGTTTCCCCCGCAGGACTTTGCTACTACGAAATGTAGTAGACCTGTCAAGCCTCCGCGGACTCGGCACCCGCCGTCTCGACCGCGAGGTCGACCAGCTCGACGATCTCGTCGGCGAGCGGTGCGTCGGGCAGGGCAAGGCCGTCGATCTTGCGCACGCGCGCGGCCATGGTGACGCTGGAGATGAGCCAAACACCTTCCGCCGTAATGAGATCCGCCGGACGCAGCGCCGCGTACTCACAGCGAAACCCCTTGCCGGACGCCACCTCGTACAGCGCCTGCTGCGTCGTTCCGGGCAGGATTCCGTGCTCCGGCGGCGGCGTGAGGAGGTGCCTGTCGCGGGCGATGACCACCGTGGAACGTGGCCCTTCCAACACATTGCCCTCACTGCTGACGAAGATCACATCGTCGGCGCCGAGTGTCGCCGCATACCGCAGCGCCGCCATGTTCGTCGCATACGACAAGGTCTTCGCCCCGAGCAGCTGCCACGGCGCACTCGCCGACAGATCCACCGAATAGCCGCGGGCCAGTGTGAGTACCGACACCCCGTCGCGTCGTGCCTCCCGAATCCGCTCGGACACCGGCCCGACGGTGACGAAGGCGGTCGCGTCGCCACCGGACTCCCGGCCGCGGCTGAGCACGAGTCGCATCGCGCCCTCCCGCTCGGACCCCCACTCCTCGACGGCCAGCTCGAGGGCCAGGCGCCACTCGTCCAGGTCCTGAATGGGCAATCCGAGGGCGCGCGCCGACGCGACGAGACGGGCGAGGTGGGGCTCGACCTTCAGGGCGCGACCGCCGCGCACCAACAGGGTCTCGAAGACACCGTCGCCGCGCACCACCGCCAGATCGTCCGCGTGCAGCAGCGGGGCATCCGCGTCCCGCACCTCGTGGTCCAGTGTCACCAGCACTCGATCAGACATGACACCCAGCCTATCGACCCTGCTGACCGCCACCTGTGGTCCATGGTCCCTAGACTGGGTTCGTGGTCGACAAACTGCCCGTCTCACCCAGTCCACTCCTCACGGCCCCGGGCGCGGTCCCTGCGCCCGAAGGCTCTCCCGACGCCGGCGTCGCCTGGCATCACGGCGATCCACTCGGCGAACAACGCAATGCCGAACGTTCCGCGGTGGTCGTCGACCGTTCCCACCGGTTCGTCATCGCGATCAGCGGACCCGAACGACTCACCTGGCTGCACACCATCTCGAGCCAGCACGTCGCCGCGCTCCCCGACGGCGGGAGCGCCGAGAACCTCAGCCTCGACGTCAACGGCCGCGTCGAGCACCACTTCGTCCAGACCGATCTGGACGGCGTCACCTGGATCGACACCGAGGCCGACCGCGGACCCGACCTCCTGTCGTTCCTCACCAAGATGGTGTTCTGGTCCAAGGCCGAGCCCCGCGAGGGCAACGAGCTCGCGGTCCTCAGTGTGATCGGCCCCGACGCCGTGACGGTCCTCGACGCAGCCGGTGTCGTGGCACCCGCCGAGCCGTATGCCGCCGCCGCGGTGCCCGGGGGCGGGTTCGTCCGCCGCATGCCGTGGCCGACCGCCGAGTCCTTCGACCTGCTGATCCCGCGGGAAGGACTCGCGACGTGGTGGGGCCGGCTCACCGCCGCCGGCGCCGCTCCCGCGGGAACGTGGGCGTTCGAGGCACTCCGGGTGGCCGCCGCACGGCCCCGGATCGGACTCGACACCGACGACCGCACCATCCCGCACGAGGTCCGCTGGATCGGCGGTCCCGCCGAGCACGGCGCCGTCCACCTGGAGAAGGGCTGCTACCGCGGCCAGGAGACGGTGGCCCGCGTCCACAATCTCGGCAAACCGCCCCGTCACCTCGTCCTGCTGCACCTCGACGGCAGCGCCGAGGGCAGGCCCGAACCGGGCGACCCGGTGACGGCGGGAGGCCGTGCGGTCGGACGGATCGGCACCGTGATCGACCATCACGAGCTCGGACCCATCGCGCTGGCCCTCGTCAAACGGTCCATCCCCACCGACACCGAATTGGTGGTCGGCTCGTGCGCCGCGTCGATCGACCCCGACTCCGTGCCCGCGGACGACACGGTCCAGGCGGGCCGCGCCGCCGTCGACCGGCTCCGGGGCCGATGAGCGAGGCGACCGCGACGGCAGGCGAGGTGCTGGCCGTCTGCGTGCTGCACACCGAGCGGGACAGCGGCACCCGGCGGGTCACCCGGACGGCGATCGACAAGCGGCCGGTCGACGGCCCCGTGCGCGTCACGACCGCCGGACTGGTCGGCGACCACGTCTGCGACACCGAATACCACGGCGGCCCGTTCAAGGCCGTCTACGCCTACCAGGAGGACGAGGCGCAGCGCTGGGCGTCGGAGCTCGGCCGCGAACTGCCCCCGGGATGGTTCGGCGAGAACCTCCGGCTCGACGGGATCGCCGCGACCGACGCCGTGATCGGCGAGCGGTGGCGGATCGGCACCACCGAACTGGAGGTAACCAGCCCGCGGACGCCGTGCGGCACGTTCGGCGTCTGGGCCGCCGAGCCCCGGTGGGTCAAGCGGTTCTCCGAACGCGCCGACACGGGCGCGTACCTGCGGGTGGTGACGGAGGGGTCGGTCACCGCCGGCGACACCGTCCAGCGCATCCACGTGCCCGGCCACGGCGTCACCGTGCGCGATCTGTTCACCGGCCGCGACCCGGAACGGTTCGTGGCGCTGCTCGAACAGCAGGAGAACCTCTCTCCGACCGTCGCGGACAAGGCCCGCCGACGGATCGCCGGACTGGAAGTGCAGGTCACGTATTGAGCATCGAACTGGTCGAGGTCGTACGTTCCGGATTCCGTGAGTGCGTCCACCGCGGTTCCGCGGTGATCCTCCGCGCGGACGGCGAGATCGCGCTCACCCTCGGTGAGGTGCACACGCCGATCTATCCGAGGTCGTCGAACAAGCCGTGGCAGGCCGTGACGATGCTGCGGAACGGCTTCGAACCGTCCAGTTCCG
Source organism: Rhodococcus sp. IEGM 1351 (assembly GCF_030056875.1). NCBI lineage: Bacteria > Bacillati > Actinomycetota > Actinomycetes > Mycobacteriales > Nocardiaceae > Rhodococcus > Rhodococcus sp. IEGM 1351. The sequence continues at coordinate 88,944 of NZ_JASHKU010000009.1, read as the reverse complement.
AAGAGCTCGCGATCGCGACCGCATCCCACGAGGGTGAGTCGGACCACATCGAACTCGTCGAGCGGCTGCTCGCCCGGTACGGCCTCGACGAGGACCAGCTCCGCTGTCCCGCCGATCTGCCCTCCAACGAACTCGCCCGGGCCGAACTGCTGGCCGCCGGTGAGCTCCCCCGCCCGGTGTACATGAACTGCTCCGGCAAGCACGCCGCGATGCTCGCCACGTGCCTGGCCAACGACTGGCCGTTGGACAGTTACCTCGAGCCGACGCATCCGCTGCAACTCGCGGTCGTCGAGACGCTCGGGTCGATCAGCGGCGACGTCGACGCCGAGCTCGGCATCGACGGATGCGGGCTGCCGATCGTCCCGCTGTCGCTGACGCATCTGGCTCGGGCGTTCGCCCGGCTCGTCACCGCCGAGCCCGACTCCCCCGAGCTCGCCGTCGCCGACGCCGTCCGCGAGCACCCCTACCTCGTCTCGGGCACCGGCAAGGACGACGCGCGCCTGATGCCGGTCGTGCCCGGGCTGATGACGAAGGCCGGAGCCGACGGTGTCTACGCCGGCGCGCTTCCCGACGGCTCGGCGTTCGCACTGAAGATCGACGACGGCCACGAACGGGCCCGGTTACCCCTCGCCGCAGCACTTCTCCACAGGATGGGCGCCGAGTGGACCGAGGATCTGGCGGCCCTCGCATCGCAACCCGTGCTCGGCGGCGGCGTCCGAGTGGGGACGGTCCGGGCAATTCCGGGAGTCTTCTGAAGGCGAAATACCGGCATCGGGGCAGCTCGCGAGCCCGGTGAGACTAAACCGACACCGCTTCGGGGTGTGGATGGAAGCGCGAGGGACTTTTCCACGCTAGAGTGTGGGGCAGGAACTTACACACTCAAACGGGGCCGCCAAATTCCCCAGGCCGCCCCGCGAAAGCGCGAGGGGGTCAGCCATGGGCCGCGGCCGGGCTAAGGCAAAGCAGACCAAGGTTGCACGCGAGCTGAAGTACAGCGTACCGACCACGGATTTTGACAGCCTGCAACGAGAGCTCTCAGGTGGGTCGTCCAACTCGCATCGGGACGAGGTCTTCGCTGACCAGCGTGCCGACAGGGAGGGTCACTCCCGGGAGGACGACGACGACTGGCGGCGCTGAGATCTGAAGACAACGAAATGAGGGGGAGCCGACACCGGCTCCCCCTCATTTCCACATCTTCAGCCGGTCGGGGCCACTAGCTCGCCCCGTTCCGACAGACGGCGACCGACCCTAGAACCTCGGGTGATCGCCGGCGAGAATTGCGCGCTCGGCCGACACGTCGTGCGACTTCTTGATGCTGCCCAGCGTCCAGCAGTCGATGTGGCGCGCCGTCAGGACGGCCAGGGCACGATCGACGTCCTCGGGCGCCACGATCGCGACCATGCCGACGCCCATGTTGAACGTCTGCTCCATCTCGGCCCGCTCCACGCGTCCGCGCTGCGCGATCATCGCGAAGATCGGAGCGGGGCTCCAGGTACCGCGGTCGAGTTCGGCGACCAGGCCCTTCGGCATGACCCGGGCGAGGTTGTTGGCCAGTCCACCGCCGGTGACGTGGCAGAACGTGCGCACGTCCGTCTCGGCGGCGAGGGCCAGGCAGTCCTTGGCGTAGATCTTCGTGGGCTCGAGCATCTCCTCGCCCAAGGTGCGGCCGAACTCGTCGACGTGCGCCGTCAGGCTCATGTGGTCGATCTCGAGCAGGACCTTGCGGGCCAGCGAGTAACCGTTGGAATGCAGTCCGGACGAACCCATGGCGATCACGACGTCGCCGGGACGGACCCGGTCGGGCCCCAGCACCTGGTCGGCTTCGACCACACCGACGCCGGTCGCGGACAAGTCGTAGTCGCCGTCCGCCATCACACCGGGGTGCTCCGCCGTCTCGCCACCGAGCAGCGCGCACCCGGCCTGGATGCAGCCTTCGGCGATACCGCTGACGAGTTCGGCGACACGCTCCGGGACGACTCGCCCGACGGCGATGTAGTCCTGCAGGAACAGTGGCTCGGCACCGCAGACGACGAGGTCGTCGACGACCATCGCGACCAGGTCGAGGCCCACGGTGTCGTGCTTGTCGAGTGCCTGAGCGACGGCGAGCTTGGTGCCCACACCGTCCGTGGACGCCGCGAGCAGCGGTTCCTTGTAGTCACCCTTGAGCGAGAACAGACCCGCGAATCCACCGAGACCACCGAGAACCTCGGGACGGCTGGCGCGCTTGGCCAAGGGAGCGAAGAGTTCCACCGCCCGATCGCCTGCGGCGATGTCCACTCCTGCGGCGGCGTAGGACGCGCCAGGGCGACTTGTCGGATCCTCGGTCATGTGGTTGTTACTCCAGCCTTCTGTTGCTCGTCAAAATCGTGTCGGTCGGGCAATCGAGTGCTGTGATTGCGTCCTTACGGTACCGGAGTACGTTCTCCGGCCGGATCCCGATGTACCGGCCTACGGCCGACTGAGGGCGTTCGCGTTGTCGTTCTCCCGCGTCGCGGGACCGCCTGCCGCGCTCTCGAGCATTCCCTCGAGAACGTTCTTTCCGATCGACGTCTCCGTGGGGAGCGCGATGGGGTACGTGCCGTCGAAGCAGGCCGCGCACAGTCGCGTCGCAGGCTGCTCGGTGGCGGCGATCATGCCTTCGGTGGAGATGTAGCCGAGGGTGTCGGCGCCGATGGAACGGCGCACCCCTTCGAGCATCTCGTCGAAGCTGCCGGGCTCGCCACCGCCGCCCGCACCGTTGGCGATCAGCTCGGCCGGCGAGGCGAAGTCGATGCCGTAGAAGCAGGGCCACTTGACCGGCGGCGACGCGATGCGGACATGGATCTCCAGTGCGCCGGCCTCGCGGAGCATCCGGATGAGCGCGCGCTGGGTGTTGCCGCGGACGATCGAATCGTCCACCACCACGAGGCGCTTGCCGCGGATGACTTCCTTGAGCGGGTTGAGCTTGAGGCGGATACCGAGCTGGCGGATCGTCTGCGACGGCTGGATGAAGGTGCGGCCCACGTAGGCGTTCTTCATCAGACCCTGGCCGTACGGAATGCCCGACCCCTGCGCGTAACCGACCGCGGCCGGAGTGCCCGATTCGGGGACCGGGATGACGAGGTCGCCCTCGGCGGGGTGTTCGGTGGCGAGGCGGCGGCCGATCTCGACGCGGGTGGAGTGCACCGAACGTCCGGCGATGACACTGTCCGGACGAGCCAGGTACACGTACTCGAACACGCAGCCCTTGGGCTCGGGGTTCGCGAAGCGGGAGGAGCGGACGCCGTCGGCGTCGATGGCGAGCAGTTCGCCGGGCTCGATGTCGCGGACGAAGGACGCGCCGACGATGTCGAGTGCGGCCGTCTCGCTGGCGACGACCCAGCCGCGGTCCAGGCGTCCGAGGCACAGCGGGCGGATCCCGTGCGGGTCGCGGGCCGCGTAGAGCGTGTGCTCGTCCATGAAGGTGAGGCAGAACGCGCCGCGCAGTGTCGGCAGGAGCTTCATGGCCGCCTGCTCGATGGTGCTGTCGGCGGCGGCGTGCGCGAGGAGGGCGCCGACGACGTCCGAGTCGGACGTGGCGCCGCCGGGACGTTTGTCGTTGACCAGTCCGGCTTCACGGGCGCGCTGCGCCAGCTCCGCCGTGTTGACGAGGTTGCCGTTGTGCCCGAGGGCGATGCCGCTGCCCGCGGCGGTGGTCCGGAAGATCGGCTGCGCGTTCTCCCACGTGGTCGATCCGGTGGTGGAGTAGCGACAGTGGCCGACGGCAACGTGGCCCGGCATCGCTGCCAGGGTCTGCTCGTCGAACACCTGGCTGACCAACCCGAGATCCTTGAAGACCAGCACCTGTGAACCGTCGGCGACGGCGATGCCCGCCGCTTCCTGCCCACGGTGCTGCAGAGCATAAAGTCCGTAGTAGGTGAGTTTCGCCACATCCTCTCCCGGCGCCCAGACGCCGAAGACTCCGCATTCCTCGCGGGGCTCGTTCTCGTCCTCGTCGGACGGGTTCGAAGAGAGAAGATTAGGACTGTGGACCGACAGATCGGCTCTGGTCACCGGGGTGCTCCCTGGGGATGGGCGTGTGAGGGGCAAGGTCAGTCTACGTGCCCTGCGCCCTCGCTTCCCCCACGGTGCCGATCGAACCGGCCCGACTCCCGGACGGACAGCCGGAAATAGGTTGGTTTCGGTATCGATCAGCATCCTCGAACCACAGAGCGGGGGCTTTTCCGATGGACGTCCGCAGCCCGGCCCCGACCGCCGCAGAACGCCTGCTGAGCGCGTTCGAAGGTGCGATGGGCATCCCCATTCCCGTGCACGTTCGCTGCTGGGACGGCTCGGAGGCCGGCCCCGACTCGGACGTCACCACCGTCTTCCGCAACCGCCGGGCCATCCGGCGGGTGCTGTGGTCGCCGAACGAACTCGGTCTCGTCCGCGCCTACGTGTCCGGTGACCTCGAGATCGAGGGCGACGTCTTCCGGCTGCTGACGCTTCCGGATCTCGTCGACCGGCTGGGGTCACTCGGCGTCCGCGGATCCGACCGCGGCACCATCCTGAAGTCGCTGTCGACGTTCGTCCGGCTCGGGGGCCTCGGTCTCCGTCCGGCACCGACGTCGGTGGAGGTGGCCCGGCGCCGCGGTCCCAAGCACAGCAAGGCGCGCGACGCGTCCTCGGTCTCACATCACTACGACGTCGGCAACGATTTCTACCGCCTGTTCCTCGGGCCGACGATGGTCTACTCCTGCGGGTACTGGGACCAGCGATCCGGCGACCCCGGTGCGATCGGGAGCTCAACCACGCCATCGCCTCGGTCCGGTCGCTGACCGGCACCGGCAACTCGTCGGGGTTGATCGAGAACTACATCTTCCCGGACGGCGAGGTGCTGCCGCTGAGCAGAACGATCGACGCGTTCCAGCGCGCCGGACTCGAGGTGCGCGACGTCGAGGCCCTCCGGGAGCACTACGTACTCACGCTGCGGGCGTGGGTGGGCAGACTGCGCGACTCCTGGGACGACGCGATCCGGCTCGCCGGCGCGGAGCGGACCCGCACCTGGTTGCTGTACCTCGCGGCCAGCGCCCTGGGGTTCGAGGAGAAGGGCCGGCTGACGATCCATCAGGTACTGGCCGTGCGCCCGTCCGACGACGGGTCGAGCGGCCTGCCGCGCACCCGCTCGTTGTGGCTGGGCTAGCTATACGCGTAGCAGCGGCAGCCAATGGGCGATCTCGCCGGCGCGACTTCCCGACACCGACACTCCGCCGTCGGCGGTCGCGCTGTCGAACTCCAGCAGTCCCGTCACCAGCAGCAGCCACGTCCGGGGGTCGGTCTCCACGACGTTGGGCGGGGTGCCGCGGGTATGCCGCGGGCCCTCGATGCACTGGACCGCGACGAACGGCGGAACCCGCACCTCCACGCTCGAACCGGGCGCGACCTGCTCGAGCGTCCGCGCGCTGAGCCGGACCGCCGCGGCCAGCTGGGTGCGGGACGGTTTCTCCTCCGAATCGCCGCGCAGCCACGGACCGACCTCGAGTACGGCGGCCCTCAGTTCGGCGGGATCTACGGCTCGGCGCGACGGCATACGCTCAATCTACTGTGCGGGCCCGCGCGACCTCGGCGGCCACCGCCCCACCGACATTGACCGAAAGGTGCAGCAGTGCAGGGGCTACGACGCTGCCGCTGCGTCGACGCAACCACTCGAACAGCCACGCGGCGGACCCGGTGAGCAGAACGCTCGCGGTGACGCCGTCACCGGCGATCCGGGCAGCGCGCACGTGCCACAGCCCGAACGTTGCGGCGTGCAGAACGTAGGCCGTCGGGGGCGGCCAGGCCCGTCGCAGCATCGCGGACAGGACGCTGCGGAACAGCAGTTCCTCGTGCGCCACGGTCCCCACCGGGATCCGGAACCCCACCCAGCCGGCGAAATCGGTGACGCCGTCGCCCGCCGGCACACGCCTGCGCAGTGTGGGCACGCTCAGCGTGATCGTGTATCCGGCGAGCGGGACCACCGACGCCAGGGCGCCGTATCGCAGCCCGGACCGGGCCTTCGACGCGGACAGGCCGAGTTCGTCGACGCCGTACCCCGCGGCGCGCGCTGCTCCCACGACCGACAGTCCGAGCGCACCTCCCGCGACGGCCCGCCCGTACGGGCCGAGCCCCGAACCGGGCAACACCACGTTGTTCCACAGCACGGCCGCCGCCGCACCGGCAACGGAGGCGAGCCTGCTCACTTCTCCGGACCCTCTGTCCCGGTAAGGGATTCGAGAGTGGACCGGGCGCGTTCGGTGTCGACGGGCGTCCACCCCTCGGGCTGGGCGACCGTGATCCAGCCGTCGAGGACGAGTGTCCCGTAATTGTGGCCGTGCCCGTCCGGCACGCCTGCGGCGTTGGTGAGGTCGGCGGACACCTGCCAGAACGTCACGAACGGGAACCACTTCATGGACGGCGAACGATCCTCGCCCGGTGGTTCCTTCAACCAGTCGGGCCGGGTGAACGCGAGGTCGGGCGACCACCACACGACGGGATCCGACGGGTGCTGGACGTACAGGATGCGCGGCGACAACCACTCGCCGGTGTCGTCGACCATGTCGGCGGAGTCGTCGGCGAACCGCACCACTAGACCTGCCGAGTACTCGGGGTCGACCTCGGGAGTGCCGGGATCGCGACGCTGGATCAGCTGCCCCCACAGGCGGTTCGAGTTGGGCGGTCCGACCCACAACACGCCGTCGACGGTCTGCCGGATGTCGCTCAGCGTGCCGAAGGCACCCTCCCCCGCCTGGGTGCCGAGACTTTCGCCGTAGACGAGCAGCTTGGGGCGCGTCGCCTCGGGTTCCTGCAACCACCGCTCGTGCACGTGGTCGATCAGTTTCTTCCCCGCCTCCGCGGCCTTCTCACGGTCGGCGAGGAACGAGATCCAACTCGGCAGGAACGAGTACTGGCTGGCGACCAACGCCGTGTCACCGTTGTGGACCAACTCGATCGCTTGCGCCGCAGTCGGATTGACCCAACCGGTGCCGGTGGTGGGGATGACGACGAGGACCTTTCGCTGGAACGCGCCGGTCCGCTCGAGTTCGTCGATGACGACGTCCATGCGCGCGTCCGGGTCCTCGGCGGTCTCGAGTCCGGCGTAGACCCGGATGGGGTCCTTGGCCGGTGTGCCGTTGGCCGCCGTGAGTTCGTCGGCGTCGAGCCCTCGGGACACGAAGTTCCGGCCCTCGTACCCGAGGGTGTCCCAGGGTGCCAGCGACTCGGGGCTGCCCGACTTCTCCGGGTCGAGTGGTTGCTCGACGCTGTCGCGGGTGGTCGAATTCTGCAGGCTGAACGCCGCATTCGTGGCGGCGTAGACGCCGCGCATCAGAACACCGTCGACGAGCAGGAAGAACAGCACCGTCACGATGAGGATGCCGACGGTGGTGGCGGTCGGGATCGCGAGGTGCCACCGCCGGATGAGTCGTCCCGCGATCCACCGCACCAGTTCGCGCAGCAGCCGCCACACCGAGATGATCGCGGCGCCCACGAGCAGACTCAGACCGCCCGTGCGGATGTAGCCGGTGGTGGTGGTGCCCTCCGCCCCCATCAGCGCGGCGAGCTCACGCTGCCATGCCGCGGAGTACGCGAGCATCACGAGGCTCACGACCACGCACGTCACCGTCACGACGACGCGCAGACCGGTGGACCACGGTTCCGGCAACGGCCACCACGACCGGTGCCGCAGGAAGTATCGACGCACCAGCCAGCCGATCGCCGTTCCCACCGTGTAACCGATCGCGGCGTTGATGCCGCCGATCAGCCCCTGGAACAGCCAGTCGCGGGGCAGCAGCGACGGCGTCAGCGACCAGCAGAAGAACAGCGTCGCGAACGCGATGCCGGTGAAGTCGAGCCGAAGGAAACGCCAGGTCCGGTCGAGTCGGGGACCGTGGAGGAGTGCAGGATCAACCAGCCGCGAGAGTTCCCGCGGCCCCCTGTCAACCCTCTCCAATGCCCCCGATTCGACCATTCATCACCCGAACAATGCCGGCAGAGTTCCCTCGAACGTCGTGCGCAGCTCGGCCAGCGAGACCGAGAACTGGCCCTGGACCTCGACGGAATCGGACCCCTCGTCCACCACACCGATGCGCACCCACGGGAGATTACGGGCCGTGCACATACCGGTGAAGCGAGTTTCCTCGGTGCGCGGGACCGCGACGAGCACGCGGCCCGACGACTCGGAGAACAGGGTGACGAACGGGTCGGCGTCGTCGGGAAGCAGGATGCGGCAGCCCGTCTCGCCGGCCAGCGCGGCCTCGACGACGGTCTGCGCGAGACCACCTTCGGACAGGTCGTGCGCCGCGGACACCAGTCCGTCGCGGGACGCCGCGAGGAGGATGTCGGCGAGCAACTGCTCCCGTTCGAGGTCGACCTTCGGCGGCACACCGCCGAGGTGACCGTGCTCGACCTGCGACCAGATGGACCCGTCGAACTCGTCGCGGGTGTCGCCGAGCAGGATCAGCGTTTCACCCGGTTCCAGTCCGAGACCGGTGGGGATGCGACGGTGCACGTCGTCGATGACGCCGAGCACGGCCACCACCGGGGTGGGCAGGATCGGGGTCGAGCCGGTCTGGTTGTAAAAGCTGACGTTGCCGCCGGTGACGGGGATGCCGAGCTTCGCGCAGCCGTCCGCCAGGCCGCGGACGGCCTGCTGGAACTGCCACATGACGCCGGGATCCTCGGGGGACCCGAAGTTCAGGCAGTTGCTGACGGCCTTGGGGGTGGCGCCGGTGACGGCGACGTTGCGGAAGGCCTCGGCGAGCGCGAGCTGCGCGCCGGCGTACGGGTCGAGCGCGGTGTAGCGGCCGGACGCGTCGGTGGCGAGGGCGATGCCGCGTCCCGTCTTCTCGTCGACTCGGATCACGCCCGAGTCGGCGTTCTCGGCCAGGACCGTGTTGCCGCGCACGTAGCGGTCGTACTGCTCGGTGATCCACTTGCGGCTGCACAGCGCCGGGGACGCGAGCATCTTCAGCAGGGTGGCCTTCAGTTCGTCGGCCGACTCGGGACGCTTCAGTCCGGCGGTGGTGTTCGCGACGAGGGCGTCCTGGCTCGCGGGACGCTGCACGGGGCGCTCGTACACCGGGCCCTCGTGGGCGACGGTGCGCGGCGGCACGTCGACTACGGTCTCGCCGTGCCAGGAGATGGTGAGCCGCTCGCCGTCGGTGACCTCACCGATGACGGTGGCGAGGACGTCCCACTTCTTGCAGACCTCCATGAACGCGTCGACGTTGTCGGGGGTGACGACGGCGCACATGCGTTCCTGGGACTCGCTGGACAGCACCTCGGCCGCGGTCATGCCGGTGGCCCGCATCGGGACCTGCTCGAGGTTGATGTGCATGCCGCCGTCGCCGGCCGCGGCGAGCTCGGACGTGGCGCAGGACAGGCCGGCGCCGCCGAGGTCCTGGATACCGACCACGAGCTTCGCGGCGTACAGCTCGAGACAGCACTCGATGAGCACCTTCTCGGTGAACGGGTCACCCACCTGCACCGCCGGGAGCTTCTTCCGGCTTTTCGATGCTCCAGCTCCGCCTTCGGCTTCGTGTTCGTCCCCGCTCTCGTCGCCGTCGAACGTCTCCGACGCGAGCACGGACACGCCGCCGATGCCGTCGAGGCCGGTGCGCGCACCGAACAGGATGATCTTGTTGCCGGCACCGGAGGCGAACGCGAGGTGCAGGTCCTCGACGCGCATCGCGCCGGCGCACAGGGCGTTGACCAGGGGGTTACCGGCGTACGACGCGTCGAACACGGTCTCGCCGCCGACGTTGGGGAGGCCGAGCGAGTTGCCGTAGCCGCCGACTCCGCGCACCACACCGTCGACGACGCGTCGGGTGTCGGGGGCGTCCGCCGCACCGAAGCGCAGCTGGTCCATGACCGCGATGGGCCGTGCACCCATGGCCATGATGTCGCGGACGATGCCGCCGACGCCGGTGGCCGCACCCTGGTAGGGCTCGACGTAGGAGGGATGGTTGTGGCTCTCGACCTTGAACGTGACGGCCCAGCCGTCGCCGATGTCGACGACGCCGGCGTTCTCGCCGATGCCCGCGAGCATCGAGGAACGCATCTCGTCGGTCGTGGTCTCACCGAAGTACTTCAGGTGCACCTTGGACGACTTGTAGGAGCAGTGCTCGCTCCACATCACCGAGTACATCGCGAGCTCGGCCTCGGTGGGGCGGCGGCCCAGGATCTCCTTGATGCGGGCGTACTCGTCGTCCTTCAGCCCCAGTTCCTTGAAGGGCTGTGCGACGTCGGGGGTCGCGGTGGCGGCGGTGACGGTGTCGACCGGGTGTGCTGACACTGGAGGTGGGGTCCCTTCCCTACGGGAGTCAAGAGAGGCAAGCCGGGAGTCACGGTCGGCGCAAGCCGGGTGGCGACGAGCCGTACGTCAGTCTATCCGGCGGCTCCTTCCGGTACCGACCTGGCGCTCCTCGCCCCGCTTCCTCACGCCGTCGGTGTGAGGAAGGCCGCAAGGGCGTCGGAGTAGGCCCGCACGTCACGGGCGCCCATCAGCTCCCGCGACGAATGCATTCCGAGCTGCGCGGCGCCCACGTCGACGGTGCTCAGCCCGGTCCTGGACGCGGTGATCGGGCCGATGGTCGAACCGCACGGCAGATCGGCCCGGTGCACGTACCGCTGCAGCGGCACGCCGGCCTGGTCGCAGGCGAGGGCGAACGCCCCGGCTCCGGCCGCGTCGGTGGCGTAGCGCAGGTTCTGGTTGACCTTGAGCACCGGTCCGCCGTTGACGGCGATGTGATGGGCGGGCTCGTGCCGCTCCGGGTAGTTGGGGTGCGTCGCGTGCGCCATGTCTCCGGACGCGCAGATCGATCCGGCCATCGCCTGCAGGAATTCTTCGCGACCGCCGCCGCGGCCGAGGACGATGCGCTCGAGCACGGTGCTCAGGAGATCGGAGAACGCGCCCCGATCGGACATGCTCCCCACCTCCTCGTGGTCGAACAGCGCGAGCACCGGCACCCGGTCCCCGGGGTTCTCGGCCGCCGCCAGCAACGCCTGGGTGCCCGCGTAGCAGGTGCCCTGGTTGTCGAGCCGCGGCGCACTGACGAGGTCCTGTTCGGTTCCGACGAGCGCGCTGGGCGCGAGATCGTGGGTCATCAGTTCCCACCCGAGCACCGCGTCGGCAGGCACCTCCGCCCGGTCGGCCACGAAGTCGATGAACGAGCGGCGTTCGGACCCCACACCCCACACCCCGTTGAGGTGGCGCTGCGGATCGAGGTGGACGCCCTTGCGGTCCTCGGACAGGTGGATCGCCAGCTGCGGGACGCGCAGGATCGGCTCGTCGACGCGGACGAGCCTCTCCTCGACCGTGTTGCCGGCCCGCACACTCAGCCGCCCGGAGATGCCCAGGTCGCGGTCGAGCCACGAGTTGAGCCACGCACCGCCGTACGGTTCGAGACCCACCAGCTGCCACCCTGCCGACGACAGGTCGGGGTGCTGTTTGACGCGCAGGTTCGGGCTGTCGGTGTGCCCGCCGACGATGCGGAACGGCGCCGTCCGGCCCAGCCCTTCGGTACTCCACGCGATGAGGGATCCGCCGCGCACCAGGAAGTACCGGCCGGGCTCGCCGGGCCACGAGTCGGCCTCGTGCAACTCGGTGAAACCGTTGCCGGTCAGCAACATCGACACCGTCGCGCACACATGGAACGGCGACGGTGATGCATCGACGAAGGTGCAGAGTCCCTGGGCGTCGGCCCACGTAGTGGAAGGCATGGGGTCAATCATGCAGGACCCGCTGTCAGGGGTGGGGACCCGAGACGCAGAACTGGTTGCCGTCGGGATCGGCGAGCGTGACCCACCGGAGGTCGCCCATCTCGTGCCGCGCGACCTCCGTGGCGCCCTCGGCACTGAGCCTGCCCACCTCGCCGTCGAGGTCGTCGGACGCCAGGTCGAGGTGGATACGGTTCTTCCCCGGAGTGGGGTCGCCGACCTTCTGGAACGCCAGCTTCTGCGCGGAATCCGGGAGGGCGACGACGTAGAACCAGCCGTCGTTCTCCTGCTCGATCGTGCCCGCCGTCTGCTTTGCCCACCACTTCGCGAGCGGCCCCGGGTCCGTGGTGTCGAACGTGATCATGCCGAGTGTGAGTGCCATGCCCGCAGAGTAGACGTGACCACCGACACGTTTCGCGGCTTCACAGGAACTCCTCGATCACCCGGACGGCGGCGTCCACTCCACCCGCAGAACGTAACTCGGCGGCGAGCTCCGCGCTGCGGCGCCGGACCGGCTCGGCGTCGACGTGCGCGAGCGCGTCCCGCAACTCGGCTGCCGACACCTCCGAACTGTCCACTCGCACCGCGACTCCCGCGGCGACGAGCGCGTCGGCGTTCTCGAACTGGTCGGTGGCCTGCGGCGCGGCGATCATCGGCGTTCCCGTGAACATTCCCTCACTGGACCCGCCCATGCCGGCGTGGGTGACGAACGCGTCGGCCTGCCCGAGGATGTCGAACTGGGGCACCCACCGGTGGACCTCGACGTTGCCGGGCACGGTTCCGAGTTCGGCGACGTCGACGTGCTGCCCGATCTGCAGAACGACGTGCCAGCCGTCGAGGTCGCCGAATGCGTCGATGCAGCGCCGGTAGAAGTCGGCGTGATCGGTGAACGCGGTGCCGAGCGAGATGAGCAGCACCTTTCCCGCGTCTGCCGGACGCTGCCACCGGCCGTCGGCGGGCCGCCGGGTGGTCAGTGCCGGTCCGACGAACGTGTAGACGTCCTCGTCGACGCGGTCGGCGTTGGGCTGCATCGATTTCGCGATCAGCACGACCGCCCGGGCCGGGTGCCCGTAGAACTCGTCCGGGTCCGTCTCGACACCGTTGTCCCGCAGCAGCTTCCCTTGCCGCTCGTACAGCGCGGCGCCGCGCGGGTCCGCCCGCATCGTGTCCACGAACGACTTCATGTCGTCTTCGTAGCCTTCCCACGCCACGTACGTCGGCGACAACTGCACGATCGGGACGCCCCATTCCTCGGCGAGGACGCGTGCGGGACCTCCCGCGATGTCGTAGAGGAACAGGTCGGGGCGGTCGTCCTCGTACAGCGCCCGCAGTTGGGGCAGCATCGACTCGTACTCGGCCTGAAAAAGCGTGAGCTGATCGATGGTGTCGCCCTCCCAGGACTTCTCGGACTCCTCCGTCGCACCTGCGGTGTTCACGCGCGGCAACGTCGAGGCGTATTCCTTGAATTCCGCTCCGGTGCTCTCGACGACGTCCTTCACGGCGGCGTCGTTGGCGTACGTCACGCGGTGCCCGCGCGTGACGAGTTCGCGGAGAATCTCCAGGCTCGGGTTGACATGCCCGGGCGCTGGAATGCTGACCATGGCGATGTGTGAGCGGGTCATCTTCATCCTTCCGATACGGAACGGTCCGTCTCGGTCCAGAGTGACACGTGCGAACAGCCGAGTCAAGACGATACGTCTCGTCTGGTCTACGATCCGTTCATGCCGTCCGCCGACAATCCCCGCCGTTCCGAACGGTCCCGCGCCGCGATACTGCAGGCCACGCAGGAACTGATCCGCGAACAGCCCTACGCGAAGATCAGCATCGAAGGCATCGCCGCGCGCGCCAAGGTCGGGAAACAGACCATCTACCGATGGTGGCGATCGAAGGGCGCGCTCGTCGTGGACGCCCTGCACGAACAGAACGCGGCCGGCGCCCAGCAGACCATGGCACTGCCGGACACCGGCAACCTCGCCGCCGACATGCGGCTGGTCCTGCGGGCCACGGTCGACGAGTTCACCTCACCCGATTTCGAACCGCTGTTCCGGGCGCTGGCCATCGAATCCCTGCAGGATCCCGCACTGCAGGAACAGATCGTCGAGCGGATCTACCGGCCGCAGTTCGAGTTCGTCGCGGCGCGGTTCCGCTCCGCGCAGGAAGCGGGGCAGGTGCGGCCCGACGTCGACCTCGCCCTCGCGTTCGAGTTGTTCATGGCGCCGTTGTTCTACCGCTGGCAGAGCGGAGCGCATCCCCTCACCCACGACCACGCGGACGCCGTCGTCGACCTGGCGATGCGCGCCCTCGCACCCTGACGGCCGGGATCAGCGGGCGTCGTCGACGAATCCGAAATCGCCGTCCGCCAGGTCTTCGAGGTGGACGGCACGCCCCGACGCGTCGGCGAGGGGAATCTTCCAGTTCGAGTACTGGGTCTCGTCGGTGCCCGGCTGATTCTGCACGCGGTACTCCCCCACCAGGTCGGCGAGCGCGACACCCGTCAGCAACGACGGGCTCCGGTCGATCAGCCGGTACAACGCCTTCACGGTGTCGGGTATCGACGCGTCGGCGGCCAGCAGTCCGCGGTCGCGCGCCAATTGCAGCACGGCCTCGCGCTGCCGGGCGTCGTGTTCCTTCTCGAGTTCGAGGTCGCGTTCGAGGAGCCCGAGCCGCGAGCGCAATTCGATGTGTTCGCCGGCCAGGTATCCGGCGGTCGGCGGAAGATCGTGCGTGGTAACGGATGTCAGGCACAGAGTCCGGTACTGCTCCGGTGGTGTCGGCCGCTCGCCGTCGTGCTCGAACCACAGGATCGACGTCCCCAGGATCCCGCGCTCGGCGAGGTAGTCCTGGACCGCGGGTTCGAAAACCCCGAGGTCCTCGCCGATCACCACGGCGCCTGCCCGTTCGGCCTCGAGCGCGAGGATCCCGACGAGAGCCTCGTGGTCGTAGGAGACGTACGTTCCGTCCGCAGGCGACTCCGCGTCGGCGGGGATCCACCACAGCCGGAACAGCCCCAGGATGTGATCGACCCGCAGCCCACCCGCGTGCTTCAGCACGGTGCGCAGCATGTCGCGGTACGGGGCGTACCCCAGTTCGGCCAGCCGATCAGGACGCCACGGCGGCTGATTCCATTGCTGACCCTGCTGATTGAAGTCGTCGGGAGGAGCGCCGACGGTAATGCCCTCAGCCAGAGCCGTTCCCAGCGACCACGCGTCCGCACCCCCGCGCTGGACCCCGACCGCGAGATCGTGCACGATCCCGATGTCCATGCCTGCCGCGCGCGCCGCGTCCTGTGCGTCGGAAAGCTGCTCGTCGCATACCCATTGCAGCCACGAGTAGAACTCGATTCGCGGCGCGAGCTTGCGCCGCTGCGCCTGCACCCAGTCGCTGTCGGGCGCACCGGCCTTCGTCGTCCATCGCGGGTCGTCCGGCGACAGTTTCTCGGTGAGCGCACACCAGGTCGCGAAGTCCCGCAGTCCGTCCCCCTCGTCGCGGCAGAACTGCTCGAACGCGTGCTGCCTGCTCGGGCTGCGCTCGATCCGGAAGACCCGTTCGAGCACTCGGAGTTTGGCCCGGTACGACGGGTTGCGGTCGATCCGGTCGGACCGGTCGTTCGCCCGCTCGAATCGCGCTGCGGCGTCGCGCATCCGCGCATGACGTCGCGTCGAGAGGTACGCCGTCTCCGGGATGTTCTCGACACGGATGTACATCGGGTTGACGTAGCGGCGGGTGGTCGGCAGGTACGGCGACGCCTCGATCGGTGGGCGGGGCTGCGCGGCGTGCAGTGGGTTGACCAGCACGTAGTCGGCGCCGTGGACGGAACCGAAGATCGATGCGAGATCCGCGAGGTCGCCGAAGTCCCCGACACCCCAGGAACGACGTGACCGGATCGAGTACAGCTGCGTGAGCACACCCCAGCGCCGGCGGTCGCGCAGCGCGTCGGACGTCGACAATCGTGCCGGTGTCACGACGAGCGTGCACGATGAGGACGTGTGCGAGGTGGACGCCCGCACCGTGTGCCACCCGCAGGGGACGTCGGCGGGGACGACGAACGTCGCCCGGCCGACCAGGGCGCCGTCGACCTGCCGCGGATCGACCCACACCTGGAGCTGGCGTGCCGGAACCGTTCCGCCCGACTCCGTGTCGATCGTGACGTCCACCGCCTCACCGTGTGGAACGTGGACCGCGAAACGGGTCTCGAACCCTTCCCTGCCGACGACGACGGGCGGCAGCATTCGTCGCCACGGTGCTACGTCGCATTCAGAGAGGGCGTGTCGCACCTCGTCCCCAGTTCCGGCGGGAATGTCCAGGGCCGAGAGGACGCTGCGGAGCGTGTCGTCACGCACGTCGTGGCGCTGCTGATCCCAACCCCGGTACGACGTCGCGACCCCGTGCCGGGCCGCGAGGTCACGCAACTGCTCGGTGTACGTCACCCCACCGATCGTGCCAGGTCACCTCGGAATCTGCGCGGCTAACGGCCGGTGCCACGGCGGTCGGTGCGTCACGGCGTGATTGGCCCTGCGCCCGGCTGGGTAACTGTGGAGTAATCAGACGCACGGCGTCCACGGTGAGCTCGCGAGGGAATGCCGTGGACGCACCACGATGCGACCGGCGACCGAGGAGTCTTCGATGCTGCTACGTCTTCCCGGAGTCTATCGCCCGCAACATGATACGCAGTTGCTGGCCGACGTCTTGGCGGCGGAGCACCTCGGTCCCGAATCCCGGGTGCTCGATCTCTGTGCGGGGACCGGCGCGCTGAGCATGCGCGCCGCCGCCGCAGGTGCAGGCCGGGTGACCGCGGTGGACGTGTCGTGGCGAGCGGCGATCAGCGTCAGACTCAATGCCCTTGTCGGAGGGCACCGGATCCGGGTGATCCACGGGGATCTCATCGAGCAGGTTCGCGAGGAACGGTTCGACGTCGTCGTATCCAACCCGCCGTACGTTCCGGCACTGGTCGACTCCGTACCCGACCGCGGTCCGGCGCGGGCCTGGGACGCAGGGAAGAACGGTCGCGCGCTTCTCGATCGGATCTGCTGCCAGGCCCCCGACGTTCTCGTCGCCGGTGGGGTTCTGCTGCTGGCGCAGTCCAGCCTGAGCGGAGTCGAGAAGACACTGACGACGCTCGAGGAACAGAACATGCGGGTCGACATCGCCGCGACCGCCGAGATCCCCTTCGGACCGGTCCTCGTCGAACGCAGAGGCATGCTCGAGCGGAGAGGGCTCATCGAGGTCGGTCAGACCCACGAAGAGATCGTGGTGGTCCGCGCCGTCAAGTAGACATCGAGTTCTGTGCCACAACACTTTTCAGTGCCGACGACACTCCGAGGGAGCCGACATGCCGTCATCCACTCGCCTTCCCAGCCCCAATACCGAGGCCTGGGACTGGCAGATCCACGCCCTGTGCCGGGGCATCGAATCGTCCGTGTTCTTTCATCCCGACGGCGAACGGGGTAACGCCCGCAGCAACCGCGAACGTCGCGCGAAAGCGATCTGCCGGCGCTGCCCCGTTCTCGTCGAATGCCGGGACCACGCCCTGAGCGTGACCGAACCGTTCGGAATCTGGGGCGGGCTCACCGCGTCCGAACGCCGCGGCATCGCGCAGCAAAGCGAGGGAACCGTCGCCGTCTGACCCGGCACCGTGCAGGCCCTCGGCCACACACGGTGCCGATCGGCTCAGGCGGAGATGACGCTGTCGAGGACGGAGTAGAACATGCCGAGTCCGTCGTCGCTGGGGCCGGTGAGGGCCTCGGTGGCGTGCTCGGGGTGCGGCATGAGGCCCACGACGCGGCCGTTGGCCGAGGAGATGCCTGCGATGCCGCGCTGCGAACCGTTCGGGTTGTCGCCGACATAGCGGAACACGACGCGGCCCTCACCCTCGAGTTCGTCGAGGACGTTCTGCGACGCCTGGTAGCGGCCCTCGCCGGACTTGAGCGGGACGAGAATCTCGGCACCCGACTCGTAGCGCGACGTCCACGCCGTCGACGTGGCCTCGACCTTCAGCCACTCGTCGCGACAGATGAAGTGCAGGCCCTCGTTCCGGGTGAGCGCGCCGGGCAGGAGCCCCGCTTCACACAGAACCTGGAAGCCGTTGCAGATACCGAGGACGGGCATGCCACCCTGCGCGGCCTGCACGACCTTGCCCATGACGGGCGCGAACCGTGCGATGGCGCCGCACCGCAGGTAGTCGCCGTAGGAGAAGCCACCGGGGACGATGACGGCGTCGACACCCTTGAGGTCGGCGTCGCCGTGCCACAGGCTCACGGCCTCGCCGCCGGCGAGGGTCACCGCGCGGGCGGCGTCGACGTCGTCGAGGGTGCCGGGGAAAGTGATGACTCCGACGCGGGCGCTCATGCTTCGACGCGCCTCACGGTCCAGTCCTCGATCACCGTGTTGGCCAGCAGGGCCTCGGCGATCTTCTCGAGCTGAGCGTCGTCGACACTGCCGTCGACCTCGAGCTCGAACCGCTTGCCCTGACGGACATCGGAAACTCCAGCGAAGCCGAGCCGCGGCAGCGCTCCGACAATGGCCTGCCCCTGGGGGTCGAGAATCTCGGCCTTGGGCATGACTTCGACGACGACACGGGCCACGTGCTGCTCCTTGTAGTAGTGCGCGAGCCCAGAGTGGAACACCGGGCACCCGGAAGTTTACCGGGCTACCTGCCTGCGGTTCGCATCGGACGAACGGGACGAGCCATGCATGCAGGCGCATACTCGAATTCATGCGACTGACTCACTTCGGCCACAGCTGCGTCCTCGTCGAGTTGAACGGTTCCACCATCCTCTTCGATCCGGGCAACTTCTCCCACGGATTCGAGGGCATCACCGGACTGGACGCGATCCTGGTGACCCATCAGCACCCCGACCACGTCGACCAGCAACGACTGCCCGCCCTCGTCGAGGCGAACCCCGGCGCGGCCCTGTACTCGGACCCGCAGACCGCGGCCCAGCTCGGCGGCGCGTGGACGGGGGTGCACGCCGGCGACGAATTCGACATCGGCGACGTGCACGTCACCGGCACCGGCGGCAGGCACGCGGTGATCCACCCCGACATCCCGGTGATCGACAACACGGCGTTCCTGCTCGGCGATGCCGGCAACCCCGCCCGACTGATGCACCCGGGCGACTCGTTGTTCGTTCCGGAGCAGAAGGTCGACGTGCTGGCGCTGCCCGCCGCGGCGCCGTGGCTGAAGATCTCCGAGGCCATCGACTACCTGCGCGCAGTCGCACCGCGGGTCGCGGTGCCCATCCACCAGGCGATCATCGCGAACGAGGCCACCGGCATCTTCTACGGCCGCTACTCGGACATGGCTCCCGAGGGCACCGAGTTCCGCACGATGCCGAGCGAGTCGAGCGTCGAGGTGGCCTGACGGCCCCGTGAGTACTTGTCAACCGCCCGCGGTTAACAAGTACTCACGGGTCAGGCGGCACCGATCTGCGGGATCCGCGGCTCCCAGCGGTACACCTGCGGCCGCGCGTGGTGGTAGAGCGCGAGGTCGACGGCGTCGAGCATCGCCTGCCGAGGTCCCGACGTGCCCAACTGCTTCGCGGTGACGGCGAGGCGCACCACGCCCCCACGCCTGGCGGTCCGTCCGGAGCCGAGGACGAGCGCCCGGCACCACCACGGTTCGGCACGGAAACCCTCACCGATCCCCAGCACCCGCGACCGCACCGACGTCTCGCGTTCGAGGTCGTGGACGGCGGTCATCACGGCCAGCAGCCGGAAGCCGGCGGACGGCAGAGCCGCGACGGCACCCTGCGACGCCAGCCAGCGGGGAGGAGCGAACAATCTGGTGCGCAATCCGGTCTGCTCCATCACCCGGTCCGCCGCGAGCAGCCGCAACCGCGCCTCGTGCTCGGGAAGCGAGGCGAACTCGGCCCGGCGACGCTTGGTCGCGGCCTGGTCGTATCCGTGCAGGACGACGGCGTCGCCGCGGGATCGGCGCGCGCGGACCCAGTCCTGCGTCGCGGGGTCGTTGACCAGTCGATACTTGTCTTTCAGGCGCGGGGCGACGAGCAGCGACAGCGGTACGCCGCGCGCATCCATCTCCTCGGCGAACGCGGCCGCGAAGTCGCGCGTCTCGTCCTTGATTCCTGACACCGACACGATCAGCTGTCCGGTCATGACCCCAGCGTGACAGGTGAACGTGAACAGCGAGCAAAGCTCGTGCGCCTTTCCGGTAGTGGGAGCTACCGAAAAGGCGCACGAGCGCGGAGCGCCTACTACTTGGGCAGGGCTGCCTCGATGGCCTCGACGACCTCGGGGGCGTCGGGTTCGGTGCGGGGACGGAACCGGTTCACGACGGTGCCGTCGGGTGCGACGAGGAACTTCTCGAAGTTCCACTGGATGTCGCCCGCGGTGCCCTCGGCGTCGGCGGCCTTGGTCAGTTCTTCGTAGAGCGGGTGCCGGTTCTCACCGTTCACCTCGATCTTCTCCAGCAACGGGAACGTGACGCCGTAGGTGGTGGAACAGAAGGTCTCGATCTCTTCGGCGGTGCCGGGCTCTTGACCCATGAACTGGTTGCACGGGACGCCGATCACGGTCAGTCCGCGGTCGGCGTAGTCGGTGGCGAGCTTCTCGAGGCCCTTGTACTGCGGGGTCAGTCCACACTTCGAGGCGACGTTCACCACGAGGACGGCGCGACCGTCGTATTCGCCGAGTGAGGTCGGCGTGCCGCCGAGTGTGTTGATGCCGATGTTCTGAACAGGTGTCGTCATGCGAACCAACGTAGCCAACAAACCTCTGTGCGCCCAGGCTTCGAATCGCGCGGGCGCACAGAGGTTTACTTCGGAGTGGGCATCAGCTCTTCACGAGAACCCGCGGCTCGTCGGCGGCAGGGGTCTCGGTGACCTGCTCTTCGACGACCTCGCCGTGGCCGTCGTCGACCATCGTCGACTCGTCGAACGGGAGCTTGCCGTCGAGGACGGTGCGGACGCGATCGTTGTCGATCGTGTTGGTCCAGGAACCGACGAGCAGGGTGGCGACAGCGTTGCCGGAGAAGTTCGTGACCGCGCGGGCCTCGGACATGAACCGGTCGATACCGACGATGAGGCCGACGCCGTCGAGCAGTTCGGGACGGTGGCTCTGCAGGCCGCCCGCGAGGGTGGCGAGCCCGGCGCCGCTGACTCCGGCAGCACCCTTGGACGCGATGATCATGAACACCAGCAGCGACAGCTGCTCGGGGAAGGACAGCGGCTGGCCCATTGCGTCGGCGATGAAGATCGACGCCATGGTCAGGTAGATGGCAGTGCCGTCGAGGTTGAACGAGTAGCCGGTGGGGACGACGACACCGACGGTGGTGCGCTCGACGCCGACGTGTTCCATCTTCGCGATCAGGCGGGGCAGTGCGGACTCGGACGAGGACGTGGCGAAGATCAGCAGGTACTCACGGGCCAGGTACCGGACCAGCTTGAAGATGGAGACGCCCGCGACGACGCGGAGCACGGATCCGAGGACACCGAACACGAAGATCAGGCAGGTCAGGTAGAAGCCGAGCATGAGCGTGGCGAGCTGGACGACGGCGCCGAGACCGGTCTGGCCGACGACGTTCGCGATGGCACCGAAGGCACCGATCGGTGCGAGCCACAGGATCATCGACAGGATCTTGAAGACGAGCTTCTGCACGGAGCCGACAGCGCGCAGGATCGGCTCACCCTGCTTGCCCAGGGCCTGCAGTCCGAAGCCGACGAGCAGCGCGACGAACAGGGTCTGCAGCACGCTTCCCTCGGTCAACGCCGACATCAGCGACGTGGGGATGATCGACTGGAGGAAGTCCATGGTGCCGCCGGCGCCGTGGGCCTTCTCGGCGAGCGCCGCTCCGGTTCCCGCGGTGTCGGCGCTGATGTTCAGGCCGGATCCCGGGTTGAGCAGGTTGCCCACCAGCAGGCCGATGCCGAGCGCGACCGTCGACATGCCGATGAAGTAGGTGAGGGCGAGTCCGCCGACCTTGCCGACCTTGGCGGCGGCCTTCACCGATCCGATGCCGAGGACGATCGTGCAGAAGATGACCGGGCTGATCATCATCTTGATGAGGTCGACGAACATCGTGCCGAGCACGCCGAGCGACTTGCCGACTCCCGGAGCCAGCCATCCGACGAGGACGCCCGCGACGACGGCGACGATGACCCCCATGTACAACCAGTGTGTCCGGTCGCGCTTCTTGGTCTTCCCTGTCGCAGTACTCATGGGATTGTCCTCCAATTCGAGTGGCAAGCTGATCGGTGAGGCCGGTTAGTGACCGCGATCACGTCTTGGAAGAATCTTCTAAGCGATCGCTTGGCTGGAGAAGTTTGTGTTCATTACGTTCAGGAGAAATGCATTGCCGCACCATCCGCCGAGACGGCCCATGAGCGTCGCGAGGCAGCTCTTCCTCCTGCAGCTCGTCGTGTTGGTGCTGGTCATCGGGGCCGGGACCGCGCTGGCCATCGTCGACCAGCGTCGCGACAGCGACGAGACCACCCGACGCGCCGTCACGGCCGTCGCCACCACGCTCGCGATGTCGGACGGCACCGTCGAGGCATTGCGGTCTCCTGACCCGACGGCGGTTCTCCAGCCCCAGACCGAGCAGATCCGTGCCGCGACCGGCACCGATTTCATCGTCGTGATGACGCCCGCCGGTATCCGCTTCACCCACACCAACCCGGAGCTGATCGGTGGTGTGTTCTCCGGGAACATCGACCGCGCCCTCCGCGGGGAGACGTTCACGGAGACGTATGCCGGTTCGCTCGGACCGTCGATCCGGGCCGTGGCCCCGGTGTACGACGGCGACCGGATCGCGGGTCTCGTGTCCGTCGGCGTCACACGCGAGAAGATCGGCGACCAGTTCGCCGCGAGCCTTCCGACCATCTTCGCGGTCGCCGCGATCGGTCTGGCGGTGTCGGCGGCCGGATCGTTCCTGCTGAGCCGGCGCCTGCGCCGTCAGACGCTGGGGATGGCACCGGACGAGCTGCGGCAGATGTACGAGCATCACGACGCCGTCCTGCACTCGATCGGCGAGGGCCTGGTGGTGCTCGGCCGCGACAGCGGTGACACCGCGAGGGCCGAAGTGGTGAACGACGAAGCACGCCGCCTCCTCGATCTCCCGGAGGGGCCCGTCCCGGTGGCCGCGCTGCCGGAGTCGTTGCGGCAGTCGCAGGACGACGATTCCCGGGACGAGGTGCACGTGACCCCCGACCGCGTGCTGCTCGTCAGCCGGGAGCCCGTGACGTGGGAGGGACGGCGTCTCGGGACGGTGCTGACCCTGCGCGATCGCACCGAATTGCAAAGCGTCATGGGCGAACTCGACTCCGTGCGCGGATTCGCGGAATCGCTGCGGTCGCAGGCCCACGAATCGGCGAATCGTCTGCACACGATCATCACGATGGTCGAATTGGGCCGCTACGACGACGCGATCGCGTTCGCCACCGAGGATCTACGGTTGTCGCAGGAATTGATCGACCGCCTGATGACGGCGGTGCACGAACCCGCCCTGGCCGCACTGCTGCTCGGCAAGGTGGGTGTGGCCGCCGAACGGGGAGTCGACCTGACCGTCACCGAAGACACCGCCCTCGGACCCGTCGCGCCGCTCAGTGCGCGTGAACTCGTCACGCTGGTGGGTAATCTCGTGGACAACGCGATCGACGCCGCCCGCGGTGCGACGGAATCCCCGGGAGAGGATGCGTGGGTGGAAGTGACCGTCCGTCAGGAGAATTCGATGATGGTGGTGCGGGTGGCCGACAGCGGCCCCGGTATTCCCGCCGACGAACTCGACAAGGCGGTCACGCGCGGCTATTCCACCAAGTCGGGTCAGCGCGGGCTCGGGCTGGCGTTGGTGGCCCAGGTGGTGGCGCGGCACGGCGGGACGATCCACACGGAGCCGTCGCTCGGATCGATGATCGTCGTCGAGATCCCGATCGAGGGGGCCGCCCCGTGATCCGCGTGATGATCGTCGAGGACGAACCACTCATCGCCGAGGCGCATCGCGCGTACGTGGAACGCATTCCGGGCTTTTCGGTCCACACCGTCGTTCACGACGGCAGCAGCGCCATGCGCGCGGTCGCCGCCGCGAACGGCAGCGACGACCCCATCGACCTCGTCCTCCTCGACATCGGCCTGCCGGATGCCAGCGGACTCGACGTGGCGGCGGCACTGAGCGGCGTGCGACCGAGTCCCGACGTGATCGCGGTGACCTCGGCCCGCGACCTCGAGATGGTCCGCACCGCCGTGGCGCGCGGTATCGCGTTGTATCTGCTGAAGCCGTTCACGTTCGCGGCGTTCCGCGACAAACTCGAGCGGTACCGGGAATTCCGCGACGCGCTGCCCGCCGGAAGCAACGCGCTGAGTCAGCACGACATCGATCGGGCGATGTCCGCGCTGCGCACCTCCGACGAGCGTGCGGCGTCCCCGAAAGGCGTTGCACCTCAGACACTCGACCACGTCTCCGCGTGCATCCGTGACGCTGCCGGACCGCTGACGGCGGCCGAGGTGGCAGCCGACATCGGTGTCTCCCGGGTCACGGCCTGGCGGTATCTCGAACGCCTCGCCGACGACGGGGTGCTCACCCGGCACACCGAGTACGGCCGGGCGGGGCGCCCGCAGATTCGGTACGCGCTGCGCTGACCCCCGTAACGAACCGGCGGCGCCACGCGAGACAGTGAGTGGGGCGAAGTAATTCCTGTCGGGGACGATGCAGGGAGAACACATGAAGACTCACGTGGCGGCATTTCTGACCGTTGCGGCTGCGACCGCACTCACTGGGTGCACTGGAAGCGACAACGCGGCAGAATCCGCCGCCTCCCCGGTCCCACAGGCCGCTTCTGCCGCAGAAGTACACAGCGGGCCGTGTCTCGACCTCGATTCCGCACTGGTCAGCGACGCGTTCGCGACGCTCGGCAATGCACCGGGTGGCGATCCGTGGGTACCCGGAACCGCGTCCGATGCCGCCGGCGAGGACTGCCCCACGCTGCTGTGGGCCACGGCGGAGACACCCATGGGAACGGTGAGTTCGCCGACCCAGGTGCTGTTCTTCCACGACGGCACGTATCTGGGCACCGCGACAGCCGAATCGTTTGCCTACACCGACGTGGTCGGATCCACCGACGCCTCCGTCTCGGTGCAGTACAGGTGGCTCGGCGAGCAGGACGCCAATTGCTGCCCGTCGGGCGGACCTGCGGTCGTCACCTACTCCTGGGACGGGTCCAGGGTCGTCATGGAGCAGCCGTTACCGCAGGAGATGCTCGACTCGTACAAGTGACATCCGACTATCACTGCGGCGCAACAGCATTGACATGGCACGGGAGGGACTACCGGAGAGGGTCGAGAAAAGCTCCGCCAGAGGTTGTGGCCTGCATCACATCGGTGGACGATTGGAGAGGAGTCACCTCCGGCTCGCAGTAACTCAGTCAAGGACCTTCACATGTCTAGCAGAATTGCCACCACACTCGCCGCAATCGCAATGACCCTGTCACTCGGCGCTCTCGCCGCCCCCGCAGCTGTCGCCGCACCGCTCGCTCCCGCACCGACCCCGGCAGTCGGTTCGATCGCCGTCTGCCTCAACTTGCCACTGGGGTCGGCCAGCATCAGCTTCTGCATCTGAGCCGTGAGAGGCGGAAAGCCCCCTCACACTCCGATTTCCGCCTCGCCCGCCGATGCTTTTCACACGCCGAGATATCGCATCCTCGGCGCGGGTGCCGCCCGTACCTACTCGCCGATCGTGTCGAGCACCCAGGCGAATTCGAACGCTACTTCTTTCCACTTCTCGTAGCGTCCGCTGACACCGCCGTGCCCGGCGCTCATCTCCGTCTTGAGGAGGAGCGGCGAGTCGCCGGTCTTGGTGGCGCGCAGTTTGGCGACCCACTTCGCCGGTTCGACGTAGAGCACCCTGGTGTCGTTGATGCTGGTGATCGCGAGGATCGCCGGGTAGTCCTTGGCCTCGACGTTCTCGTACGGGCTGTACGAGCGCATGTATTCGTAGACCTCGGGGTTCTCGAGCGGGTTGCCCCACTCGTCCCATTCGATGACGGTCAGCGGCAGTGAGGGGTCGAGGATCGACGTCAGCGGGTCCACGAAGGGCACGTTGGCGAGGATTCCGGCGAACAGTTCGGGTGCCAGGTTGGCCACCGCACCCATCAGCAGGCCGCCTGCGCTGCCGCCGTCGGCGATCATCTGCTGCGGCGTGGTGCGTCCGGTGTCGATCAAATGCTGTGCGCTCGAGACGAAGTCGGTGAAGGTGTTCTTCTTCGTGAGCGTCTTGCCGGTCTCGTACCAGTGCCGGCCCATCTCGCCGCCGCCACGCACGTGCGCGACCACGAACACCACTCCGCGGTCGAGCAGGGACAGCCGCGCGACGGAGAACGCGGGATCCATGCTGGCCTCGTACGATCCGTACCCGTAGAGGAGGGTCGGGGCGGGGTCGTCGACGCCGTTCGTCTTGCGCCGGACGATCGAGAGCGGGATGCGCGTCCCGTCCTCGGCGACGGCCCAGTCGCGTTGCTGCTCGTAGTTTCCGGCATCGAATTCGCCGAGCACGGGTTGCGACTTGCGCAGGGCGAGTTCACCCGTCGACAGCACGTAGTCGTAGACCTGGCCGGGCGTGATGAACGACGTGAACGCCATCCGCAGTGTCGGCTGCCGCCATTCCGGGTTGGCGCCGAGCCCGACGCTGAAGAGTTCCTCGTCGAATTCGATCTCCGTGAACTCGCCGTAGCCGTCCTCACCGAGCGGCCAGATAGCCAGCCGGGTCAACGCTTCGCGGCGGTAACCGAGCACGAGGTGGTCGGCGAACGCGTCGACCTCCTCCAACCGCACGTCGGAGCGGTGCGGAATGAGGATGGTCTGCGACGTCGGGTCGGACACCGGCGCGTCGGCGAGCACGAAGTTCTCGGCCTTCTCACCGTCGACGACGTCGTTGTGCATGATCAGGAAGCGGTCTTCCCCCGCGACGACCGCGTGCTCGACGCCGTACTCGACGCCCTCGCGTCGCGGCAGCACCACCCGGAACTCGCCCTCGGGGTTCTCCGATTCGAGCACCCAGCCTTCGCTGGTGATCTTCGACCCCACCCAGATCATGAGGTACTTCTCGCTCCGGGTGGACCCGACCGACACCCAGAACCGCTCGTCCGGCTCGTGGAACACGGTGACGTCCTGCGCACGGTCGGTGCCGAGCTTGTGCCGCCACACCGTGTCGGGACGCCAGGAGTCGTCGACGGTGAGATAGAAGACGTGACTGTGGTCGATGGCCCAGGTGGCGCCGGGCGCGGTCTCGGGGATTTCGTCGGGCAGCAGTTCGCCGGTCACGAGGTTCTTGAAGCGCAGCGTGTACCGCTCGTCGCCGACCACGTCGACCGAGTACGCGAGGAGCGTGCCGTCGTGACTGAGGGAGAAGGCGCCGATGGAGAAGAAGTCGTGACCCTCGGCCTCGGCGTTGCCGTCGAGTAGCACCTGCTCACCGGGGAGTTCGACACCCGGAGCCAGTTCCGGCGGGGTCCAGTCGTCGGGGCCGTCGATCGGTGCCCGGCACTGGACGCCGTACTGCTTGCCCTCGATGGTGCGGGCGTAGTACCACCAGTCGCCCATGCGGGTGGGAACCGACATATCGGTTTCCTGCGTACGGGACTTGATCTCCTGGAAGATCTGGTCCCGCAGCGGCGCGAGATGCGCGGTCTGCTGCTCGGTGTACGCGTTCTCGGCCTCGAGGTACGCGACGACTTCGGCGTCTTCCTTGTCGCGCAGCCACTCGTACTCGTCGACGAACGTGTGACCGTGGTGGACGCGTTCGGTGGGAACCTTCTTCGCGACCGGCGGGGTGAGTTTCGCGCCTTCGGAGGTCATGTCTCAGCCCACCCAGTCCGCGAACGACAGACCCGAGATCCGCTCGTACGCTTCGATGTACCGCTCGCGGGTCGCCTCGACGATCTCCGCGGGCAGCGGCGGCGGCGGAGTGTCGGACGCGCGGTCCCAGCCGGATTCGGGGCCGGTGAGCCAGTTGCGGACGAACTGCTTGTCGAAGCTCGGCTGCACCTTCCCGGCCTCGTACCCGTCGGCCGGCCAGTACCGGGACGAGTCGGGGGTGAGGACCTCGTCGGCGAGAATCAGGTTGCCCTGCGGGTCCAGTCCGAACTCGAGCTTGGTGTCGGCGAGGATGATGCCCCGGTCCGCGGCGAAGTTGGACGCCCGGCCGTAGATGTCGAGGGTGTCGTCGCGCAGCTTCACGGCCAGGTCCTGGCCCACCTTCTCGACCACGGCCTCGAAACTGATGTTCTCGTCGTGCTCGCCCAGCTCGGCCTTGCTGGCGGGCGTGAAGATCGGGTCGGGAAGCTGGCTCGCCTCCACCAGCCCCTCGGGCAGTGCGACGCCGCACACCGCGCCGGTCTCGTTGTAGTCGATCAGCCCCGACCCCGTGAGGTAGCCGCGGGCCACGCACTCGACGGGGACCATGTCCAGCTTCCGGACCACCAGCGCGCGGCCGAGAACCTCTTCGGGGATCCGGCTGTCGTCGGGTTCACCGGCCAGATGGTTGTTGCCACCGAGGACGCCGAAGAAGAAGACGCTCATCGCGGTGAGCACCCGCCCCTTGTCCGGGATCGGGGTGCTGAGGACGTGGTCGTAGGCGGAGATCCGGTCGCTCGCGACCAACAGAAGGTGCTCGTCGTCGATCGTGTAGAGGTCGCGGACCTTGCCACCGGCCAGATGGGCGTATGAATCGAGTGAGGGGCGCACGGTGACCCAGCCTATCGGTCGGGCACCGACCGGCGGCCGCTGACCTTCGAGCTGGGGAGACATCCCGCCGTCGACTTCCCCGTCATCTCGTCGCGCTCGACGAGGACATCGAACTGCAAGTGGAGGCGCAGCGGCTTGGTGATGGACTGCGCCAGGTGAGCCGGTTCCCGTCGAGCGCCGGGTCGGTGAGCGGGACTTCCTCAGCGGCCCCACGACACCGGTTCAAGCGCGTCGTCGGGACCAGCCCCCACTCCTACCGCGCGGCGTCCGCGGATCCTCGGCGACCGTGTAGCGGCGTCGCGGGCACAGCCGCGGAACACTTCGTCTCCCGTTGTCGTTACCGTTGGTCAGGAACTCTTGTGAGCGCGGTAACCGGAGAAGGTGGGTAATGGCGACGGACACGACCCCGGTCGACGTCGGGTTCCGTTCGGAACGCGGACCGATTCTCGTGTCACTGATGCTCACGACGTCGCTCGTCGCGCTTGATGCGACCATCATCTCCACCGCCGTCTTCACCATCGTCGGGGACCTCGGCGGTTTCTCCCAGTTCCCGTGGCTGTTCTCGATCTACCTGCTCACGCAGGCCGTGTCGGTGCCGATCTACGGCAAGCTGGCCGACATCTTCGGCCGGAGGCCGGTGATGCTCCTGGGCATCGCATTGTTCGGCGTCGGCTCGGTGCTGTGCGGGATCGCGTGGAGCATGCCCGCTCTCATCGCGTTCCGCGCGGTGCAGGGTCTCGGCGCCGGGGCCGTCCAGCCGATGAGCATGACCATCGCCGGAGACATCTACACCCTCGCCGAACGTGCCAAGGCCCAGGGCTATCTGGCCAGCGTGTGGGGCATGTCGGCGGTGATCGGCCCGACCCTCGGCGGGGTGTTCTCCGAGTACCTGTCGTGGCGGTGGATCTTCTTCGTCAACATTCCTCTCTGCCTGCTCGCGGCGGTGATGCTGATCCGCAACTTCGACGAGAAGCGGGCGCGCACCCAGCGGTCCATCGACTACGCCGGCGCCGGAATCCTGGCAGTCGGGGCGACACTGCTCATCCTCGGACTCCTCGAAGGCGGGCAGGCCTGGGCGTGGAGTTCCCCGATCAGCCTCGGCATCTTCGCGGCGGGTGTCGTGTTCCTCATCGTCTTCGTCCTCGTGGAACGGCGCGCCGCCGAACCGGTGCTGCCGCTGTGGGTGTTCACCCGGCGGGTTCTCGCGGCGAGCAGTCTTGTCTCACTGCTGGTCGGGGCCATCGTCCTGGGCCTGACCACTTACGTGCCGACCTTCACCCAGGGCGTCCTCGGGACGGGCGCCCTGGTGGCCGGGTTCGCGCTGGCCACCCTGACCATCGGCTGGCCGATCGCCGCGTCGCAGTCCGGGCGCGTGTACCTGCGCTTCGGCTTCCGGGTCACGGCCACCGCGGGCAGCCTGCTGGTCGTGGCGGGCACCGCTCTCACGTTGAGCCTGTCCATCGACTCGGCGGTGTGGCAGGTGGCGATCTGCTGCTTCGTCATCGGCGGCGGCATGGGTCTCGTCGCGAGCCCCACCCTCATCGCGGCGCAGTCGAGCGTCGACTGGTCGGAGCGCGGCGTCGTCACCTCGACCAACATGTTCGCCCGGTCCATCGGCAGCGCCGTGGGGGTCGCCCTGTTCGGCGCCCTCGTCAACGCGCGACTGGGCGGCGCCGACAACCCCGCCCCGGCCGACCTGGCCGGCGCCCTGCATCTGGTGTTCGTGGCCGCCCTCGGCGCGGCCGTCGTACTCGTCGTCGCCGCGGCGGCGATGCCGAAGTCTGCCGCCGCGCCGGAGGCCGAGCCGAGCGCACCGACGTCCGAACCGCCGGCGGTGAAGGAGTGACCGTGCCCGACCCGTGCGTCGACGTGCTCGTCGCGTCGTATCTCGAGCAGGACCTGGTCGACAGGATCGCTGACAGCGACCCTCGGGTCCGGGTGTCGTACGCACCCGACCTGCTCCCCCGGCCTCGATGGCACAGCGATCACGTCGGGGTGCCGCGTGATCTGACGGCCGTCGAGCACGACCGGTGGTCGTCGATGTTGCGGACCGCGGACGTGATGTTCGACTTCGACTGGCGGCACCCCGAACGCACCCTCGAACAGTCGCCGAATCTGCGATGGATTCAGGCGACGTCCGCGGGCGCCGGGCAACTGATCGAGAAATTCGGGCTGTCGCGCGCTCCGCTGACGGTGACGACCGCCGCGGGAGTCCACGCCGAACCGCTGGCGGAGTTCGCACTCGCCGGCATTCTGCATTTCGCACGCGGCCTCCCCCGGCTGATCGCCGACCGGCAGACCCGGACCTGGCGCAAACAGGAAACGACCGAGCTCGCGGGACGCCACGCGCTGATCGTCGGCGCCGGCAAGATCGGCTCGCGCACAGCGGAACTCCTCCGGTGCTTCTCCGTCACCGCAAGCGGGGTGGCCCGCACCCCGCGCCCCGCAGGCGCCCCTTTCGACAGCATGACCACCACGGACCGGATCGCCGAGCACCTGCCCGCCGCGGACATCCTCGTGATCTCCTGCGCCCTCACCGACGACACTCGTGGACTGATCGGACGCCGGGAACTCGCCGCCCTCCCCGACGGCGCACTGGTCGTCAATCTCGGACGGGGACCGATCATCGACGAAGACGCTCTCGCAGAAGCACTGTCGACGGGACGGCTGGGCGGGGCGGTCCTGGACGTCACCACCACCGAACCCCTCCGAGACGATTCGCCGTTGTGGACGGCCGACAACGTCATCCTCAGCCCGCACAGCGCCGCCAACGTGCCGTCCGAGAACGCGAAGATCGTCGATCTGTTCGTCGAGAACCTCGGACGCTACCTGTCGGGTGACGCCACGCTGATCAACGAGTTCGACTTCGACGCGGGATACTGACCGCACAGAGCGGCCGAAGCCGCTACCGTGGGTATCCACCATGACCGACCGTGACCTCGTCGACCGGATCGACCGGCTCGTACACGACCAACTCGCGAACCACGACCACCGATCCGGGCACGACTCGAACGTGAACCAGGACCCGTGCCCGCACTGCGGACGCGAATGGCACGGGCTCGCGATCACCGTGCGCGTGCAGCAGATGCGGCACGCCCGGGCTCTCGACCCGAAGTACAGCCACGCCCACGACCACAGCCGGGTGCTGTGCGCGGGTTCCCCGTTCATCGGCCCGATGCCCGAAGAGGTGCTGATGCTCGGGGGTTTCGACGTGCACGCCGCCTGGCGGGACATGGTTGCAGCGGCACGGCAGGCGCCCGATCGGATCGAGCAGCCCGACCCGTTCGACGCGTATCGCACCGTCGGTCCGCCCGGAGACGAACCACCGGCCGTCGGCCTCGCCGGCGGATGCGACCGCGCGTCGTGGCACTGCCCGCAGTGCGGCGACCGAGCGCATTTCCTCGACGCCGGCCGCGAACCCAACGCCTTCGCGGTCGCGCTGCGCGCCTACGCCGCGCACATCGCTTCGGCGCACGACCCATCCGTGGACGACGGGGACGACGCGTCCGCGTTCTCCAGCCGGTGGGCCCTCCCCACCCGCGGGGTGCTCTGGGACAGCCGACACACCGTGATCGGACGATTCGGGCCCGGCGGCAGCACTTTCGAACCCGGCACCACCGCCCGCGACCTCCGCGGCTTCGGCGGTCCACCGCCCACCCGAGCCTGACGGGAGGTCACCGACCTGACCACCTCTCGGAGAGCGCCGGCGAACGGAGACCCCTGATGGACGCCCGCGACGCACAGTCGACGCAACGCACTGCGCGCCGCCGGACGGACACGCCGCGGTGGTGGCGGTCGGCGACCGGAATCGTCCTCACCGCCCTCGTCGCGTTCGTCTGCGCTGCGACGCTGGTGATCACGATTCCGATCGACCCGGTCTTCCCGTACGTCGTGCTGGCTGGTTTCGCCCTGCTCATTCTCGGTGCCGTGTGGCTGATCCTCGCCGGCGTGCAGCTGGGGCGGTACCGGTGGGATCGACGCATCTGCCTTGCGCCGGCCATGGTGGCTCTGACCGCGACCCTCGTATTCTTCGGTGTGCCTTCTGACCTCGGGTGGCGGCTGTCGGTGGGCGAACTGACCGCATACGCGCAGGCGTGCACACCGTCGTCCGACGACCAGCGGATCGGCCTGTACGACACCTGGCGCGTCGAGCCGCTCGACACCGGGTGCCACTTCTACCTCGAAGGCGGCCTGGTCAATCTTGTCGGAGTCGCTCAGCTGCCGGGCGGCACCGACAAGATCGGCCCACCCGAGCGTGACGGTGAGATCGGATATCAGCACATCGAATCCGACTGGTACCGCTTCGTCCAGATCTTCTGAACCGTGCCGGTCCACCGGTCGTGTGGGCGGGCGTACGACCGGACGGTCCCGGGACGTCTCTGTTCAGAATCCGGTAGCCGCGACGATGCGGGCCCCCGTGATGGCCTCGAGGAGGGCAGCATGGTCTCGGGTGTTCTGCTCTGCGTACGTTTCGGCGAATTCCGCTATCGCATGATCGAATTCGGTGTCGTCCCCGAGGTAGGCGGCGATCGCGATCCGGTCGCCGGCCCGCGCGTGCGCATAGGCGAGGACCCGTGCACACAATCGCCCGTACAGCATCATGACGGTGGGTGTCTGGGATTCGACCACCGCCGAACCCTTGCCGTCCCGCAGTTGGCGCACGTAGAAGTCCCGCTCGACGCCGTCGGGGCCCGCGCCACGTTCCCAGCCCAGGAAGATGTCGCTCGCGGCCTGCATCAGCCGCTGTCCGCTGACCACTCGCTCGCCCTCGGCAGCGAAGGACGGGCCGTCGACGTAACTCGACAGCACGGACGGACCCGCCTCCTTCACCTGCAGAAACAGCGGATCGTCTTCGTCAGCGCCCAGCATCAGAATGATCCAGGTGCGGGTGCCCACACTGCCGACCCCGACCACCTTGCGGGCAATTTGAATCATCCGGAACTGGTCGTAGAGCACGCGGTGGTCCCACCGCAGAGACTGCACATACACGTTCAGGCGATGCCGTAGGTCTCGGTACAACGATTCGAGGTCTTCGCCCGCATACAACTCCTCGACCGGCACCAGCAGAGGCGGGTTGCTGATGATCCGCCTCTCCCCGTCGACGACGGCGGTCAGCTTGGAGAGCGCTTGGACGCTGTCCCGGCGGCGCGCCTTCTCCAGAGCTGTGCGAGCGCGTTTCCTCTGCGACTTGTCCAGCTCGTCTCGAAGCCCCACGAGTTCCGCTGTGGGCTCGATGTGGGAGTACCAGACGCCCAGGTTTCCCAGTTGCGCCTGACTGGCCATGGTTTCGCGGTATTCGGCGGCGCAGGCACGGGTGATGTTCCTGGTCTTCTTGCTGCTGAAGCCGTTCTCCTGCGCCGCGATCGCGAGGCTCGCGACGAGGCGTTTGACGTCCCATTCGAAAGGACCGGGATGTGTCTCGTCGAAGTCGTTGATGTCGAATGCCAGCCGACGTTCCGGGGTGGCGAAGATTCCGAAGTTACTCAGGTGCGCGTCGCCGCAGAGCTGCGTGCGCAGGCCCGTGGTAGGCGAGTGGGACAGATCGTCGGCCATGATCGCGGCGCCGCCGCGGTAGAAGGCGAAGGCCGTCGCCGCCATGCGCCCGTACCGGATCGGAACGAGTTCCGCGACTCTCTCCGTCGCCTGCTTCTCGAGGAGGCCCACAGGGTCGCGCCGATCGGCTACACGGTGTTCCGCGAGCGCAGCCGGCGGGGTGTCTCGGCGGGCGTCCGCCCCTCGTTGTGCGCGCTCGGTCCGGCTCGGATGTGCCACCGGTTCGTCGTGTTCCGCGGACATGGTTGTCTGCCTTCCTCGAGTGACGCGATATGGCCTGGTTACCGCCAATTTTCCGCCGGTCGGAGGGTATTGGCAGCACAGCGTTTCGGCAGTGGAGTCCGAATGCAGCGCAGGTCCGCCGGGTGACGATTCAGACGCGCTACGTGCGGATCACTTGGCGGTGCTCTTGCGGGGCCGCCCACGACGCGCGGTCTTGACCGGTGGCGGACTCGCCGTTTCCGGTTCCGCGTCGGCGGTCGACTCTTCGGACGGATCGTCCCGCCAACTGATTTCGATTTCGATCTCGGTCTCGTCGCCGTCGACCTCTATCTCGAGCTCCCACCGGACCCGGTCGGCGACGACGATTTCGATCGAGTCGCCACCCGAGCCCAGCTCCACCTCGGAGCCACTCGCGAGGGCCTGTCCGAGCGCGATAAGCCGGTCGGACACCTCTTTCCGGGAGAGCTCGGACTTCCTCTTGATCTCCAGCTTGGGCACGGCGACTCCTGACCTCGGGGCAGTGTCTCATCACCGTAACTGCCGCGCGACCGGTTGCCGGATCGAACCGAGAACAAACCACCCGGTGGCCGAAATACGGGGCTCCGTCCCCGGATCGGCAATTGCACAAGCATCCGCCGGGGCGATCGAAGAACGGCGGAGTGTCTCGATCCTCGATCCATCACGGAGTAGGGGCACGACTGTCATTCAGGAGATGTGCGGGCTCTCCGCTGCGGGCGCATCCCAGGCTGCCGGTGTGCGTTCTGCGTACTTTCGTGCCTCGTCCATGAGCGTCCGCGCGGGTGGCGTGAGATGGGTTCGCCGGCAGACGGCGGCGACGTGCAGGTAGGACTCGGGGACGATGCGGTGCACGGTGGCGCCGGACTGCCGGGCCGACGGCGCCCACGACGACGGCATGACGGCCTGCCCGAATCCGCTGAGGACCATCGGCAGGATCGAGGTTCGGTGGGCGACCTCGGCGACGATGGTGGCGGCGACGCCGCTGGCGAGGACCTCGTCGACGAGTGTTCGCATCAACGATCCGCGCTGCGAGACGATGAGTCGAAATCCGGACAGTTCCGATCTCCGAATCTCCGGGCGGCTCGGCGTCTCGGCGCCCGGTCCGGAGATGAGGATCAGCGGCTGGCTTTCGAGTGCGACGACGTCGAGTTCGGGGGCACGCACCTCCGCGGGTGAACCCAGGATCCCGACTTCGCAGACGCCGGTGCGCACGGCGTGCAGCACCTCTTCGGGGGTGAACGCCGCCTCGGCATTGACGGTGACCGAAGGATAGGTGCGACTGAAGCTGGTGAGGATCGTGGTGAGGGGTTCGATCCCGGGTGACGGCATCGTGATCAGGTCCACGCGACCGGCGCGCAACCCTTTCAGCGCATCGACGGATGCCTTCGCATCCTCGAGATCACGCAACACCACGCGGGCCGGACCGACGAGCGTTTCGCCGGCGTCACTGAGCACCAGCCGGCGCCCGACGCGGTGAAAGAGCGGCACCCCGAGTTCACGCTCCAGTGCGGATATCGACTGGGACAGCGAGGGCTGCGCGATCAGCAGTGTTTCCGCCGCACGGTTGACACTGCCCTGATCGACCACAGCCAGGAAGTACCGCAACTGACGCGCGTCCATCCGAACCCCTCATTCCCGTCGATGTGCGGCCGAACCCTCGAGCGGTGCTCTCGGCGACCGCCGCGTGGACACTCACTCTACCTGCGAAAACACGACTCGATTAGGTGAGACCTATAAGCCGGATCGACTCTTGGTCATGGACGCTGCGTGATTGTGACGGGTTAATGAATGCATCACACACTGTGACGAGCACAACACGATGGAGGCAACGACATGGCACCGCAGACGTTCACGATTGCATCGATCCCCGCCGACGGCGTCGGCAAGGAGGTCGTCGCTGCCGGACGGCGCGTGCTCGACGTCCTCGCAGAACAGTCCGGTGGGCGTTTCGCCTTCGAGTGGGAAGAATTTCCCTGGGGATGCGGGTACTACGAGCAGACCGGGAAGATGATGGCCGACGACGGCCTCGACACCCTGCAGGCATTCGACGCCATCTACTTCGGTGCGGTCGGATGGGAGAACGTCCCCGACCACATCAGCCTCTGGGGGCTGCGGCTCAACATCACCCAGAACTTCGACCAGTGGGCCAACGTCCGCCCGGTGAGGTTCCTCCCCGGCGTGCAGTCCCCGCTGCGCAAGGCCGACGACACCGAACTCGACTGGGTCGTCGTCCGGGAGAACAGCGAGGGCGAGTACGCCGGCCTCGGCGGACGTAACCTCAGCGGCCGCGGACCGGGCAACGAGGTCGCACTGCAGACCGCGCTGTTCACCGAGAAGGGCTGCGAGCGCATCATGCGGTTCGCGTTCGACCTGGCCCGCACCCGCACCGTGAAGAAGGTTTCCAGCGTCACCAAGTCCAACGCCCAGCAGTACGGCATGGTCCTGTGGGACGAGGTCTTCAACCGCGTCGCCCTCGACTACCCCGACGTCGCGACCGAAAGCGTCCTCGTCGACGCCATGAGCGCCAAGTTCATCCTGCACCCGGAGGATCTGTCCGTGGTGGTGGCGTCGAATCTCAACGCCGACATCCTCTCCGACCTCGGCTCCGCGCTGGCGGGAAGCCTCGGTATCGCGGCGAGCGCGAACCTCAACCCGGAACGACGCTTCCCGAGCATGTTCGAACCCGTTCACGGTTCCGCACCCGACATCGCGGGCCAGGGCATCAGCAACCCGATCGGCGCGATCGCCAGCGCCGCCCTGATGCTCGACCACTTCGGGCTGCACGACGAGGCCCGCCGTGTCGAAGCCGCCATCGAGGCCGCCACCGCGAGCGGAGCACTGACCCGCGACATCGGCGGCTCGTCGGACACCGACGCCGTCACCGAGGCGATCGTGCACGCGCTGCAGACCGCGCTGACCCCGGCCTGACCGCCATCCACAGTTCACAGCCGGCCCGACTCGGCAGGATCTGCCGGGTCGGGGCCCACCCCTCGAACGGTCGGTAACTCTCGGCCACCCCCGTCTTCACACCTGAACACTCTCACCCGAGGTGAATGTCATGGAAACACCAAGCAGCGCAGCGAGTTACCAACCGGCGACTGTGAAGAAACCTTGGTACAGGCAACTGTACTTCTGGGTTCTCATCGCGATCGTGCTCGGCATCCTGGTCGGGTGGCTCTGGCCGGACACCGGCGAGGCGATGGAGCCGATCGGCACCACCTTCATCACCGCGATGAAGATGCTGATCTGCCCGATCGTGTTCCTGACGATCGTCGGCGGCATCGCGAGTGTCGCGGATCTGAAGAAGGTCGGGCTGACGGGAATCAAGGCGCTGACCTACTTCCAGGTCGGGACCATCCTCGCGCTGCTCACCGGTCTCGTCGCGATCAACGTCTTCCGCCTCGGCGACGGGGTGAATGCCGACGCCGCCTCGCTGGAAACGACCGACTCCGCCAACAAACTGATTCAGACCGGTGAAGAGAAGCAGTGGTGGGAGTTCATCACCCACCTGGTCCCGGACAGCGTGTTCGGCCCGTTCGTCGAGGGTGACATCCTCCAGGTCATCTTCCTCGCCGTCATCTTCGGTGTCGCCATCAACGCGGTGGGCCAGATCGCCGCACCGATCCGGGATGCCGTCGAACGCCTCACCGCGGTGGTCTTCAAGGTCCTGAGCTTCATCATGAAGCTCGCACCCCTCGGTGCGTTCGGCGCCATGGCCTTCGCCATCGGCAAGTACGGTGTCTCCACCCTCACCAGCCTCGGCAGCCTGATCCTGCTGTTCTACGTCACGTCCGCGTTCTTCGTCTTCGTGGTCCTCGGATCGGTCATGGCGTACCTGCGGCTCAACATCTTCCGGATGCTCGGCTTCTTCAAGGAAGAACTCCTGCTCATTCTCGGCACCTCCACTGCCGAGCCCGCGCTGCCCGGTCTGATGCGCAAGCTGGAGTACGCCGGCGTCAAGAAGACCACCGTCGGTCTCGTCGTGCCCACCGGCTACAGTTTCAACCTCGACGGGGCAGCCATCTACCTCTCGCTCGCCGCGCTGTACATCGCGCAGGCCACCAACACCGACCTGACGATTCCGCAGCAGCTCGGCCTCCTCGGCGTCATGCTCCTCACCTCCAAGGGGGCCGCAGGTGTCGCCGGAGGCGGGTTCATCGCGCTGACAGCAACATTGAGCACCCTTGGCACCATCCCCGCGGCCGGCATCATGCTCATCTTCGGTATCGACAAGTTCATGTCCGAATGCCGCGCCCTGGTGAACTTCATCGGCAACGCCGTCGCCACCCTGTTCGTCGCCAAATGGAACCACGAACTCGACGTCGACCGTGCCCGCCGCGTCTTCTCCGGCGAAGTCCTTCCCCCACCCGACGGTGACGTCGAGAACGACTTCGACATGGAGATCCTGGAACAGGAACCACGAGACAAGCACCACCACATGATCGAGGAACCGGACGCTGTCCACATCGACCACGAACGGCTCGACCCCGCGGCGACGACGCCCGCGCACTCCACCCAGCGATGACCGCATCCGCACTGCACACGAGAAAGGAAGGCCGATGAGGGTTCTGGTTGCCCCGGACAAGTTCAAGGGCTCGCTCTCCGCAGCAGCTGTCGCCGAACATCTCTCGGCCGGCCTCGCTTCGGCGGGAATCGACAGCAGGCGACTTCCTCTCGCCGACGGAGGCGACGGCAGCGTCGACGCGGCGGTGGCGGTCGGATTCACTCCGCACCCCGTCACGGTCGCCGGCGCAAGGGGAACACCCCAGCGCGGACGCATCGCCGTCAACGGCACCACCGCGGTGGTCGAAGTCGCCAACACTTGCGGACTGGCCACCCTCCCCAGCGGGCGCACCGCTCCCCTCGACGCCTCCAGCCTCGGATTCGGCCAGGCCATCGGGCACGCCCGCCGCCACCACCCGCGCCGCCTCGTCCTCGCCCTCGGCGGCAGCGCCGGTACCGACGGCGGAACGGGGATGCTCGCCGCCCTCGGGTTCACCTTCTCCGACAGCACGGGACGACCCCTGCGGGCGTGCGGGCGAACCCTTCCCGAGGTCGCGACGATCGATTCCTCCCGCGCGGTGAACCTGTCCGGAATCGAGATCGTGATCGCCGGCGACGTCACCAACCCGCTGACCGGACCGCACGGCGCCGCCGCCGTGTACGGCCCGCAGAAAGGCGCCACCGAAGCGGACGTGCGCTACCTCGACTCCGGCCTCGACAACCTCGTCGAGGTGTTCACCCGCAGCGGCTACCCTCAGGCGCGTGCGGTGGCCGACTCCCCCGGCGCCGGCAGTGCCGGTGGGATCGGATTCGCCGCCATGCTGCTCGGCGCGCGCATGGTCTCCGGCGCCGAATACTTCCTCGACCTACTCGATTTCGACGGCTGTCTCGCAGGAATGAACCTGGTGATCACCGGCGAGGGCAGCATCGACGAGCAGACCGAACACGGCAAACTGCTCGCGGTCCTGGCCCGCCGCGCCCATCCGGTCCCGGTGATCGCCGTCGCCGGCCGTAGCACTCTGTCCCGGAAGTATTGGGCTCCTGCCGGTTTCGGGTACATCCATTCCCTCGGCGACTACACCGACCGGAACACCGCCGCCGACCCGGAGCTGACCGGCGAACTCCTCACCCGCATCGGGCGTGACATCGGCCGGGGCTCGCTTCTGCACAACGAAGGACCACGATGACTCTCACCGACATCCACTCGCTGCCGATGTCGACTCGGCGTCGCTGCTGTCGCCTCGCCGGGCGAAGATCGTCTGCACGCTCGGGCCCGCCACCGCCACGGACGAACGCACCCGCAGTCTCGTCGAAACCGGGATGGACATCGCCCGACTGAATTTCAGTCACGGCGACCACACCGACCACGAGGCCAACTACCGGCGCGTCCGCGCCGCAGCCGACAGCACCGGCCGAGCTGTCGGAATCCTCGCGGACCTGCAGGGACCGAAGATCCGCCTCGGCCGCTTCACCGACGGCGCGACCGTGTGGGCGACCGGCGAACAGGTCCGGATCACCGTCGAGGACTGCGCGGGCACCCACGACCGGGTCTCGACCACCTACACCCACCTCGCCCAGGACGCACGCGCCGGTGACCGACTGCTGGTCGACGACGGCAAGATCGCACTGACCATCACCGACATCGACCGCAACGACGTGGTGTGCCGGGTGACCGAGGGCGGCCCGATCAGCAACAACAAGGGCGTATCTCTGCCCGGGATGAACGTCTCCGTCCCCGCCCTGTCCGACAAGGACATCGACGACCTCGAATTCGCCCTACGCCTCGGGGTCGACCTGATCGCCCTGTCGTTCGTGCGCGCCCCCACCGACATCGACCGCGTCCACGAGGTGATGGACCGGATCGGCCGCCGGGTCCCGGTGATCGCGAAGATCGAAAAACCCGAAGCCGTCGACGACATCGAGGCGATCGTGCGGGCCTTCGACGCGGTCATGGTCGCGCGCGGCGACCTCGGGGTGGAGGTTCCCCTCGAGCAGGTGCCGTTGGTGCAGAAGCGGATCGTGCAGATCGCGCGGGAGAACGCTCGACCGGTGATCGTGGCCACGCAGATGCTCGAGTCGATGATCGACAACTCCCGGCCCACCCGGGCCGAGGCGTCGGATGTCGCCAACGCGATCCTCGACGGCGCCGACGCGGTAATGCTGTCCGGTGAAACCTCCGTCGGTGCCTACCCGACCGAGACGGTCGCGACGATGGCGCGGATCCTCTCCGCCGTCGAACACCAATCCACCACCGTCCCCGCCCTGACCCACACTCCCCGCACCCACGGCGGCGTGATCTCGTTCGCCGCCCGCGACATCGGCGAACGCCTGAACGCCACCGCGCTGGTCGCGTTCACCCAGTCCGGGGACACCGTGCGACGACTCGCCCGGCGCCACACCCCGCTGCCACTGCTGGCCTTCACCCCGGTACCCCAGGTGCGCAACGAACTCGCCCTCACCTGGGGCACCGAAACCTTCCTCGTCGACCCGGTGGAATCGACCGACGAGATGATCCGCCAGGTCGACACCGCCCTCCTCCGACTGGGTGCCTACCGGCGCGGCGACCTCGTCGTCATCGTCGCCGGCTCACCCCCGCACACCGTCGGATCCACCAACCTCATCCACCTCCACCGCATCGGCGAGAACGACTTCACGAAGTAGACGCTGCCGCCCTCTCGAGGAGGTGCGGGCGTGTGGCTCCGACGGGGTTCAGCTGCTCGTAGGCCCGTGCCACGTCGAGCAGGAACAGGTCGTTGCCCGGGGCCGCGACGATCTGCACGCCGACCGGCAGACCGTCGGCGCTGAATCCGGCGGGAACGGAGATCGCGGGGCAACCCAGCACCGTCACGGTCAACGCCGACGTCATCCAGTCGAGGTAGTCGTCGCAGCGACGGCCGTCGACCGCTGCCGGGTACTCGAGTTCGGCGTCGAACGGGAGCACCTGCGACACGGGCATCACCAGGATGTCATGGTGGGTGAAGAATTCGACGGCGCGATGCTGGATCTCCGCCTGCGCCACCATGGCTTTCGCGACGTCGTCGGCGGAGAGCCGGTCTGCCTGCCGGATGTTGTCGAGCAGCGACGGCTTCAGCAGATCGGGGGTGGCGTCGGCGCGGTCACCGAGGTCGATCTTGAACCGCCACGCCCGCAGGGTGCGGAACACCCACTCGGCGTCGGGAATCGACGGTGCGTCCTCGGCCACCACCGCACCCGCGGCGGCGAAGATCGAGGACTGCCGGTCGTGGATCTCGCGGACCGGCGCATCCACGGGGAAGATGCCGTTCAGATCCGCGGACACCGCGACGCGCAGACCCTGCAGGCCGGCGACACCGAGACGCGGCGCGAGGGCATCGGCGCTGAGCGAACCGCGGATGCGCGCGTCGGGTCCGGAGATCACCGACAGCAGCAGTTCCAGGTCGTCGACGTTCCGGGCCATCGGTCCCTGCGTCACGAGTGCATCCCAGGGCGCGCTGTTCGGCCAGCACGGCACACGGCCCGGAGTGGGGCGCAATCCGACGACGTTGCAGAACGACGCCGGGTTGCGCAGCGAACCGCCCATGTCGCTGCCGTCGGCGAGCGCGACGAGTCCCGCACCGAGCGCGGACGCGGCGCCGCCGCTCGAGCCACCCGCACTCTTGGTGGGGTCGTACGGGTTGGTGGTGGTCCCGAAGACGGGGTTGAACGTGTGCGAGCCGGCGGCGAATTCGGGGACGTTGGACTTGCCGATCGTGACGGCGCCGGCCGCGATGACGCGTTCGGCGATCAGCTCACTGGTCTCGGGCACGTTGTCGACGAGGAGCGGCGAGCCGGCGACGGTGGGGAAACCGGCGACGTCGTGAGTGTCCTTGAACGCGAACGGCAGTCCGTGCAGCGGCCCCACCGGGGTTCCGGCGGCCGTCTGTGCGTCGGCGGCGGCAGCGGTGGAGTGCGCGCGGTCCAGGTCGAGGCTGACGAGCGCGTTGACCGTCGGATTCACCCGCGCGATCCGGTCCGTGTGCAGGTCGAGCAGCTCGCGGGCCGAGATGTCCTTGCGACGGAGTGCGGCGAGCATCTCTCGCGCGGTCGAGTAGTGATCGATGGTCATTTCGAGGTCTCCAGGATCGGGGTGGTGGCGGGAAGGTCTTCCGACGACGCGGGGGCCGGGGTGCGGGGACGGGTGGCGCGGACGACGGCCTCCACGACGGCGATCACCGCGAGGTTGAGGACCAGGCCGCAGATGCCGGCGTCGATGTTGGCGAGGTTCAGTTCGAAGACGGTCATCACGATGACGGTGAGCATTCCCACGACGAGAC
Source organism: Rhodococcus sp. IEGM 1351 (assembly GCF_030056875.1). NCBI lineage: Bacteria > Bacillati > Actinomycetota > Actinomycetes > Mycobacteriales > Nocardiaceae > Rhodococcus > Rhodococcus sp. IEGM 1351. The sequence goes on along the minus strand of NZ_JASHKU010000009.1, from coordinate 45,958 downwards.
CGGCGAACACGGATTGCTTGGCGAGCAACGGCTTCTCGGGCAGAGCCAGCGCCAGACCGGGGGCGAGCTGGCTGAGACCACCGAACGTGAGCAGCAACAGGTTGGCCAGCAGATCGGGGCGCGTCAGGCCGAGCACGAGGGCCATGGTGGCAGCGGCGATCACGACCAGGTGGTTGAACCGAAGCTTCGTGCGCTCGCTTTCGATCTTCACCAGGTTGTGCGACGCCAGCGTCGAGATACCGATGCAGATGGCGCCGGCAGGCAGCATCGCGGCGGAGGCCGCGGCGATCGCGATCAGTCCGAGCGCCCAGTTCGGCAGCGCTCCCCCGGCCAGCGTGAGCAGGACGGCGTTGCTGCTGGTGTTGGGATTCAGTGCGAGGATCCCGACGAAGCCCAGCATGATCGGAAGAATCATGACCACCTGGTACATCGGCAGAAAAGTGTTGTTGGAGCGGATCACTCGACCGTTCTTTGCGGCCAGCAGCGGCGGCCAGAGGTGCGGGGTGGTGAGGAACCCGCAGCCGATCGCGGAGATCAGCAGGCTCGTGGTCCACCAGACCTTGTCGTAGTCACCGGGGTTCACGGTCAGCATCTCGCTGTGGGTCTGGGCGATCTGGCCGAACACGTCGCCGATGCCACCGGCGAAGTGCAACGGGATCACGATCGACAGCACCACGACGGCGAGCAGGATCAGGACGTCCTTGACATAGGCGGTGCGCGCGAGGCCGTGAATGCCGGCCCACAGCACGAACCCGACGACGAGGACGGTCGCGACGATCATGCTCAGAGTGCCCGAACTCGCGCTGCCCGTGACGAGTCGGACGATCAGGCCGAGGCCGGTGATCTGCAACTGCAGGTACGGCAGCAGGAAGATGATGCCGCACAGGGCGACCAGCCGGCCGAGGAGCGGGCTGCGGTACCGGTCCGCGAAGAAGTCGGCCTGGGTGATGTATCCGCGGTCCTTGCTGAGTTTCCAGATTCGCGGTCCGATGAAATACAGGGCCACGTAGCCGAGCGGGATGTACGGGATGGCGTAGGTGGCGCCGATGCCCGCGGTGAACGCGATACCGGCGACACCGAGGAACGTGAACGTGGTGAACGATTCACCGGCCTGCAGGAAGAAACTGGTGACCACACCGAAGTTCCGTTTGCCGACCGTCCACTCGCTCAGGTTCTGAGCGCGTTTCCGGCGTCCACCGACCGCGATCACGGCCAATCCGATCATGCCGGCCAGCGTGATCCACAGAGCTGAGTTCGTCATAGCGTCGCCTCCTCGAGCTGGAGGTCGTCGCTCCGCTCCTCGTGCGGCCGGACGAGGCCGAACTCCACCGCCGCCAGCGCGGGCAGCAGCAGGAGCACCCAGGCCGAGCACCAGACGAGCAGCCGGGGCATCCCCAGCCACAGATCGGCCGTGTTCACAAACGGCAGCCACACGGCGGTGACGAGTGCGAGCACCGGGGCGACCGGGACGAGCAGCAGCCAGCGGCGCTGCGGCGAATCCTCGATCGCCCCGAGAATGGCGTCTCGTTGCATGCTGTTCCTTCTTCCATCCGGGGAGTAGAGGAAGCATGCGTGGTGCGGATCACAGCACTCAACCGCTGTACGAGGTTCGGCGAAATCGGCCACCAGCATGTCGGAGATCGCAATCAGGCGCGCCGGAGGGGCGGTCCGATGTCGAAATCCGTCACATTGTCCGTCCGCTGCGTTTGACCGCCTGCACCACCATGTTGGTTTCCAGGGCCGCCGCGTCCGCCACCCACGGCGCGGTCGTGATGTAGTCGTAGAGCACCGACTCGTCCGGCGCGGCGATGTTCGCGACCACCTGGTACTCGCCCGCCGTGCCGGCGGCGTACCGCACGTACGGCATCTCGAGCATCCCCCGCACGAGCGGTTCGATCCGGTTGCGCTGGGTCTTGATGAACAGCATCGCCTCGGCACGCAGCCCGAACAGGGCAGGATCCACCACCACCCGGAGGCTGATCGCACCCTCGGTGAGCAGCGACTGGACACGTCGCCGGGCCGTCGCCTCGGAGACACCCGCGGTCCGGGCGAGCGCCGTGGTGCCCACCCGCCCGTTCTGCATCAGCTCGCGGATGATCGTCCGGTCGACGGGATCCCGGGTGCCGCGTTCCAGGTCCGTGAGGAAGGTCGCCGGAGGCGACACCCCGCCGATCGCGTCCTTCTCGGCGGGGGTCAACACCCCGGCCTCCCATTCGCGGACCGTGCGGAAGTACCGCAGCACCGGGTCGGTCCAGCTTCGGACGACGCCCATCGTCGCGGGCAGTTCGTCCATGACGAGCTTCGGGAGGCGATCCCGGGACACGTGGATCTCGGCCACACAGTCGGCGGTGCCGGTGAGGATGTACACGAAGATGCAGTCGCTGCGCTGAGCGAGGGCGCTCGCCGCCACCCGCACCGTTCCCGGGGAGCACTGGAGGCGCACGATCGCGGTGCCGCCGCTGTTCGCGACGGCGGTGACCGCCACCCGCCCGGACTCGAGGAGCGCGATGCCGTGCCGGGTCACGTTCCGCTCGGGTTCGCCGAGCGCCTGGGCAATTCGGCTCCAGGAACATCTCCCGTCGACCTGGAGGGCGGCGACGATCCGCTGATCGAGCGAGAACCTGCGTTCGGTCATTGAAGCCGCCTGCCCTCCATGCAACGTGTGCATGCGATGGTAGGCCAGTCGGTGGTGGCGAGAATCCAGACCTGTTCGCAGGTGATATCGGGCCCGCGCGTCGTGACTCGAAACTGCTGGTCTGCAACGGAATACGCCTCGCACCAGAACCGCAGGCGGACACGCTGAACCGCCAAAGGTTAGGCTAACCGTATATGGTCTGAACGTGACGGTGCGCATCGCCACGCGCACCGCAGTTGTCCGCTACGAAAGGTGATCGCATATGCAGTCGACGGCCGTTGCCGAGTCCGCAGAGACTTCGGTGGACCTCCCGCCGGGCGCGCCGTTCGTTCTCTCCCGCCCGCACGGCACCGTGATCGCCGACGGCATCCGCACCGGTTACGACTCCGCCCGCGACGCCGCCGCGGCCCTGCGGAGCGGCACCGCGACGTCGGTGGTCGGCGCGCTCGCCTTCGACCCGTCACATCCCGCCGCGCTGATCGCACCACAGACGCTGCGTCACCACCCGCGAAGCTGGTCCCCTCGTCGGCAGGCCCTTCCACACATACGCGCCGGCGAGTCGATTCCCCCGGAGGACGAGCACGTCGCCCGGGTCACCGCCGCCATTCACCTGCTGCGAGAGCCCGAGGCCGCACTGCACAAGGTGGTGCTCGCCCGATCGGTCGTCCTGCACGCCGGCGAACCGCTGCATCCGCACGCACTGCTCGCGCAACTCGTCGCGAACGACCTCGGCGGCAACGGCTTCAGCGTCGATCTGAGCGCCGCGGGCACCGACTGGTCGGGACGGCACCTCGTCGGCTCGAGTCCCGAGGTGCTCATCCGTCGCCGCGGCGACACCGTGACCTGCCATCCGCTCGCCGGATCCGCTCCCCGGCACACCGATCCCGAGATCGACAGGCTGACCGCGGAGAACCTCGCGGCGTCGGAGAAGAATCTGCGCGAACACGCCCTCGTCGTCGACGCGCTGCGCGCGAGCCTCGAACCGTTCTGCACCGAACTCGACATCCCCGACCGGCCCACACTCACCAGCACACCGCAACTGTGGCATCTCGGCACACCCGTATCGGGACGACTGCGGGACCGCTCGGTGACCGCACTGGACCTCGCCGTCGCCGTGCACCCGACCCCGGCCGTGTGCGGCACCCCCACCGCCGCCGCGCGTGCACTGATCGGCGAACTCGAAGGCGACCGCGGCTTCTACGCCGGCGCCGTGGGCTGGGCCGACGCCGACGGTGACGGCGAATGGATGGTCACCATCCGGTGCGCGCAGATCGACGCCGACCGCACCACCGTCACGGCGTACGCCGGCGGCGGCATCGTCGCTGCCTCCGAACCGGACGACGAACTCGCCGAGACCACAACCAAACTGGGCACCGTCCTCGCCGCACTGGGACTCCCCCGATGAGCGGCACGACACTGGTCGTCGGGGCGGCCCAGGGCATCGGACGGGCCACGGCCGTCACGCTGTCGCGGTCCGGCCACCGCCTGGTACTGCTCGATCGTGATGCCGACGGCCTCGCCGCCACCGCCGCACTGCTCGACGCTCCGCCGCTCGGCACCGCCGTCACCGACATCCGCGACACCGCCGCCGTCACCGACACCGTCCGCCGGATCGAGGACCAGCACGGACCCATCACCGCGCTCGCGCACGTGGCGGGTGTGCTCGAGACCGGCTCCGTTCTCGACGCCGACCCCGAGAGCTGGCAGCGCGTGTTCGACGTCAACGTCACCGGCCTCGTCAACGTGCTGCGGGCGGTCGGCACCGGAATGCGCGAGCGTGCAGCCGGTTCCATCGTCGTGGTCGGTTCCAACGCCGCGGGCGTCCCCCGCACCGGAATGGGCGCGTACGGCGCGTCCAAGGCCGCCGTCTCGATGATCGTCCGGGTACTCGGCCTCGAACTCGCCGAATACGGGATCCGCGCCAACATCGTCGCCCCCGGCTCGACGGACACCGCGATGCAGCGGTCGCTGTGGTCGGATCCCGCCGACGACGCCGGAGCACGCGGAGCGATCGACGGAGACCTGGGCTCGTTCAAGGTCGGTATCCCGCTGGGCCGCATCGCCGACGCCGCCGACATCGCCGACGCCGTCGAGTTCCTCCTGTCGGATCGGGCACGTCACATCACCATGCAGGCGCTCTACGTCGACGGCGGCGCTACCCTCCGAGCCTGACGACCCCGGACAGCCGTGCCCGTGAAAGGACTTTCGATGACCACGAGCGTTCGCGCTCCCCTGGAGACCACCGTCGGCTACCCCGCCGACCTCGCCGCACGCTACCGTGACGCCGGGTACTGGACGGACGAGACGTTCCAGCAGTTCCTGGGCGCCCGCGCCGAGCAATTCGGGGACGCGATCGCCGTGACCGGACCGGACGCGTCCGGGGCGGACCGTGCCGTCACCTACCGGGAACTGTCCGACCGCGCCGACCGGCTCGCCGCCGGGCTGCAGTCGTCGGGGGTGCAGCCCGGCGACCGGGTCGTGGTGCAGTTGCCGAACATCGTCGAGTACGTCGAGGTGATCTTCGCGGTCTTCCGGCTCGGTGCACTGCCGGTGTTCGCGCTGCCCGCGCACCGCGTCCAGGAGATCTCCTACTTCTGCAGCTTCACCGACGCCGCGGCCTACGTCGTCACCGATACGCACGCCGGATTCGACTACCGCACACTTGCCCGCGACGTGGTGGCCTCGGCCGAGAATCCGCCCAGGATCATCGTGGCCGGGGACGCGGAGGAGTTCACGTCACTCGACGAACTGCGGGCGGCGGAACCGATCTCGGGCGGGCCGGCGGTGGGTCCGGAATCCGTGGCGTTCCTGCAGCTCTCGGGCGGGACCACCGGGGTGTCGAAGCTGATCCCGCGCACCCACACCGACTACCTGTACTCGGTGCGCGAGTCGGACCGCATCTGCGGCGTCGACGAGAGCACCCGCATGCTCGTCGTTCTGCCTGCGGCGCACAACTTTCCGATGAGCTCACCGGGCATCCTCGGCGTGCTGCACGCCGGTGGTCGCGTGGTGCTCGCACCGGATCCGAGCCCCGACACCGCGTTCGCGCTCATCGAGAAGGAGGGCGTCACGATTGCGTCTCTGGTGCCGCCGCTCGCGTTGGCCTGGCTGGCCGCCAGTGGTCGCACCGAACGGGACCTCTCGAGCCTCGAGGTGCTGCAGGTGGGCGGTGCCAAGTTCAGCGCCGAGGCCGCGAAGCGGGTGCGTCACGAACTCGGGTGCACGCTGCAGCAGGTCTTCGGGATGGCGGAGGGACTCGTCAACTACACGCGGCTCGACGACCCGGAAGACACGATCGTCACCACCCAGGGCAGACCGATCAGCCCCGACGACGAGGTCCGGGTCGTCGACGACCGGGGCGAACCCGTCCCGAACGGCACGTCCGGTCATCTGCTCACCCGCGGTCCGTACACCATTCGTGGGTATTACCGGGCTCCCGAACACAATTCGACGGCCTTCACCGAGGACGGCTTCTACCGCACCGGCGACATCGTCCGGCTCACGGACGACGGCTACCTCGTCGTCGAGGGCCGCGCGAAGGATCAGATCAACCGCGGCGGCGAGAAGGTGGCCGCGGAAGAGGTCGAGAACCATCTGCTCGCACACCCCGCCGTCGCCGACGTCGCGGTGGTGTCGATGCCCGACCCGTATCTCGGCGAACGGAGTTGCGCGTTCGTCGTGGTGCAAGGTGGGCAGCCGAAGGCCGTCGAACTCAAGAAGTTCGTCCGCGACCGCGGACTCGCCGACTACAAGGTGCCGGACAAGGTGGTGTTCGTCGACGAGTTCCCGGTCACCGGGGTCGGCAAGATCAGCAAGTCCGATCTGCGGCGGGCACTGGAGAAGACGTTCGTGGCCTCGTGACCCGACCCGGCTATCGGGACAGTCGCCCCAACAGCGCGGACGCGACGGCGATCCCGAGCACCGCGGCTGCCACGAGCACCCCGAAGTCCAGCCAGTAGTTCGTGGGCTGGCCGATCAGCAGCCCCCTGAGTGCGGACACCTCGTAACTCAGGGGGTTCACGCGGCTGATCGCCTGGACCCACCCCGGCATGAGTTCCACCGGGTACAGCGCGTTCGACGTGAAGAACAGCGGCATCGTGATCGCCTGGCCGATCCCCATCAGCCGGTCACGTTTGAGCACCACCCCGGCGATGGCCACCGACAGGCACGAGAAGAACGCCGCGCCCAGCACCACGACCGCGACGACACCCAGAAGACGCACCGGATTCCACGTCATCCCGACCCCGAGCAGCGCAGCCACGACCACGACGACCACAGCCTGGGCGACCGCGCGGACGCCGGCCGCGAACGCCTTGCCCGTCACGAGAGCCGCCCGCGGCGTGGGTGTCACGAGCAGCTTGGTCAAGACCCCTGCGTCGCGTTCCCAGATGATCTGGATGCCGTAGAAGATCGCGACGAAGAGCGCCGACTGGGCGATGATGCCCGGTGCCAGGTAGTCCAGGTAGGGGACGTCGCCGGTCGGGATCGCGCGGATGCGGCTGAACGTCTCCCCGAAGATGACCAGCCACAGGATCGGCTGGATCGCCCGGGTCACCAACTCGGTGCGGTCGTGGCGGAGTTTCTGCAGCTCGACCAGACAGAACGTGACGATCCGCGACAACAACCGGAGCACACCCCGGGTCGGCGGTTCAGCCCAGACGGCGGGCAGTGCGGCGGGCGCTACGGACATCCCGGAGCCCTCCCTTCTCGTCGGCGGTGAGACTGTCACCGGTGAAGTGGCGGAAGACGTCGTCGAGCGTCGCGTCGGGCCCCAGTTCGGCGACGAGCCCCGACGGGGAACCGACCGCCCGCAGTTCGCCGCGGTGCATCAACGCGACCCGATCACACAGTGCCTCGGCCTCTTCCATGTAGTGGGTGGTGAGCAGGACCGTGATCCCGTACTGCTTCTGCATCTCGGTGACGCGGGTCCACACCGAATCCCGCGCCACCGGATCCAGCCCGACCGTCGGTTCGTCGAGCACCAGCAACGACGGCCGGTTGACCAACGCCTGCGCGAGTTCGAGGCGCCGGACCATGCCGCCCGAGAAACTCGACGCCACCCGGTCGGCGACGTCGGCGAGATCGACCATCTCCAGCACCTCGTCCACCCGGCGCCGCCGTTCGGACCGGGGTACGTCGTAGAGGCGGGCGAACCAGGACACGTTCTCACGGGCGGTGAGCCCGCCTTCGATCGACAACTGTTGCGGCACATACCCGAGCAGCCGTCGAACGGCCATCGCCTGGGTGCGCACGTCGTACCCGAAGATGCTCACGTCGCCGTCCTGCAGCGGAAGAAGCGTGTTGAGCAGTCGGATCGTGGTGGTCTTCCCCGCCCCGTTGGGGCCGAGAAGGCCGAAGCACTCCCCCGCCTCGATCACGAGGCTCAGGTCCTTCACCGCGGTGTAGTCCCCGAACGAGTAGGTCACGTGCGACAGTGCCAGCGCCTCGTGGGCCGGCCGCTGTCGTGCGGCGGTCTGCGCCCTGCGAAACATCATCTGACGACCTCCTGATCGCTCGGCCCGGCCTGATCCGGGTGAAGCGCTCCGGCGAGGCGGGTGATGGCGGGTATGGCGGATTCGATGGCCTGCCTGTCCTCGGCACTCAGTCCGTCGAATGCGGCGGCGACCTCGATGTTGCGGCGGTCGCGCCAACGCTCGACCTGCGATCGTGCCTCGTCGGTGAGCGCCAAGCGGGCGACGCGACGGTCGGACTCGTCCCGCACCCGTTCGACCAGCCCGGCGTCGGTGAGTTGCCGCACGAGGGTGGAGACGGTGTTCGCCGCGAGGCCCAGGGCCGCCGCGGCTTCCGCCACGGACGTGCCGGGCCTGCGGCGGAGCAGCCGCACCAACTCCACCTGCGACCCCGTCAACGGTGTCTCCGGCCACGGCCGCCCGACCCGACGGCGCGTGTGCCGGCGCAGCAATCCGATTGCGGCGAAGAGCTGTTCGGCAGGCGCCTCGTTCTGTGCCATGGATTCAATATAGCTCTGTTTCAGAGGTATTTCGAGGGCAGCTACGCTCGGGCATGCACACCGAGTTCGGATGATCGAGGTGACGAGGAGACGTCTGCATGTGCCTGGTCCTGTTCGCCTGGCATACCCGCCCCGACCTCCCCCTCGTCGTCGCGGCCAACCGCGACGAGTTCTACGCCCGCCCCACCGAACCGCTGAGCAGGTGGGACGACGGGTTCGTCGCGGGCCGCGATCTACTCGCCGGCGGCACCTGGATGGGAATCGCCGACTCCCTGCGATTTGCGGCCGTCACCAACGTCCGCAACGGCGCACCCTCGACCGGGGCACGGTCGCGTGGGGCCCTGCCCGTCGACTACCTCCGCGGTCGGCTGTCCCCCGCCGACTACGCCGCGCAGGTGGCCGCGACGGGCGCCGAGTACGGCAGCTTCAACCTGCTCGTCGGCGACCCCGCGGAACTGTGGTGGGCCACCAACCGGCCCCACGGTCGGCGGCAGCGAGTGGAACCCGGCGTTCACGGCCTGTCCAACGCCGAACTCGACACGCCCTGGCCGAAGGTGACCGGCGGCAAGCAGGCGTTCGCCGCTGCACTCGCCGCCGACGACGGCAACCTCGATGCGGATCCGGGGGCATACTTCGACGTGCTCGCCGACAGCGACCCCGCATCGTGGGAGGCGCTGCCCGACACGGGCATCGAACCCGAACTCGAACGCGCCCTGTCGTCCCGGTTCATTCACTACGGCGACTACGGGACGCGGGCGTCGACACTGCTGCGGGTCCGGCCGGACGGCACCTTCGACATCACCGAACGACGGTTCGACGAGAACGGCCGCACCGGCGAGGTCCACTACCCCGCACGTGAGTGACAAAGTGTGCTCCCGCACGCTTTGCCACTCACGTCAGGTGAGGGAGGAACGGATGACGCCCGCCGTCTGATCGAGCGCGATCCGGCTCGGCGACTTCGGCATTCCGCGCAGCCCGAACCCGTCACCGGCCGTGCGGGGAACGACGTGCAGGTGGACGTGGAAGACCTCCTGGCCGGCGGCGATCCCGTCGGCCAGGAACAGGTTGACGCCCTGAGCCCGCATCGGCCCGTGGCGCAGCGCGGTCGCGATGCGCTGCCCCACCGCGAACACCGCCGCTCCGTCACCCGGGTCGAGGTCGGCGAGCCCGGTCGCGTGCCGCTTCGGGACCACCAGCAGGTGTCCGGAGGTCCACGGCCGGATGTCCATGAACGCCATCACGTCGTCGTCCTCGTGCACGACGCTGGCGTCGGATCGGCCCGACACGATCTCGCAGAAAATGCAGTTCACGGGTTAGGCACCTCCGGTGCTTGTGCGCCTTTTCGGTAGCCCCCGCTACCAAAAAGGCGCACGGGCGCTACGCGCTTACAGGATCGGGGACGGCTGGTAGGCGGCTGCCTCGGGGTTGGCATCGACGAGCTTCTGCACCTGCGCGACGACCGTGGCGACCTGGGACTCGGCGGCACCGATGAACGCCTTCTTGTCGGCGAGGGCCTCGTCGAGGGCGGCCCGGTCGAGGGGCAGGCGGTCGTCGGCGGCCAGTCGGTCGAGGAGGTCGGGTTCCTTGCCTTCTTCGCGCATCGCCAGCGCGACAGCGACGGCGTGTTCCTTGATGACCTCGTGCGCCGTCTCCCGGCCCACACCGGCCCGCACCAGGGCCATCAGGACCTTGGTCGTGGCGAGGAACGGCAGGTACCGGGTGAGTTCCTTCTCGATGACGGCGGGGTAGGCGCCGAATTCGGCGAGCACCGTCAGGAACGTCTCGATCAGTCCGTCGATCGCGAAGAACGCGTCCGGCAGTGCGACGCGGCGCACCACCGAGCAGAACACGTCGCCCTCGTTCCACTGCGCGCCCGCGAGCTCGGCGGCCATGGACGCGTACCCGCGCAGCACGACCTGCAGTCCGTTGACGCGCTCGCAGGAACGGGTGTTCATCTTGTGCGGCATCGCGGACGACCCGACCTGGCCGGGCTGGAAGCCCTCGGTGACCAGTTCGTGGCCGGCCATCAGGCGGATGGTGTGCGCGAACGACGACGGCCCGGCCGCCACCTGAACCAGCGCGGACAGCACGTCGTGGTCCAGCGACCGCGGGTACACCTGACCGACGCTCGTGAACACGTGGGAGAAGCCGAGGTGCTCGGCGACCTTCTGCTCGAGCGCCTCCAGCTTGGACGCGTCGCCGTCGAGGAGGTCGAGCATGTCCTGCGCTGTGCCCATGGGGCCCTTGATGCCACGCAGCGGGTAGCGGTCGATCAGCTCGCGCAGCCGGGTGAGCGCGACGAGCAGTTCGTCGGCCGCCGACGCGAACCGCTTGCCCAGTGTGGTGGCCTGCGCCGCGACGTTGTGCGACCGGCCGGCCATGACGAGGCTGCCGTACTCGGCGGCCCGCTCGGCCAGCCGGGCGGCGACCGCGACACCGTGCGCGTGCACGTGCTCGAGCGACCGCAGGATCTGCAGCTGCTCGACGTTCTCGGTGAGGTCGCGGCTGGTCAGACCCTTGTGAACCTGCTCGTGCCCGGCGAGGGCGTTGAACTCCTCGATGCGGGCCTTCACGTCGTGGCGCGTGACGCGCTCACGGTCGGCGATGGAGTCGAGGTCCACCTGCTCGAGCACCCGCTCGTAGTCGGCGAGCGCCTCGGCCGGCACGTCGATCCCGAGTTCCGCCTGGGCACGCAGCACGGCGAGCCACAGCTGACGCTCGAGGACGATCTTGTGCTCGGGCGACCACAACTCGACGAGTTCGGGGCTGGCGTAACGGTTGGCAAGGACGTTCGGGATGCGGCTCACGAGTCCTCAGTTTACGGCGGTGCTACAGCTCGACGTGGTCCGGCCGGTCCAGGGCGGGCGCGACGACGTCGACGACGTCGAGCAGCATGGCCCGGGCGAGGGCCCGCAGGTCGGGGTCGTGTTCGCCGAGCGCGGTCACCAGGGCTCCGTCGACGACGGCGACGAGCCGCCGGAGTTGCTCCTGCCGGACGTCGCGGTCGGAGCGTCGCAGGGCCTCGGTGAGTACGTCGTCGAGTTGTGCGCGCAACCGCAACTGGACCTCACGCAGTTCGGGGCGACGCGCGCAGGCCGTGAACCGCTCGTACCGGGAGATCAGCCTCTCGCGGCAGTCCTCACTGATCAGAGCCGGTCCGACGAGTAGGTCGAGGAGGAGGTCGACGGTGGATTCGCGACCGCGGCGCCGGTGCGTGACGTCGTCGACGCGGCCGCGCATGACCGCGAGATCACGGTTGCCGTTGCATTCGACGGCCTTCGCGATCAGGTCGTCCAGCGACTCGAAATAGTAGGTGGTCGACGCGAGAGGAAGGTCGGCCCGGGTGGCCACCGAGCGGTGCCGGACCGCGTCGAATCCGCCCTCGAGCAACAGATCGGCGGCAGCCTCGACCAGCGCCTGTCGGCGCCGTTCGCCCTTCGGAGTTGCCGCAGATGACACCAATTCATCCTGCCAGCCGCGGGTGCCGCACCAGGGCAAATTGGACGACAGACCGCGAAGTATGTGGGCTGCGGAGGCCACCCGCGGGGCGTCGGGACCATGCGGGTGTCCGTGCGGATGCTGGCCCTGGGATGTGCGGTGACCGCGCCGATGGGCCTGGTGTCGGCGTGCGGATCCCGGGGTGGCTCCGCACCGGATCCGGACCCTCGTCCGCGGCCACGTACACCGCCGCGGCGTGCCCGTCCCCGAACGTCCCCGGGGTGCCGCAACTCGATCTCGGACCCGGCTTCAGCTGCGGCACCCTGACCGTGCCGGAGGACCGATCGCGTCCGGACGGACGACGGATCGACCTGGCCGTGACGCGACTGGCTGCCACGTCTCCGACCCCGCGACCCGACCCGCTCGACGTCCAGGCCACCCGATCGTGCCGCGACCGGACGGCCGGTGGCGGCTACGACCTGGGCGCGTACGACACCACCGCGAACGCCGCCGACGTCGCGGATCTGCGGGTGGCGCTCGGCCTCGACGAGTGGAACATCTACGGCGTCTCGTACGGCACCCACCTCGCGCTGACACTGCTCCGCGACCACCCGGACGGCATCCGCAGCGTCGTGCTGGACTCGGTCGTACCGACGCAGAGCAACATCATCGAGGGCTTCTGGCCGGGCGCCGCCGAGGGATACCGCGCACTGTTCAACGCGTGCGCCGCTCAGCCGGCATGCGCCGCCGCCTACCCCGGGCTGCAGGACGAATTCACCGGGACCGTGAACCGGCTGGCCGCCTCGCCGCTGACCGTCGGCCTGTCCGGCAGGCGCGTCGTCCTCGACGGGTACACGTTCACGAATCTGGTGATCCAGCAGAGTCTGGCGCCGGGGAACTACGCAGGGCTTCCCGCGCTCATCCACTCGACCGCCACCGGCGACGGCGTCCCGGCCGCCACCCGCGCTGCTCGGCACGGTGACACCGCCGGGCCTCATCGGCTACGGGCTGACGTTCGGGGTGGGCGGTGAGCGGACGGCGTTCACCGACCGTGAGCGGGTTGCCGCCACCGCGAAGCGGGTGCTCCCGGACTTCCCGGACCCCGTGCTGTCGCTGGTGCCGCAGGCGGCCCGGATCTTCGACGACTGCGACGTCTGGGACGTGCCCGCGTCCGACGCCCGCGTGCACGAGCCCACGGCGAGCGACGTGCCGGCCCTGCTCCTCACCGGTTCACTCGACGCCGTCACCCCGCCGTCGCAGGCGCGGACCGCGGCCGAAACCCTGTCGCGGTCCGAGGTCCTCGAGTTCCCCGGGCTCGGTCACGACGTACTGCAGTCCTCGGATTGTGCCCCGGCCGTCACGGTCGGCTTCCTCGAGAACCCAGCCGGCGGCTACCACACGAGTTGCCTCGCGCGGGTGCAGATGCCGGTCTTCACGACCGGATGAGCACCGGGGGTCGGCCGGCGAGGCGACGGAGCCGCAGGGCGATCGTCACCAGCGCGGGGAACGTCACGGCGAGAAGGGTGAACCGCTGGAGAAGCCCGGCGACATCGTGCAGTGGGGCATCCTCCGGCATCGCGAACCGGCCCAGCATCACGAAGCACCCCAGTCCGACCACCCCGACGACCCCGACGTACCGCGCCAGGCCGCGCCACCGCGGATCGGCGGCGAACCGGCGCGACAGCATCACCAGGGCGAGGGCACTACAGGAGAAGAACGTGATCCCCGAGATCACATGGTGGCCAGGGTCGTAGGGCTCCCCGGCCGGATCCTCACGCAACGGGAACACGGCGGCGAGGATCAGCCCCACCGCTGCCACGCCGAGCAGGGCCGGCCCCGCCCAGCCGAAGCGTGTCGCCGCGATGCCGCGGTGCAGTCCGGCCGCGAAGATCAGCAGTAGCGCGGCGAAGGCCAGGAAATTCAGCTGCTGGATCCACCCGCTCGGGTCCGCCTCGAGTGGTGACCATGCCATCGACGCTAGAGCGACGCCACCGCCCAGGCATCGGAAAATTCACCCATCTCGCCCCGGGCGGAACATGGGTCGTTCTACCCACTGCGGTCAGTTGTCGGGAACGACGGCTCCTGTCGACGCGTCGACGTTCACGTCGTAATCCCAGCCCTTGGCGTCGCGGATATGGATGTGCCACACCGTCTTACCGTCCCGTTGTTGCTCCTCGGCGTTCGCGACCGTTCCGCCCGGGACTGTCGCGACAGCGATCTGCTCAGCCTGCTGCTGGGTCACCGCTCCGCCGGCGGGAGGAGCGGGTGCGGGTGCAGCTGTGGTCTCCCCGTCCCTGCTCTCGGGGACCACCGCGCCGGTCGCCGCATCGACGTCGACGTCGTAGTCGTAGCCCCGTGTGTCGCGGATGTGGACATGCCACATCGTCTTTCCATCCCGTTGCTGTTCCTCGGAGTTCGAGACGGTGCCGCCCGGGACTGCCCCGACAGCGATCTGCTCCGCCTGCTGCTTGGTGACCGCCGACGCCACCGCCGTGCCCGTGGTTGTCGGCGCCGCCGTCGTGGCCGTGGCCGACGCCGTGGCACTGGCAGATGTCGACGAGGTGTCACTGCTGTCGGAACCGCATCCACCCAGCACCAGCGCGGACGCCGCGACAACCGGGATCAGGCTCGCACATCGCACAATTCTGGTGGTCATCGTGGCTCCTCGATCGCTCGACGGCGTGGACCTGCCTGTCAGAGTACGGGAGCGACAACCGACCTCGCGGTAGTTTTCCGCAGTTCTCGCCGGTCCGAGTCAGCGCGTCACCACGCTCGGCACGACCGCCTGCCGAAGCCCCGACGGGCCAGCACGAGCCAGACTATGGGCAGGAAGACGAGTGGAGGGACGCGCACCAGGGCGACCCACAGGATCGCGGCGAGCACGGCCACCACGAACACCAGCGTCCGCAGCGCCGCGGCCTCCCGTCCCGGATCGCGGCGCACGCGATCGGGTTCGGGCGCGAAGCGCTGTTCGTCCGGGAGGTCCGCGAAGAGCGGCGTGAGGTCGGCGGCGGTCTTGGCGAGGTACGCCTGGCGCACCCTCGCGTCGAACTCGTCGGTCTCGAGCCGTCCGGCTGCGAAATGTTCGGCGAGTGCCGCCGCGGCTTGCTCCCGTTCCACGGTCCCGATGCGGACTCCGCCGGGAACGGGTGGCTGTGGATGACTGATGTCGCTCATGTCGTCGCCTCAGGGCCGGTGTGTAACAGTGTAATCCTAGCCACAGTGTAGGCCTTCTACTCCTGGTCGTGCCCGTGGAAACCTTCCCGGCGCTGCTCCTCCGCCCGTTCCCGGCACCGCCGCACGAACTCGGCTTCCTCCGGGTCGGCGGGCAGCCGATCGCCCGGGTCCTTCGGCGGCCGTCCGACGACGAGCCACAACACCGAGCCGACGAGCGGAAGCAGCAGCACGATCACCAGCCAGCCCTCCTTCGAGAGGTTCCGGAACTGGTCGTCGTCGGTGGTGATGGCGTCGGCGAAGCACAGGACCCACAACACGAATGCGAACAACGCGATGTACAGCATCGCCGTTCTCCTTGCCTGGCACACCGAACACGCAGTGCGCCCAAGTCCATCGAACAACTGCTGCGGCGCCGCCGCAAGAGCTGTCGTCGGGAAACTCCGCCTACAGCCAGCGACCCAGTCGCACCAGCGATTCCCGGACCTCGGCGGTGGATCCGGCGAACGACAGCCGGACCGTCCGGTCGCCGTGGACGGTGTCGAAATCGATGCCCGGGGCCAGCGCCAGACCGGTGTCCTGCAGCAGTCGCGAGCACCATTCCGTCGACGTGCCGCCGTGGGATCCGCCGAGCAGGTGCCCGATGTCGGCGTACACGTAGAACGCGCCGTCGGCGGGCGCCAGGTCGGTGATGCCCAGTTCCGGAAGCCCGGTGAGCAGCAGCTCCCGGTTGACGGCGTAGCGCTGGACGTGGCCGTCGAGCTCGGCCCTCGATTCCTCGGTGAACGCGGCGATCGCCGCGTACTGGGAGATGGCCGGCGGGCACACCGTCATGTTCGAGGCCAGGCGCTGCAGCGGCCGGCGCAGCCCCTCGGGGACCAGCATCCAGCCCAGCCGCCAGCCCGTCATCGAGAAGTACTTGGACACCGATCCGACGACGACGGATTCACGCGACGTCTCCCACGAGCTCGTCATCGCCTGCTCGCCGTATCCGATGCCGTGGTAGATCTCGTCGGAGATCAGCAGCGTCCCGTGGTCGTCGCACCAGCGGGCGAGGGCGGCCAGTTCGCCGGGGTCGATGACGGTGCCGGTGGGGTTGGCGGGGCTGGCGACGATCAGTCCGGCAGGCGGCTCGGGCAGGGCGTCGAGCATCGCGACCGTCGGCTGGAACCGGGTGTCCGCTCCGCAGTCGATCTCGATGACGTTGCAGCCGAGCGCGGCGAGCGTGTTCCGGTAGGCCGGGTAGCCGGGGCGGGCCACCACGACGGTGTCGCCGACGTCGAACGCGGCGAGGAACAGCAGCGTGAACGCACCCGAGGATCCGGTGGTCACGACGACGTCCTCGGCGTCGACGTCGATACCGGATTTTGAGGAGTGGTATCCGGCGATCGCCTCCCGCAGCGGCAGGATCCCGAACGTCTCCGTGTAGCCGAGCAGGTGTCCGTCGAGCACTTCCCGCGTCGCGCGGAGAACCGGCTGCGGAGCGGGAGTGGACGGCTGCCCCGCTGCGAGCGTCAGCACGTCACCGTGGGTGCGCTGACGTTCGGTGGCGGCCTTCCACACGTCCATCACGTGGAAGGTCTGGATGTTGGACCGCTGGGATTCTGGACGCACCCCTTGACGCTAGCGTGACGCGCTCACTGCCCCGCCAACGCGTCCCGCTGCCACTCCACCGTCTCCCTGATCGCCCCCACCACCGCCGCGACCTCCGGTCGGCGCAACGACTCGGGTCTTGCCACGAGCCAGTACGCCAGCGTGGCCTCGACCTGCCCGGGCAGCACCCGGACGAGGTCGTCGTGGCGGTCGGCCATGAAGCACGGAAGCAACCCGATACCTGCCGACGCCCGGGTGGCCTCGACGTGCACGAACACGTTGGTCGACGTCACCGATTCGCGCATCGAGACGGTGAGGCGGCGTGCGAGGTCGAGTTCGTCGACCTGCAGCATCGAGTCGATGAAGTAGACGAGTGAATGATCGGCCAGATCACCCACCTGCCTCGGGGTGCCGTGTGTGGACAGATACGACTTCGCGCCGTACAGGCCGAGGGTGTAGTCGGCCAGCCACAGCGCCTCCGCCCGGTGCACCTGCGGCTTGCCCACGACGATCTCGATGTCGAGCCCTGAGCGATGCTGTGAGGCCCGGCGGGTGATCGCGACGATCTCCACGGACACCTCGGGGTGCCTGCTGCGGATCAGCGCGCCGGCGGGTGCCGCGATGTAGGCGCTGAACCCGTCGGTCGCCGATACCCGGACCACGCCCTTCAGGTGGTCGGCGCGGCCGGGTTCGGCGACGAGTCCGTGGACGGCGGCCTCCACGCGTTCGGCCGCGGTCAGCGCCTGCCGCCCGAGGTCGGTGAGTTCCCACCCGCCGGCGGCCTTCACGAGGACCCGGCCGCCGAGGCTTTTCTCCAGACTCGCGATCCGCCGCGAGATGGTCGTGTGGTTGACGCCCAGGTCGTCGGCGGCGGTGTTGAAGCGGCCGGTCCGCCCCACTGCCAGCAGTACGAGCAGGTCGTCGGCGCTGGGCATGGCTGTTCCGGAGGTCACTTCTGCATATTTGCACATGCCGACTGCAGGTTGCGTCATTGTGTGCGCACAAATATGCATCAATACTCGGCAGGACCAACGAACTGTGTCCCCAGTCACAGCGGGGTACGGAGTGTAACGAGGAGCGACAGATGAGCGTCGACGAAACAGCGCACGCGAAAGAAGCCCCGCCGTCCGGGCTGAAGAAGGTGGTCGGCGCGTCCATGGCCGGCACCGTCGTCGAATGGTACGAGTTCTTCCTCTACGGGACCGCGGCGACGCTCGTGTTCAGTAAGGTCTTCTTCGCGGCCGGCGGCAACGAACTCGACGCGATCATCGCGGCGTTCGTCACCTACGCCGTCGGCTTCGTCGCCCGGCCTCTCGGCGGCATCGTCTTCGGTCACTTCGGCGACAAGTTCGGGCGCAAGCAACTGCTCCAGTTCAGCCTCCTCCTCGTCGGCGCGGCCACGTTCCTGATGGGCTGCCTGCCCACGTACGGCCAGATCGGGTACTGGGCCCCGGCCCTGCTCGTCACCCTCCGCTTCATCCAGGGATTCGCCGTCGGCGGCGAGTGGGGTGGCGCGGTGCTGCTGGTGGCCGAGCACAGCCCGAACAAGTCCCGCGGCTTCTGGTCGTCGTGGCCGCAGGCCGGCGTTCCTGCGGGCAACCTCGTCGCGACCGTCGTCCTGCTGATCCTGACGACGACTCTGTCCGATGCGGCGTTCCTCAGCTGGGGCTGGCGCGTGGCGTTCTGGCTGTCGGCCGTGATCGTCCTCGTCGGCTACTACATCCGCACGAAGGTCACGGACGCCCCGATCTTCATCCAGGCGCAGAAGGAAGCGGAGCACATCAAGGAGACGTCCTTCAGCGTCTTCGAGGTCCTCAAGCGCTACCCCCGCGGCGTGCTGACTGCGATGGGCCTGCGTTTCGGTGAGAACGTCATGTACTACCTGGTGGTCACGTTCTCGATCACCTACCTCAAGGTGGTCGTCCACACCGACACCGCGCAGATCCTCTGGTGGATGCTGATCGCGCATGCCGTGCACTTCGCGGTGATCCCGCTCGTCGGGCGGCTCTCCGACACCATCGGCCGGCGCCCCGTCTACATGATCGGCGCCCTGACCGCGGGCACGTGGGGCTTCTTCGCCTTCCCGATGATGAACAGCGGGCACAACGCCGTCATCCTCGGAGCGATCATCATCGGCCTGGTGTTCCACGCCTTCATGTACGCCGGCCAGCCGGCGATCATGGCCGAAATGTTCCCGACCCGCATGCGGTACTCGGGTGTCTCCCTCGGCTACCAGGTGACGTCGATCGTGGCCGGTTCGCTGGCGCCGATCATCGCGGCCAGCCTGCTCAGCAAGTACGACTCGTCCGTTCCGATCGCGATCTACCTGGCGATCGCGTGCCTGATCACCGTCGTCGCCGTCATCGTCGCTCGGGAGACCAAGGGCATCTCGCTCGAATCGATCGACGCGGCGGACGCCCAGATCCTGGCCGACGAGAAGGCTGCCGGCGCGAAGGACGGGGTCCCCGCATGACCGAGCAGAACCTGACCGGACGCACCGCGCTCGTCACCGGCGGCGCCAGCGGGATCGGCGCGGCCTGCGCCCGGACGCTCGCCGCACGCGGAGCCCACGTCACGGTCGCCGACCTCGACGACGTGGCCGCCAAGAGCCTCGCCGACGAAATCGACGGAACCGCGTGGCACGTCGACCTCCTCGACACCGATCCGCTCACCGAGCTGCGGCTGGAGACCGACATCCTCGTCAACAACGCCGGTATCCAGACCATCAGCCCCATCGAGGAATTCCGCCCCGAGGACTTCCGGCGCATCCAGACGCTGATGGTCGAGGCACCGTTCCTGCTGATCCGTGCCGCCTTGCCGCACATGTACTCCACGGGATTCGGGCGCATCGTCAACGTCTCGTCCGTGCACGGGCTCCGCGCATCAGCGTTCAAGTCCGCGTACGTCACCGCCAAGCACGGACTCGAGGGACTGTCGAAGGTGACGGCGCTCGAGGGCGGCCCGCACGGCGTGACCAGCAACTGCGTCAATCCCGGCTACGTGCTGACACCGTTGGTGCAGAAGCAGATCGCGGATCAGGCACAGGTGCACGGCATCAGCGAGGCCGACGTGATCGAGAAGGTGATGCTCACCGAGAGCGCGATCAAGCGACTGGTGGAACCGTCGGAGGTGGCGTCCCTCGTCGCGTGGCTCGCGTCCGCCGACGCAGGCATGGTCACCGGCGCCTCCTACACGATGGACGGAGGATGGACCGCCCGGTGACGTGACGAAAAAGGCGTGCACCCCCGGATGTTCCGGGGGTGCACGCCTGTCGGTCGTTTGCGCCGCTGGAGCGCTTCGACCTCAGGGAAGGGCGATGCGTCCCTCGACAGCGGCCAGTCCGATGTCCTTGCGGAAGTGGCTTCCCGGCAGCTTGATCGCGGAGATCTTGGAGTACGCATCCGCGCGCGCAGCGTCGAGGTCGGCTCCGACTCCGACCACGCTGAGCACGCGCCCGCCGGCGGAGACCACCTGATCATCGACGAGCTTGGTGCCTGCGTGCAGGACGCCGTCACCGTCGGCGCCGGTGATCACGTCGCCGGTGCGCGGGGTGGCCGGGTAGTGCTCGGCCGCGACCACGACGGTCACCGCCGAGCCGTCCTGCCATTCGAGCGGCGCGACCTGATCGAGCGTTCCGGTGGCGGCCGCGTTCAGCAGTTCGCCGAGCGGGCTCTTCAGCAGGGCGAGGACCGCCTGCGTCTCGGGGTCGCCGAAGCGGCAGTTGAACTCGACCACGGCGGGGCCGTCCTTGCCGATCGCCAGCCCGGCGTACAGCAGGCCGCTGAACGCGCTGCCCCGGGCGACGAGCTCGGCCGCGACCGGCTTCACGACGTCGTCGACGATCTGGGTCACGGTCTGCTCGGGCAGCCACGGCAGCGGCGTGTACGCGCCCATGCCGCCGGTGTTGGGTCCGGTGTCGCCGTCGCCGACGCGCTTGTGGTCCTGGGCCGGCAGCAGCGGCACGACGGTCTCGCCGTCGACGACGCAGAACAGCGACACCTCGGGACCGTCGAGGAAGGACTCGAGGAGAACGGGGTGACCGTTCTCGAGCAGTTCGGCAGCGTGATCGCGGGCCGCGTCCCGATCCGTGGTGACCACGACGCCCTTGCCTGCCGCGAGGCCGTCGTCCTTGACCACCCAGTTGGGCCCGAAGCGGTCGAGCGCCTCGTCCAGCTTGGCGGGCGAGTCGACGATCTCGCTGTGCGCGGTCTTCACACCGGCGGCGGCCATGACGTCCTTGGCGAACGCCTTGGAACCCTCGATGCGCGCGGCGTCGGCCGACGGTCCGAAGCAGGCGATGCCCGCCGCGCGGACGGCGTCCGCGACACCCAGCACCAGCGGGACCTCGGGGCCGACCACGACGAGGTCGGCGTCGAGCTTCTTCGCGAGGGCCGCCACCGCCTCCCCGGACGCGATATCGACGGGATGCTGCTCGGCGATCTTGCCGATTCCGGCGTTGCCGGGCGCGCACATCAGGGCACTGACCCCTGGATCGCGAGCAAGAGCGAGAAGGAGGGCATGTTCACGGGCTCCGGAGCCGATAACGAGTACGCGCACGGGTGTCAGCCTACGGGCCGCGCCGGACGGGACGTTCGGAGCGTGCGGTCTCGACACTCCCGCCGGTACGGGTTACCGTACTTCTAGAATTCCGCAATTCCGGATTATCGAATTTCCACAGGTGAGGGGATCTTCTCGATGAGCAGGAAGCTGGGCACGGTCGCAGCAGCAGTCGCGGTCGCGGTGAGCCTGGGCGCGTGCAGCACCGACGGCACCGCCACCTCCTCGGACGAGCAGGCAGCGCCGCCGGCCGTATGCGCACCGCTGCCACCCGCCGACATCACGACCGCCGCCGGATGGGTCGGGTACGTCGGCTCCCACCCCGACGACATCGCCTTCGTCGTCGACGACGGTCGCGGCCGCACGGTCGAGCACCGCACCGGCGACACCGTTCCGCTGGCGTCCGCGATCAAGGTGGTGCACCTGGCCGCCTACGCCCGGGCCGTCGCGTCGGGTGAACTCGACCCGGCCGAGCCGGTGCCGCTGTCCGAGTGGGAACGCTGGTACCTCCCGAACACCGACGGCGGCGCCCACCCGAAGGCCCTGCAGCGGCTCGGCGTCACCGAACCCGGCGCCACGGTCCCGCTCGAGCAGATGGTGATCGCGATGATCCAGGAGAGCGACAACGCCGTCCCCGATTACCTGCGCGACCGACTCGGCGACGCCGCCCTCGCCGACGCCGCCGCGCAGGGCGGCTGGGACGACCTGGAGGTGCCGACCCTGCTGGGCTCGACCATCGCCCTCCTCGATCCGGCGATGTCGCGGGATGCCCGGTGGGACGCCGCCCAGCGCTACGCACACGACGACGCCTACCGCGAACAGGTCGTGCGGATGTCGCCCGGCGACGACTTCCCGGCGGTCACGGCCCGGGTCCAGGAGTCCGGGGTGATGGGTTCGGCCGCGGGCCTCGCCTCGTTGCACCGCGCGATCGCGACCGGCGACTTCGGTCCCGGCTCCGATGTCGCGCGCCGAACACTCGAATGGCAGCCCGCCCCGCCCGGGCTGGACGGGCTGGGTTTCAAGGGCGGCAACCTCCCCGGCGTGGTCACCGAGGCGATGACCGATCCCGACACGACGTCGCAGCTAAGTTGTGCCGTGTGAACGACGAGTACGACACCCGGCTCGCCGACCTCGAGGCCCGCGTCCACGCCCTCGAATCGGCCCGGCCCGCCGAAACCCCGACAGCCGACGTCGGCGAGAGCATCGGGCAGATCGGATATCAGGGCACCGTCGACCTGGGCGGCGAGATCCAGTGGACGATCCGCTACGACGCCGGCGCAACCCTCGACCTGTCCCCCACGGCCGTATCGAATGTCCTCGCCGCCCTGGGACATCCGACCCGCCTCGAGATCGTCCGCACACTGCTGCGCGGTCCCGCCGGCGCGGGCGAACTGCAGACCGCGGTCGGGCTGTCCTCGCCCGGTCAGCTCTACCACCACCTGCGCGCCCTCGGCGGGGCGCGCATCGTCGAGCAGGAGTCGAGGAACCACTACCGCATCGCGGCGGCAAAGGTGGTGCCGTTGCTGGTCATCACCCTCGCCGCCGCGGATGTCGGCGAACACCCCCTGTGAGTACTTGTTAACCGCCCGCGGTTAACAAGTACTCACAGGCGACAGCACGGCCTTCAGAGATGGCGTGTGCGACTTTGCGCGGTACGAGAGCGTCGCCGATGACGTGCACGCGTGCGCCTTCCGGTGCGAGTTGCGACCAGTCGCGCGGGCGCCGCTCACCGGCCACGACCACCCGGTCGACGTCGAGGCGCGTCCTTTCCCCCGACAGCGTGTTCTCGAACTCGACCGACCCGTCGGAGACCGCGACGAGCGACGACAGCACGCGCACGTCGACCGGTTCGCCCGACAGCCGACGCAGGTACTGCACGCGGCCCTCCGCGGGAAGACCCGACGCGAAGGCCGCGGCGGGCGTCAGAACCGTGACGCGGTCGGCACCCGCGGCAAGCGCCGCTTCGACCGCGCTCGCTGTTGGCCATAGCCCAAATCCGTCGTCTACCACCAGAACGTGGCCCGCGCCGCGAAGGGCTCCTCCCCCACCGAGCAGCGCCTGAGAGGTGAGCACGGACGACGTTCCCGCCAATTCCTGGGGAAGTTCTTCCACGGCACCGACGGCCAGGACTATGTCGTCGAAGTCCTCCAGGTCGTTGGCGTTCACAGTGTGCGCCAGACGGATTGCCACCTTCGGCATGTTGTCGGCGTAGTAGTCGAGGAGGCGACGCCAGCCGCTGCGATGCGGCGCGTCGGCCGCTGTCGCAAGCTGGCCTCCGATTCGCTCTCGTTGTTCGAAGAGTGTGACGTCGTGATCGGGTCCGAGCCGCATCGCGCACTCGAGCCCGGCGGGGCCTGCACCGACGACGGCGATCCGTCTCCGCACTCTCGACCCGCGCGTGGGCCCCAGCGTCAGCGGGTACGCGGGACGTGCGGAATGACCCGGCGGTGCGAGGTCGGGATTGACCGAGCACAGTAGGACGGGGTCGAATGCCCGGCAATCCTCGTTGCAGGACACGCACGGGCGGATCGACGCCTCGCGGCCGGTCAGTATCTTCCGCGGGAAGTTCGGGTCGGCGATCAGCGGTCGTGCCACACCGACGAGGTCGGCTCCCGATTGCAGTGCAGTCTCGATGGACGCACCGGTCCGGAACGACTGTGACACGAGCAGCGGGGTCACTGCGGCGGCGCGTAATCGCCCGACCGAATCGAGCAGCGGCGGGTCGGTTACGGCCATGTCCCGGACGTAGGTGGTGCGGACGCCGACCGTGACGTTGACGTAGTCGAAATCGGAGAGGTGCGGTAGTACGTCGCAGAGACCGTCCATACTCAGGCCTGCCTCGTCGCCGCCGTCGGAAGAGACGCGGACTCCGAGTACGACCCCGGGGCAGGCGTCGCGGACCGCTGAGGCGATGCGGTCGAGGATCCGCACACGCTGAGCACCCGTCGCAGCGTCTCGACCGAGGTTCGTGTTCGGCGAGAGGAATTGCGCAAGTAGATATCCGTGGGCTGCATGCAGTTCGACGACCGGGAAGCCGGCCGACCACGCGTGGACCGCGGATGTGCGGAATGCGTCGACGACCGCGTCGACGTCGGCGCCCGAGAGGGCGCGCGGTCGCGTCGGTTCGCGGGGCGAGCGGACAGCGGACGGCCCGACGGGGTGACTCCACATCTCGGCGCCCAGAGTTTCGCGTCCGAGGTGCACCAGCTGGCAGGCCGCGATGGCTCCTTCCTCGGTGATTGCCCGCGCCCGAGCCTCCAGGCCCGCGAGGACTTCGGGACGCCAGGCCTCGGTGATGTTGCCGTTGCGATTGGTCGAACCGGGCGACACCACCGTGCCGCCGACGATGAGCATTGCGGCACCGCCGGCCGCGCAGCGTCGCCAGTAGTCGTCGTCGCCGCGTGAGGGGAGGCCGCCGGCGACGGCACCCGACGCGTGCGGCGTACCGACGAGCCGGTTTGCCAACCGAAGCGAACCGAGCTGCAGCGGCCGCGCTGCACGTGGATTCGTCACACGGACCTCCTAAGTGAACTGGATTCACTTCACATTATCAGGTGATTGACATCACACGGCGATTTCCCTAGATTCAAACTGATATCAGTTCAATTTAGCGAGGAGCAAAATGTCGTTCGTTCTCGTCCACGGCGCAGGAATGGGCGCCTCCTGCTGGGCGCCCCTCCTCCCCTTGCTCGAAGGTGACACTCTCGCAATCGATCTCCCGGGGCGGGGAGGACGGCGCTCCGTCGACCCGCGGTCCGTCACCCTCGACGACTGCGCCGCCGCCGTCATCGACGACGTGGAGGCGGCGAACCTCGGGGACGTCGTCCTCGTCGCACACTCTTTCGCGGGAGTGACGGCCCCTCGGGTCATGCAGGCACTCGCACACCGACTACGGCACGTCGTCTTCCTGTCCGCCGTCGTCCCGCCCGACGGGACGCGAGTGATCGACCAGATCGACCCGGACGTCCGCGCCGCGGTGGAAGCCTCGATAGAAGATGGTGCGTACCGCCAGGATCCGATGGGCGCCGCCGCGATGCTCTGCAACGACATGGACGCGGAACAGACCGAATGGATGATCGCCCAGTTGGTCGACGATTGCGGCGCGCTACTCACAGAGTCCGTCGACCTGTCCGGTCTCCGCGCCAATATACCCCGTACATACGTACGTTTGTCCAAGGACACCTGCTATCCACCCGAACTCCAGGAAAGATCGGCCGTCCTCGTCGGCGGCGACACCGCATTCCTCGAATCCGGCCACATGGCCATGGTCACGATGCCCGATCGCGTTGCCGCGCTGCTCAACGGTGTCGCGCCGTAGGCCTCATTCGACTCCTCCATCCATCACCGAACACACGGCTTCGCATTCGTCGAACCGATACCGGAAGGGCTTTCATGCCATGAGAAGTATGCCGATAAAGCTGATCGCGGTCGCAGTGGTCGCCGCTTTCGCCTCCGCCGCTTGCGGGTCCGGCGGTTCCGGGTCCACCGGTCCCGTGTCCGGCACGTGGGACGACGTCGTCGCCGCAGCCAAGGCCGAAGGCAGTGTGCTGCTGTACTCGAGCCAGAAGCCCGCCAATCTCGACGCTCTGAAAGTGGCCTTCGAGCAGGAGTATCCCGAGATCTCCCTCGAATACGTCCGGGGAACCGACGCTGACATCAACCCGAAGGTCGAGGTCGAGAATCAGACGAAGCGGGGAACGGCTGATGTGCACATGCTGACCGACGCCGCCTGGATCGAGACTGCCGCCGGGTCGGGCACCTACTCGACCGATCTCGTCGGCCCGGCATTCGATGCGCCGGAGTACGAACCGCAGACGAGCATCATCTCCGACAAGTTCTTCCTGACCAGCGCGGCGGTGTTCGCTCTCGGCTGGAACACGACAGCACTTCCGGGAGGTCTGCAGAAGCCGGCAGACCTCCTCGACCCAGCATTGAAGGGCAAGATCGGAA
Organism: Rhodococcus sp. IEGM 1351; assembly: GCF_030056875.1. Lineage (NCBI taxonomy): Bacteria > Bacillati > Actinomycetota > Actinomycetes > Mycobacteriales > Nocardiaceae > Rhodococcus > Rhodococcus sp. IEGM 1351. Next base: position 19,640 of record NZ_JASHKU010000009.1, on the reverse strand, counting down.
TCGTCAACCCGTCCGGCATCGCCTCGTACGTCGACCTCTACCGATTCTTCGAGAAGAACTTCGGCGCCGATTATCTCCAGAAGCTCGCCGAACTGAAACCGCGGATCTACCCGAGTGCACTGGGCGTGGCTCAGGCCCTGACCTCGGGCGAGATCGTCGCAACCCCTATGGTGCAACCGCTTGTGCGAGAGAAGGAATCGGGAGCACCGGTGGACTGGGCACTGCCCTCGCCCCCGTGGGGAACCCCGTGGTTCACACACGCACTGTCCGCGGCGCCGCACCCGAATGCCGCACAGGTGCTGGCGAACTTCATGGTCACCCCCGCCGGCCAGAAGGCGTTATCACACGGTTACGCGAGCGCACTCCCCGGCATCGAAGGAAGCGTCGCACGGGCCCAGGACATCGCGCTGCCCAACCCGTCCGACCTGACACCCGAATCGCTCACCGAATACCAGTCCGATTGGGAAAAGAGATTCATCCAGTGACTACGACCGACGAGCGACTACGTGACACCTGCGCTCTCGTCACCGGTGCTGCACGAGGGATAGGTGCCGCGACCGCGGAACTCTTCCACGCCCACGGGGCCACGGTCTACCTCGGCGACGTCGACGACGAGCTGGGTGAACGTGTCGCGGCGAAAATCGGTGCGCGAGCGCACTACCGGCACCTCGACGTCACCGACGAATCTCAGTGGACGCGCGTCACCACCGAGATGGCGGATCGCGGGCATCCGATGCGTGTTCTCGTCAACTCCGCAGGCGCCGCATCCAAAGCGTCCATCATGCAGACGTCACTCGCCGACCTACGACGCATGATCGACCTCAATCTGGTGGGGACTTTCCTCGGCTTGCAAGCCGCAGGTGCCGCGATGACCACCGGCGGGTCCGTCGTCAACTTGTCCTCGCTGCGTGGCGTCCTCGCGACGGCCGAGCTCGGTGCATACGGCGCGTCGAAGTTCGGTGTTCGCGCCCTGACCCGCGTTGCGGCGTTGGAGTTCGCGGAATCGAAGATCCGGGTCAACGCGGTGTGCCCGGGCAGCATCGAGACGGCAATCACCGCCGGCGCCGACTTCGCCGACGACGACATGGACGCGTATGTGAAAAGCATTCCGCTGCAGCGCCGAGGCCTACCACTCGAGGTGGCGAAGGCCATCCTGTTCCTCGCGTGCGAGGACAGCAGTTACATTACGGGCTCCGATCTCATGATCGACGGCGGAACCTCCGCGGGCGCCAAGACTCCGAAGCACCCGACGAGACCGTAATATGAACTGAATTCACTTTCTTTTTCCTCGACAAACCACTCGCAACCAAGCAGGTGCCAAGGTGACATCACAATTCAAGGTTTCCAACCTGACCAAGACCTTCGGGTCCAACACCATTGTCGATCAACTCGACCTCGACATCCAGGACGGTGAATTTCTCGTCCTACTCGGCCCCAGCGGTTGCGGGAAGACGACCACCCTACGATGCATCGCCGGTCTCGAGACACCCGAGGGCGGGTCGATCACGTTCAAGGACAACACCGTCTTCGATGCGTCGACCCGCATCAACGTTCCGGCATACAAGCGCAACATCGGCATGGTCTTCCAGTCCTACGCGCTGTGGCCCAACATGACAGTGCGAGAAAACATCCGGTACCCCTTGAAGGTTCGACGGATGAAGAGCGCCATCGCCGCCGGACAGGTCGAGACCGCCGCAGACATGGTCGATTGCGGAGCCCTGCTCGACCGGTATCCGTCCCAGCTCAGCGGTGGACAGCAACAGCGAGTCGCCGTGGCCCGCGGCCTGGTCGCCCGACCCGACCTGGTGCTGTTCGACGAGCCCCTGAGCAATCTCGACGCACGGCTGCGCGATCAGGTGCGGTCCCAGATTCATCAACTACACCAACGACTGGGCTTCACTGCCGTATTCGTCACCCACGATCAGGCCGAGGCGTTTGCGCTCGGTGACCGACTCGCCATCATGAAGGCGGGCAAGATCGAACAGTACGACACCCCGGAGCGGGTCTACCAGACCCCTTCCTCCGACTATGTCGCCGCATTCATCGGGATGGCGAACCGGCTCGAACTCGTCCGCAGGCACGAGGGGTGGACCACGCGAGCGGGGGCTCCCGTCGATCTCGACGCGGCGGGCGTCCAGGGCGACTACATCAGCGGCGATACGGCTGTGGGACGACTCCGGCCCGAAGACCTCGCACTTCATCATTCACTCGACGAGGTCCGTGCGGGTGACGTCGGCTTCGTCGGCGAACTCGTCACCTCCGAGTACGGAGGCCGCTATTTCGACGTGACGGTCGATGCCGGAGGCGAGCAGTTGTTCGTCCGCGCAGACGCGGAACGACACGGACGCTGGTTGCGTGCTGCAACCATCGGATCTCCTCTGGTGGTGAGCTTCTCGCCCACCAAGTTGCGAGTGTTTCCGCTTCCGGACGGTCACGTGGATCTCCAGGTTCCCGTGCTCGCCCAGGCCGCCCGATCGGAGGCGTGATGGCTACGGTTGCGGTGAGTCGCGGCGCACGTCCGTTCGTCGTCAGTACGGTGTGGCGTACCCGACTCGGGTACGGCGCACTGCTGGCGGTTCTGGCGTATCTCGTCGTGCTCCCGCTCTTCCGGTTACAGTCGCTGGCGTTCGAGGACGGCGCACGCGGTTTCGAAGCCCAGTACGGCCGGTACGATATCGGCCAGACCATCCGAACAACGATTGCCCTCGCTCTCTCGTCACTGGCTATCGCAATGGTATTGGGGACGATACTTGCGTTCGCGGCGAGCCGGCTGCCACGTCGGCTGAGCTTTCTCAAAATCGTCCCCATCCTGCCCATCGTGATGCCCGCGGTAGCCAATGTGGTCGGGTGGGCATTCCTTCTCTCGCCCGGACCCGGGTATTTGAACGCACTCCTGCGCAAGCTCCCCTGGTGGAACCACGTGGACTCCGGACCCGTCGACATCTACAGCACACCGTGGATCATCATTCTCACGGGTTTCGGACTCACCTCCTTCGTCTACCTCTTCGTCAGCGCGGGAATGCAGAACATCAGTTCCGAGCACCTCGAGGCAGCACAGATCAGCGGTTCGTCGACACTCGGGGTGTTCTTTCGTGTAGTGCTCCCGCTGCTTCGCCCCTCCCTGGTGTACGGCGGTGGAATCGCGCTGCTTCTCGGATTGGGCCAGTTCACCGGACCACTCCTGCTGGGACAGAACACCGGCGTGAAGGTCCTCACCACCGAAATGTATCGGCGGGTGTCCGAGTCGCCGGCGGACTTCGCCGCCGCAGCCGCGGCGGGTTCTCCGCTCGTCATCTTCGGCGTCGTCGTCGTGCTGGCGCAGAAGATGCTTCTCGGCAATCAGTCACGCTTCGTCACGCACGGCGGAAAAGCGTTCGCACCCGACACCGGACGCTCGGCGTGGGCCGCCGTGTGCATCTCCGCGTATGCGATGCTCGCGCTCGTCGTTCCGCTGATCGGACTCGCCATCGTGGCCGTGTCTCCCTACTGGTCGGAGACACTGTCCTGGAATCTCTTCACACTCGACAACTTCCGGGCGCTGTTCCGGACGGCGAGCATCGTCGACTCCGTGTACACGAGTCTCCTCACCTCCGTGGTGGCGGTCGCCGTCTGCGTGCCGATCGGTTACCTCACCGCCACGCTGCTCGTGCGAGGCCGCAAACACAGAGTGCTGGGAACCATCGGTGACATCATCACTGCTCTACCCCTGGGCATTCCAGCGGTGATCTTCGGCGTCGGGTTCCTGCTCACGTACACCCAGCCTCCGCTGATCCTCTACGGGACCAAGGCTGTCATCATCCTCGTCTACATCGTGCTGATGGTGCCCTTCTCCACCCGGATGCAAATGACGGCGATGCTGTCGCTAGGCGAGACCTATGCCGAGGCGTCGGCAACGAGCGGCGCGAGCCCGTTCGTCACCAATGTGCGGGTGATTCTGCCGCTGATGAGGCCGACCGTGCTCAGTTCCGTCGCCCTGATGTTCATCCTGCTGACCCACGAGTTCGCCGCCTCACTGCTCGTCCGTGCCGCCACGACACAGGTGATGGGGACGCTGCTGTTCGACCTGTGGGAGAACGGCTCCTACCCGCTCGTGGCCGCGATGGCTCTTCTCATGACCGCGGTGACCAGCATCGGTGTAGTGGTCGCGATGCTCGTCGGTGGCCGAAACGTGTTGAGCAACCTCTGATGTCGACCTTCCCTGCCCGAGCCGAACAAGTGACAAGGAGTCCAGATGACTGTCGGCCCTGACCGACTTCGCGACAAGGTCGTCCTACTGACGGGTGCGACCGGTGGTATCGGCGCGGAGATCGTCCGAAGGCTCGCCGAAGAGGGCGCTCACGTCGTCCTGACTGATCTCGAGAAGTCGGGCTGCCAGGACTTGCTCGATACGCTCACCCAGCCCGAGCGACATACAGCGCTCGCCCTCGACGTCTCCTCCGAGGAACAGTGGGAAGACGTCGTGGCAGCAACCGAGAGCACGTTCGGCGCGCTGCACGCCTTGGTCAACAACGCTGCCATCGGCAGCGTCGCCACGGTCGACGAGGAAACCCGATCACAGTGGGATCGGGTGATCGGGGTCGGCCAGACCGGCACGTGGCTGGGTATGAAACACGCCGGCCCGCTGATCGAGCGGAGCGGCGGCGGTTCGATCGTGAACATGTGCTCGATACTGGGAACGGTGGGCGGCCTGGGCAACAGCGTTGCCTATGCAGCCGCCAAAGGGGCAGTCCGCACGATGACCAAGAACGCTGCCCTGCACTGGGCGAAAGCGAGGGTGCGCGTCAACTCTCTGCACCCGGGATTCATCGGGACGCCCCCACTACTCGAGCGCTGGGAGGGCAGCGAGCGTCACCGCGAGATGCTGGCCGGCACCCCGATGGGTCGACTCGGGCGGGGTGAGGAGATCGCGGCCGTCGTCGCCTTCCTGGCCGGCGACGACTCCACCTTCGTCACCGGCTCGGAGATCTACGCCGACGGTGGGTGGACGGCGGCCTGAGCTACGCAGAACGAACATGGCCTCCGCGTGATGCGGAGGCCATGTTCGTCTGGGAGCATCAGCGTAGGCAGCACAGCGTCTTTCCCACGGTCCGGCCCTGCAGCATCGCGACGATGGCGTCCGGCGCCGACCCGAGGCCGTCGAACACGGTTTCCTCGACAACGAGGCGACCGTCGCGGAGGTAGCTTCCCACCTCGGCCCGCATGTCGCCGAGCAGATGGTCGTAGGCTCCAGCCCGGAAACCCTGCACCGTCAGGTTCTTCGCGACGATCTGAAAGAGATTGCCCGGACTCGGTGCCGCCGTGTCCGCGTCATAGGAGGCGACGGCGCCCGCCATGGCCACGCGGCCGCCCGTCCGGAGGTGATACAGGGCGGCCTCGAGATGCGCTCCACCCACGTTGTCGAAATACAGGTCGATGCCGTCCGGTGCCGCGCACCCGAGTGCTTCCACCAGGTCCGGGCTGTGGTAGTCGAATGCTGCATCGAGTTTCAGTTCGTCCAGCAGGAACCTGACCTTCTCACCGGAACCTGTGCTGCCGACCACGTAGTGACCTCGGAGCTTCGCAATCTGCGCGGCGAGGCTGCCGACCGCACCCGCGGCCGACGAGATCCACACGACGTCTCCGCTCGTGAGTCCACCGATGCACTGCAATCCCACGTACGCCGTGAGCCCGGAACTGCCCAGCGCTCCGAGATAGGATTGCGGCGGGTGCACGCTCGTGTCGAGGCGTGTCACTCCGCCTGCCCCGGCCAAGGTTTCGCTGCCCTGCCGGACCACCGCGAACTCGCGAAAACCCTTGATGTGCAGAACCGTGTCGCCCTTCTCGAAGCCGGGGTCACGGGACTCGAGTACCTCGCCGACAGCCAACCCGGTCAGTGTCTCCCCGATGCGGAACGGTGGGAGGTAGCCCGCGGGACCCGTGGGGCCGAGACGCATCCTGACAGACGGGTCGATCGACAACCACGAGTTGCGCACGAGAATGTCACCGGGCGTCAGTTCTTCGGGAACCGTCACCATGTCGAGGCGGAAGTCCGACGGCCGGACCTTCCCCTGGGGATGGCGCGCCAGTTTCAACTCGTGACTCTGCATTGGGAATCCTTCCGCACTCAGACGACGGAGAAGACGTCGCGGTCGTCTCGTCTTCGGACCGTTAGCCGGCCACGATCGACCAACATGTCGAGGTGGGCGAGGGTCTCACAGGTGGCGATCATTTGATTGAACGGGTCGAGAGTGGAGAACGGCCTCTCGCGACGGGTCCACGTGACCGCGTCTGCGACGGCAATCGCGGTCGCGGGCCCGAGCGAGACCAGCGCGTCGCGCATGGATATGAAACGCCGGTCATGATGTGCGAGAAGTTCTTCGACGCGCAGGTGCACGCTCGGCGTCGGATCTCCGTGCGCCGGGAGCAGTTGCGAGTCGGGGCGTTCGAGCAGACGGGTCAGCGACTCGAGGTAGCGCCCCAACGGCAGATCCCAGTCGCCGAGTTCGAAGCCGATCGACGGTGTGATCGTGGGCAGGACGTGGTCGCCACTGAAGAGCACCTCTTGTTCTTCGTCGTGAAATACCATGTGCCCCTTCGTGTGACCGGGCGTGTGCACCACATCGAGTGTGCGCCGTCCGATCCGGACCGGACCTGCGGTGAGCCAGTGGTCGGGCTGTTCCCAGTCCGAGGGGTGGAACGGCTCCGCAGCGGTCAGAACCTCGACCGTGTCCGCCAGGAGAGTGGCACCGGCGCGGCGGAGTTCGTGTAGCGAATCCGTCGGCACGTTACTGCCGAGTGCACTGACGGCTGCCAATCCGTCAGCCTCGGCGATCCCGAGGTGGACGCGGGAGCCGTGTCGGCGGCGGAGTTCGATCGCGAACGTGTAGTGATCGCGGTGCACGTGGGTGACATAGATGTCGTGAATCTGCTCGGTGCTGCGCCCGATCCGAAGCAGGGCGCGCTCCATCTCGTCGAAGGTCGTGCCGACTCGCCAGCCACCGTCGATGAGGGCAAGCCCGTCCTCGGTCTCGAGGGCATAGATGTTCACTGCCCCGAGGCCGTCTCCAGGCATCTGGAGGGGCACTCGATGCACACCGGGCGCCACCTCGTAGCAGCCCGGTTCCATCCAGTGCGCCCTCATGATTGACCGCTGTCCACTTCGACCATCGTTTTCTCCTCCCCCATGACGAGGATGCGTTTTCCACGCATCTGGCCGACGTTGTCCACTGCGGCTTGCCATTCCGGGCTGGCGAGCGCGGCATCGAGGTCCTCACGGGAGTCGAAGCTCAGAATCGAGACGCCGTCCCATTCCCGGGACCGGTCGTCCATGGCGTCGAGCACCTCGGTGTGCTGCCAGCGCCGCAGGCCCGGCAGCGGGTAGGTCACGTCGGCATGTTCACCGCGCCACCACTCGATGAACTGCTCATGACTCCAGTCGTGCGGACGCGCGGCCAAGACGATCAAGTTGTACATCATCACTCCATAACTGACCTGAATTTAGTTCAAATATCGAGAGTAAGAAAAACCACCCCTCCGCAGACGCCCGCGTTACGCGCGGACGATGCGCAGGGTGGCGTCGCGAACGTGCTGGTTGAGCTGGTCCAGGGTCATGTCCCCGCCGGGGCGATACCACCGCCACACACTGACGACGAGTCCGAGAATCAGCCGGGCAATCAGACGTGGATCGGCGTCGGCGAAGACTCCGGCGCCGATCCCCTTCGCAATGAGGAGAGACCACGCCTCTTCGATCGAGTTCACCAGCGCACGTGAGGTCTGGCGCTCGGCTTCTTCCTTCTCGGATTGGCGGGGAGTGGCGAGCAGATCCATGTGACTCTGGAGGATGCGACGCTGCAAGGCGTCCCGGGGGGTCGCTTCCAGCGCACTGGTGACGGCGGCACCCAACGCCTCCACCGGGTCGTCGACGCCCTCGATCGCGGCCGTGAATCGCTCGAGGGACTCCGCCAGTTCGAGACGCATGATGGTCAGCAGGCAGTGACCCTTCGACTCGAAATAGTGATAGAGCGCCGTCTGGCCGATACCGACCTCGTCGGCAATCGACGCCCACTTCGTGTGCTCGAAGCCGACCTCCCCGAAGCGTTCGATCGCGGCCGTCAGAATGAGCCCACGCTTCGAACGCGGACCATCGCGGAGCGTCATAGCTTCTACGGACACGGGTCCCCCATCCATCTGTTTTTCGGGTCGGCACCTCAGAGACTACCTGAACTGAGGTGAAGTCGGGTCAATATGAGTGGCTGTCGGCACCCGCGAGCAGGCGTGTTGCAAGGTCCACCGCATCCGGCCGAGACAGCTTCCCCACCCGATTCTGCGGCAGATCGTCGATCGTGAAGACGAACTCCGGCCACTTGAACTTCGGGAACTCGACGTCTCCGAGGTGCGCAGTCACCTCACCGAGGGTAACCGGTGCACCCGTGCTCACGACCAAAGCCGCGGCACGTTCACCGAGTAGCTCGTCCGGAACCGGGACCACACACACCTGGGACACGGTCGGGATGCGCGCGATCGCGGCCTCGACCTCGTTGATATCGATGTTGCGGCCCCCACGAATGATTATCTGCTTCTGACGCCCCATCACCCGGATGGTGCCGTCTTCGGCGACTTCGACGAGGTCGCCGGTGGGCAGGAATCCGTCCGCGGTGAGTTCGGGGGGCGCAGGAACCCCAGACCGTGCATAACCGACGAAGAGGGAGGGACCCTTGACCTGGGCATCGCCCACGCGGCCCGGTGGCAGAGGAGCGCCGTGTGCGTCGACCGCCCGGACGACGGTCCCGGGGAAGGGACGACCGTCCCGCCCCAGGCGGACGTCCGGTTCGTCCGCGGGCAGCGGGGTCGTGTGCCCGAGACACTCGGACATACCGAACACACGCAGGAACGTGGTGCCGAGAGTCTGCTCGGCGCGCCCGAGCGCGCCGGCGTCCATGGGACCGCCGCCGACGGTCATTGCGCGCAGCGACGTCAGCGCTCCCGCAGCGTCCGGCGCGACGGCCAGCTGAAGCGCCATGGTCGGGACGAGCATCGTCCACGCGACCCGGTGTTCCCGGACGATCTGGAGGGCTGTCGCAGGCTTCCAGCCGTCCATGCAGACCATCGGCGCGGCCAGCACGGCGGGGAGATAGAGCCCGAAGCAGAAAGCGGCTACCGACGACAGTGGCACGAACGCCGCGACAGGATCTCCGGGTTCGAGACCGACCGCCTCGATCGTGCACCGGCAGGCGTACCGGATTGCAGATTCGGACTGCACCACGCACTTGGGATGTCCGGTCGACCCGGACGTCATCGCGATCGCGATCCCGCCGTTCCACCGCTCGATGTCGCTGACCGGTGATCGCGACCAGCGCATCACCCAGCCTGCCGTCGCGACCGCCTCCTCGCAGAACCGGTCCTCCGGTACACCCCACTGCGAGAGCGATTGCCGGTCGGCGATCACCACGTCGGGTGCGATGTCGTCCAAGGCCACAGCGAACTCCGACGGGGTGGCGTGTCGACTGAACACCGCGATCAGACCGCCGCGCAGTCCGACGGCGATGGCCGCGGCGAGTGTGCGCCACGTGTTGTCAGCCTGCACCAGCACCGTCGGTGAGCCACCCGTCGCGGCGTCCAGCTGGGCGGCGAGCCCGGTTGCCGCCGCGACAACCTCCGCCACCGTGTGCTCCCCCGTCGCATCGACGACTGCGATGTCATCCGGAGAATTCGCTGCGCGAGCAACGAATTCGCGTGCCAGCTCCCACATTCCGCCGACCTTTCATTGAAGTGAACTAGTTTCATTATTGACTACAACGCGCACCGCATCCAGCTTTTCGTCCGTTACGGGATCACGACGGCCCTCCCGGTGATCTCGCCGCGCCGCAACTTCGAATACACGTCGAGAACGTTGTCCAACGGGTACGCGGTCGCCTCGACGGCCAGCAAGCCTCGGTTCGCAAGGTCGACCACGGCCTCGAGGTCTGCGCGCGTTCCCCAGAACGGCGCAGTCACCTGCCACCCCGTCGCGAGTCCCACGTCTTTGCCCACCGTGAGCCGGCCGCCGGCGCTGCCGACGGTGACCAGTCGGCCGCCGGGGGCGAGCAACTGCGCCGCCGATTCCATCGTGTCCGGCGCTCCCACGAAATCGAAGACCACATCAGCGCAGTGACGCCGGGCGACACCGGGCCGAGAGGCCGCAACCTCCGCGATGTCCGACACCGCAATGTCCGCCCCCAGTCGACGCGCGAGGTCGCGCGAACTCTCACGCGGATCGACCGCGATGATCGTTCCCGCGCCGAGCGCGCGAAGAACCTGGACCGCGATATGGCCCAGTCCCCCGACACCGACCACCACGGACACGGAGTCGGCGTCGACGAGATCCCGGTTGGTACGGATTGCGTGATACGCCGTCAGGGCGGCATCGGCCAGTGGGGCGGCACTCTCGGGGGCGAGCCCGTAGGTGCGTACCAGGCACCGCTCCGATGGAACGATCATGGTGTCGGCCAGGCCACCGTCGTAGCCGATGCCGTTGCCGATCGCGGCGAGACGACCGTCCTCGCGTGGGCCCAATTCGAAGCAATAGTTCTCGCGGCCTCGGCGGCAGTTGCGGCACTGCCCGCACGACCAGACACCATGGACCACGACGGACTCACCGATCCAGGACTTGTCGGCCTCCGGGCCCGCAGCGACGACGGTTCCCGCCACCTCGTGCCCGAGCGTGAACGGGAGGGGATAGTCGAATACTCCTGCGGGTGCGTCCATCACGTGCAGATCGGATCTGCACAGCCCGGCGGCGGTGACCCGGAGGAGCAGCTGATTCCCCTGAGGTTCGGGAACCGGGACGCGCACAACCCGCGCACCGTCACCCCAGCTGGTCAGGCGCACTGCGCGCATCGTCGGAACTTCCATGGGTGTCACCTTTGCCTACCGGGCGGTCCAGCCGCCATCGACCACCAGAGTCTGGCCTGTGACGTAGGACGACGCGTCCGATGCCAGGAAGAGCACGGCGCCGTCCACTTCGCCGGGGCGTCCGCCGCGGGCGAGCATCGTGTTGCGGCGCACCCAGTCCGCCGAGCGCTGGTTGCTGAATAATCCATCGGTCATTTCCGTGTCGAACCAGCCCGGCACGATGGCGTTCACGCGAATGCCACGTCTACCCCACTGCCCGGCGAGCTCACGGGTCAGCCCGAGCACGCCGGCTTTCGATGCCGCATAGCTCGCACCGCCAATGGGTGCCGTCGAGACGAGCCCGACGACGGAGGAGATATTGATGATCGATGCTGCCTCGCCCGCCGGTGTGGCCGAGGCGACGCACGTGGCGAGATGAAATCCCGCGGCCAGATTGACGTCGAGAATCGAGGAGAACTCCTCCGGGCTCTCGTCCTCGGCGTTCGGTCTGCCGGGTCTGCCCGCGTTGTTGACGAGGACGTCGATCCGCCCGGCCCGCGCGAGTGCCCGATCCACGAGCGAGCGCCGGTCCGAGTCCACGGTGATGTCGCACTCGACGGGGACGACCCCGTCGACCTCGCCTGCCAGCGCCGCGAGACGCTCGACACGGCGGGCGGCCGCGAAGACCGTCGCCCCCGCCGACGCCAGTGTCCGCGCGAATCCCATTCCCAGGCCGGACGACGCACCTGTGACGACGGCGACGCGACCGCTCAGCTGGAACAGCTCGGGTACCTGCATGTGGTTGGCTCCTACTCGTGTTCGTGGCACGCGCGCGTCAGTAGACGGCGGTGCGCCCGCCGTCGACCGGGATGACGGCCCCCGTGGTGTAACCGGCACGGTCACCCGCCAGATGCACGACGAGACCGGCGATTTCGTCCGGGTTCCCCAGGCGCCCGGCCGGGAGTCGGTCGATGATCTTGCCGACGAACTCGTCGTCCCAGTCCGCCGCCATGTCGGTCGCGAATCCGCCCGGCATGATGCAGTTCACCCGTACCCGGGGCGCGTATTCCTGAGCGAAGGCCATCGTCAGCGCGTTGAGGCCGTTCTTCGATGCCGCGTACATCGCCTCCGGCGGGCTGGGCCGCAGTGCGCCGATGCTCGAGATGTTGATGATCGAACCGCCTCCGGCCGCGCTCATCCTGGCGCCGGCCACCGCCATGAGCCGGAACGGGCCCTTGAGGTTGACCTCGATCGTCTTGTCGAAGAGCGACTCGGAGACCGATTCGAGATTCGGCGACAGCGGCGCGATGCCGGCGTTGTTGACAACGATGTCGAGGCTTCCGAACTGCGTGAGAATCTGGTCGACGGCGAGTTCGATCGCGTCCCACTTCCCGACGTGCAGTGCGAGCGGTTCGGCGATGCCACCGGTGTCCCTCGTGATCGCGAGGGCCGCGGAGATGCACGCGTCCTCCTTGCGGCTCGACACGATCACGGTGGCCCCCGCGGCCGCCAGCCCGCTCGCGATGGCGTATCCGAGCCCACGGGTGGCCCCCGTGACGAGAGCGACCTTGCCTGTCAGTTCTCGCGTTGCGTTCATGCGTACTTCTTCAGTTCGAGGCGCGCAATGGTGCGCAGATGGACTTCGTTGGGGCCGTCGGCGATCTGCAGTGCCCGGGTGATCGCATACAGCCGGGCCAGGATCGTGTCGTCACTCACCCCTGCCGCGCCGTAGGTCTGGACGGCGTGGTCGACCACTCGATGAGCGACCTCCATGGCCGCAACCTTGATCGCGGCGACTTCCGAGCGGGCGGCGGCGTTGCCACGGGTGTCCATCAGCCACGACGACTGGAGAACCAGCAGCCGGATCTGGTCGATCTCCATCCGGCTGCGCGCGATCCACTCCCGTACCACACCGCGATCGGCGAGCGGTGCACCGAAGGCATTGCGCTGCAGAGCTCGTCGGCACATCAGCTCGAGGGCGCGCTCGGCCATGCCGATCGCGCGCATCGCGTAGTGCATGCGCCCCGGCCCCAGCCTGCCCTGCGCGATCGCGAAACCGTCGCCCTCGGCGCCGAGCATGTGATCGGCAGGTACCCGGACGTCCGTGAACTGGACCTCGCCGTGACCGAGCCGGTCGCGGTACCCGAACATAGGCAGATCGCGGAGGACCTCGATACCGGGAGAATCCGCGGGCACCAGGATCATGCTCTGCTGCCGGTACGTCGGAGCGTCGGGATCGGACTTGCCCATGAAGATGACGAGCTTGCAGTCGGGGTCGAGAATCCCTGAGGTGTACCATTTCCGGCCGTTCAGGACGTACTCGTCGCCCTCGCGGCGGATGGTCGACGTGATATTGGTGGCGTCGGAGCTCGCCACATCCGGTTCCGTCATGGCGAACGCCGACCGGATCGAGCAGTCGAGGAGCGGCTCCAGCCAGCGGGACTGCTGCTGCTCGGTGCCGAACATGGCGAGGATCTCCATGTTGCCGGTGTCGGGTGCCGAACAGTTGACGGCCTCGTTGCCGATCACCGAGCGGCCGACCAGCTCGGCGAGCGGGGCGTACTCGAGGTTGGTGAGCCCGGCGCCCCACTCGCCGTGCGTCATGAAGAGGTTCCACAATCCGAGTTCTCGTGCCTTCGCCTGCAGGTCCAGCATGACCTTCGGCTGCTCGTGGGGGTTGGCATTTGCACGGATCTGCTCGTCGTACACGGCCTCGGCCGGATAGACGTGCTCTTCCATGAAGGTCCGCAGCTGCTCGAGCAGTCGCTCGGTGCGCGCGGAGTATTCGAAGTCCACGTGAGGTCCTCTCTGTTCCGTCATCGCGTCACGCGATGATCGGAGGTTGATCAGGCAAGTAGCGCGGTTCCGCTGCGGATGAGCTGCGAGATGGTGTCGGGCAGCCGTTCCTGGTCGGGGTCGTGGTGGCGGCCCTCACGGTGCCGGCGCAGGTTGTGGCCCATGATCGCCGCCATCTTCAGACGGCCGAGCGCGTTGAACCAGTTCATGTCCGGCAGTGCCGGGTGGTCCCCGGTGTAGAGGTCGATCAGTTCGTCCGCGGACGGCAGGTCCGGCACCGCGCGCCCCACGCCGGGAAAGTTCGCACCGTCGGCGAAGACGAGGAACCAGCCCAATTCGACCCGCGGATCGCCCAGGCTCCAGATCTCCCAGTCGATCAACGCCGCCGGCTCGGTGTCACGCGCGATGATGTTGCCGAGCCGGTAGTCGCCGTGCACCAGCGTCGGTGGCAGCGCGTCGGGGAGATCGGCGGCGAGCAGACGCAGCAACTCGTCGCCCCCACTGACGAGCTCGGGGGGAACGGCGTCCAGGGTGCGTTTCCACCGGGCCAGCTCCGCAGCGGGTGACAACGGATCCCCGGCCGCCGGGATCGTGTCGACCGGCACCGCGTGCAGCAGCGGCAGTACCGCGGCCGCACGGCGCATCCGCGCGGCCGCGACGGCCGGTTCGACCGGCGGCGTATCGAGCACCGGCTCGAGTGATTCCCCGGCCACACACTCCATCGCGAACCACGCCGGCCCGCTCTCGTCGACGGCGACGATCCGAGGCACGGGAACCTCTGTCGCACCGAGTGTTTCCATGATCCGCGCCTGACGCACCATGTCGTGCCGCCCGATGGGGCGTTGCCCCTCGGGAACCGCCTTGACCACGAGGTCGCCGTCGCTGGTCGGCACTTTGTACGTCAACCCGGAATGCCCACCGAGAAGTGGCTCGAGTGCGCCGATGTCGAGGCCGGGGCTCTGCTCGCGCAGGCGCTGGGCCACCCGGACGCCGAGCGTGCTGTTCGTGATCATCGGCGCGGCTCCCTCGGCAGACCGAGAACACGCTCGGCGAGGATGTTGCGCTGGATCTCGTCGGTGCCGCCCGCGATCCGGTACCCGGGTGCGCCGAGCACATGCTCCGTCCACGCGAACGTTCCCCACTCGCCCGAGTCGGCAATCAGATCGCGTCCCAGCAACAGCCGGACCACCTCCGACGTGCGCGCCATGGTGTCCGTGGCAAGCAACTTGCCCACCGAAGCCTCGGGGCCGGGGTCCTTGTCGGCGACCACTGCCGCGGCCACCCGCATTCCGGTCACGCGCTGGACATAGCTGCGGGTCACGAGGTCCGCGACCTTGTCACGCTCGATCTCGGTGAGCGGCCGGTCGAGGTGACGGGCGAGTTCGACGGCGTGATCGGCGTTGGCCAGACCCAGGTTCCCGGCATCGAGTCGTTCGGCCGCCAGCACCGTCAAGGCGACCGGCCACCCCTCCCCCACGGGCCCCAACCGGTGGTCGTCCGACAGTTCGACACCGTCGAGATAGACCTCGTTGAAGGAACTGCCCCCGGTCATCTGGCGGATCGGGCGGACGGTGACCCCGGGAGCATCCATCGGGACCAGGAACACCGTGAGGCCTGTGTGTTTGGGCGCTTCGGGGTCGGTACGGCACACCGCCACCCCGACGTCGGCGACGCGGGCGCCGGACGTCCAGACCTTGTGCCCGGTGATCGTCCACCGGCCATTCCGTTCGACTGCCCTCGTCCGGACGGCGGCAAGGTCGGATCCGGCTTCGGTCTCCGAAAAGAGCTGACAGGCAATGATATCGGTCCGGAGCATCGCGCGCACATACCGCTCGCACTGTTCCGGTGTTCCCCACTGGGCGATCGCCGGGGCTACCAGTTGCTGAGTCACCGAGAACATTTCGGTCCGGCGCGGCACGTCGAATGCGTTCTCCTCCCGCCGGAACGCGAGGACGTAGGACATCGGCAGGCCGCGGCCACCGTACTCGGCCGGCCAGTTCATCGAGCCCCAGCCGGCGTCGAACTTCGTCTGCTCGTACGCGCGGATATGGTCGGTCTCGTCCCGCTCCTGCTCCGCTGTCCAATTCTCGAAGACGGCGACCGAGTCGGATCCCACTCCCCATTTGATCTGGGTGCGCGGTTCGGCGACGGTTCTCAGCCATGCCCGCGCTTCATCCACGAACTGGTCCAGGTCGGGCATCGTTGCTTGATTCATGGCTCTTCCTCAGACGGACAGGACGGTGCAGGCGCTGATTCCGGGCGCACCGTAGACATGGGTGAATCCGATGCGCGGGTGTCCGGGAACCTGTCGGGCACCGGCCTCCCCGCGTAACTGCGTGACGATCTCGTGTATCTGCCGGAGGCCGGAGGCGCCGATCGGTTCCCCGTTGGCGATGCATCCGCCGTCGGTGTTGATTGGGATCCGGCCGCCGATCTCCGTCTCGCCTGCCGCGATCAGTTTCTCCTGTTCGCCGTGCTCACAGAATCCGCACTCGGCCATGTGCATGATCTCGGCACCGCTCTCCGTGTCCTGGAGTTGCGCGACGTCCACATCCGAGGGACCGAGTCCGGCCTGCTCGAATGCGGCGGCGGCGGTAGACGTGCTCACGCTGGGTGGGGTTCCCCGGCCCTGTATCGACGGACCGAACACCTCGAAGGAACCGAACCGGCGGGTGCCCGCCGAGATTCCGCGCAAGTACACCGGCCTTCCGCCGAGGCGCCGGGCGGCGGCCTCACTCGCCACGACGACGGCGGCACCCCCCTCGCCGGGAGAGCAGAACATGTATCGCGTCAGCGGGTCGTTGACCATGTCCGCTGCGGCGATTGCCTCAGCGGACATCGGTTCGCGCCGCCAGGCATTCGGGTTCAGCGAGCCGTTGCGGTACGCCTTCTCCGCCACGGCGGCCAGAGTCGGTGCACTGATTGCGTGCTCGCGCATGTACCGCGCGATCTTGATGCCGAAGAACTGGGTGGTGACCATCAGGCCCGCCTCGCCGTAGCCGACGGGCAGACCCCAATCCTCCGGTGCCGGGTCGAAGGCGCCGCGCGGATGTTTGTCGAATCCGACCGCGAGTGCGATGTCGGCGGCACCCGCACGAATCGCGTTGACGGCCGACACCAGCGCGCTACCGCCGGTCGCGCAACCGTTCTTGACGTTGGTGAAGGGTATTCCCGTGAGCCCGAGTTCGGCGACGAGGGTGTCGGCGAGCCCGGAACCGTCACTGCCACCGAATGCGACCTGAACATCGGTCCACCCGATGCCGGCGTCCGTCAACGCGGACGCAATCGCATCCAGCGCCAGCTGTCGACCGCTCTTGCCCGGCTGACGTCCGAACTTCGACAGTCCGGCCCCGATGATCGACACGGTGGACATCAGCGGATCTCCTTCAGATAGGCATCGGTGGCGAACCGGGGCACCGGCGCCGTGGCGATCAAGGTCACCGGCGCCCCGTCGTCCAGCTCGTCGAAGTCGTGGCATTCGAGCACGGCTTCGATCTTGATTCCCTCGGGGAGTTCGACGTAGCCGACGGCGAACGGCGCGAAACCGTTCGCCGGCGGGACATACGGCGGGGATTTCGGGGCGAACCGCTGAACCGTGTACGCCCAGACCGTCCCGCGTGTGCTCAGGGTGAACGGCGACATCGCCGGTCGTGAGCACTGCGAGCACAGGCCGGTGGCCGGGAACGCGACAGTCGAGCAGTGGGAGCACCGGCTCGCGCCGAGCGCAGGCGCGGTATGTGTCTCGCCCATCCTCATTCTCTCCTCGGGATTCGTCGTCGGCGTCGGATCAGCGACCGACCCAGACCGGCTCACGCTTTTCGAGGAAGGCGTTCACGCCTTCTCGGGCGTCCTCGGACTGCAGCGCGTTGCCGACGGCGAGGTGCTCCATCACCATCAGCGACTGGATGTCCGCGTCGAGACCGCGGTCGATGCACATCTTGGTGAGCTTCATCATGAACGGGCTCTTGTCGACGATCGGGGCGATGAACTCGGCGAGAAGCTTGTCGAGGTCTTCGGGCGGTGCCGAGGCGTTGATCAGGTCGAAGGCCTCCGCCTCCTTGCCGGTGAGGAGTTTGCCGGTCAGCATGAGCTCCTTGGTCTTCCGAATGCCGATCATCCGCGGGAGCCGGTAGATCGGGCCTGCCCCACCGAACAACGCGCGGCGGATGTGGAAGTCGCCGATCCGGGCGTCGTCGGCGGCGATGGCGAAGTCGCAGGAGATCATGAGCTCGAAACCGCCTGCGGTGACGAAGCCTTCGAGCACCGCGACGGACGGCGTGTTCATCGAGTACAGGCGGTCGCACACCTTGGCGGACAGTACGGCGACGTCCATCGCGGTGGTGGAGCCGACGTACTTCTCCCGCAGTTCGTCGAGGTCGAAGCCCGAGCAGAAGGTGCCGTCACGTCCACGCAGGACGAGCACCTTGAGGTTGGGGTCGTTGTCGACCTCCACGATGATCTCGTCGAGGCGATGCAGCAGCTCGACGGTGACCGCGTTCTTCTTGTGCGGGCGGTTGAGCCATACGCGGGCGACGTCGCCGTCCTTCTCGAGCACGATGTGGTCGGTGTCCACCATGTCGGTGTCCTTTCGAGGGTTAAAACTGAACTGGATTCACTTCAGTTCTACTGGGTGGGCGAGGGTCCGTCAATAGGGCGGAGCAAGAGGTTTCGATTCAGCCGGGGCAGACGCCCCCGATTCAGAGCCCGACGAGATCCGCGACGCGACTGCGGTGCGCCCGTGAATCACCGAGAAGCGGTTCGTCGCCGAGCGCGCGGCGAACGTAGGAATGCGCGGCATGTTCCCAGGTGAAGCCGACACCGCCATGCAAATGCACGGCCTCGAGAGCGGTGCCGATCGCGGCCTCGGTGCAGATCGCCCCCGCGACCGCGGCCGGGAGCGCCGCGGAGTCCGGGTCTTCCGAGAACACGGCGGCCGCATACCGCGCCGCCGATCGAGCCTTCTCCAACTCGACCAAAGTGTTGGCCAGTCGATGCTTGACGGCCTGGAAGGAGCCGATCGCTCGCCCGAACTGGTGACGCTGCATCGTGTAGCCCGTTGTGCTTTCGAGTAGACGATCGACGATTCCCACATGTTCGCAGGCCAGCCCGATCACTCCCAGGCTGTGCAGTGATGCGGCCGTCCGCACTGCGTCGCCGGGTCCGACGAGACGCACGGCGTCCGCGTCGTCGAAGAGCAGATTCGCCTGCCGCCGACTGGGATCGATGACCGGAAGCTCCGTGCGCCGCACCGGGGCTGTACGCAGATCCACCGCGTAGAGGCCGGGCCCCTCGTCACCGCGCCCGAGTAGCACGACGATATCGGCCGCGCCGCCCTGCACGACGTTGGTCGCGCGGCCGGACACCGACCAGCGACCTCCGGTCCGGGTGGCGTCGACGAAATCGGTCTCCTCGCTCAGAGCTGTCACGGTCGCGACGAGTTCGCCCTGGACGACCCGCCCCAGCAGTTCGTCGACCTGCGGGCACCTGTCGGCGGCGAGTAGGGCGTGCACCCCCAGCGTCGCGGACGTGAGCACGGGTTCGCCGACCAGCGCGCGCCCGCATTCTTCGAGAACGATCCCGAGTTCGACCACGCCGTAACCCAGACCGCCGCGCTCCTCCGGCACCGCCAGCGCGGCGACGTTCATCTCCTTGACGAGAAGCGACCACAACTCGGGTGAATAGCCGATTTCCGACTCGGCGGCGAGACGGCCGGCCTCGAGCGTCGAATGTCGATCCAGCAACTGGCGGACCACCGCCCGGATATCGTCGTGCTCGGCGACGGGCGTCATCGCCGGGGGTTCGGTCTCGGGCCAGGGATGGGAATGGGGGGACGGCATGAAACTCTCCTCAAATTGACGTGAGTTCAGTTTAGTTTCGTCCAAGCCATCGCGGCAAGGACTCTCGACAATCGGCGTCGGGTTGAACTAAGTTCATTTCATGACCGATGCACTCATGATCGAGCGGTACTACGCGATCCTCGACAGCGGCCGGATCGA